>WRJS01000016.1 GCA_009778475.1 Kiritimatiellota bacterium | reverse complement strand
GGATAATCATCCTCTCCTCCAATTAAACCTGTCCTATCGTCATTACATATCCGGGAGGGCGAGCGCCCCCGCGAGCCGCAATGCGTCTAACGGCTCGCGAGGACGCTCGCCCTCCATCGTGAAATCTGTATTTTACCGACGGTTACTCATGTTTAGCACGCTGCGGGATGTTGGAATAATCGCATGTGTAGGCCTATGCTATGAACTGGTTACTAAGGCTGCGGTTGCCTGAATACCACGAAGAATGCGGCGTAGGGCTCGACGAAGAGGCGGATGGACGTCTGTGTGCCGCCGATGGGTACGGCGGCGGCGAGGGGGATGATTTCGCCGTTCTCGGGGCTCCAGTATTCAGGGGGCGCACCGTGAAGTTTCTCGGGGAATACACCCGTGACGCTGCCGCCGTTCGGGGTGTCGTTGACGAGGCAATAGATGTGTTCGCGGGTGCTTCCACGTGCGAAGGCGAGCATCTCGACGCCCGTCTCTTTCGTGTCCCAGATGATGCTCGGCACGTTCAGCGGCCCGCTCTGCATGAGGACGAATTGCCAGCGGCGGGCGTAGAGGCAAGCTGTGTCGGCATCCGTGAAGAGGGTCTCGTCCTGCCATGCCGTCGCGCCGCTGTCGAGCAAGAGGCGCGTCGCGCCGTCCATGAAAAGCCTGTCCATCTCGTGCTTGCACGCGAACTGCGTCGGCGCGGTAACGGGCTGCACGCGCTCCAGCGGCAGGAACCCCATGATGTTGTGCCGCGCGGCGGCGTGCGCCCCTTTGGCGATGCGCTTGTTGGCCGCTCGCTCGGTTGCGGACGTTGAACAGCCGGGCAGCACGGGGCGCATGAAATATGCGGCGGCGTCCTCGGGGGGCATGAGCAGTTCGCCCGCCATGATGCCCGCCTCCAGCCCCGCCTCCTGTATGAGGTCCCGCGCCTGCCCCGCGAAGCGGTCGCGCCATGCGTCGGCGGTGACGCGCGCGGCGTGTTCCCGGACATACGCGGCAGGGATGTTGCCGTCGATATCCTGCCCGTCCAGCGCGGGCAGGAGGGGCGCGAGGCGGAAGCCTGTCCGCGCGAAGAAAAGCGCTTCGAGGTCAGGCGGGCGGGCGCTCGCGGTCGCGGGGCTTTTCATCAAGAGCCACGTCAGCGCCTTGCCGTAATGGTTGCCGAGGCGCGTCTGCAGGCCCGCCAGCAGTTTGTTATTGTGCAGGGCGAGCGCTTTCCCGTCGAACACGTTGACGGCCTCGTCGGCGGACAGGCGGAAATCCTGTATGCCGACCTCCATGCGAAGCTCGCTTGCGCGGCTCACGAGTTTCGTGAGTTTGCCCCATGCGTCGTCGTCTGCGGTTGAGAGGGACAGCAGCACGCCGCCGAAGCCCATGCCCGCGAGCTGCCCGAGCCGTTCGAGCGCGGTGTCCGCGTCGAGCGCGTCAACGCGCAGCACCGCATCCGGCCCCCGCGCCGAGCCCGGCAAATCCTGGAAACGCTCCGCAAGCGTCTCCTCGGCGTGAGCGCCAGGCGAGAGAAGCGAAAGACACGCAAAGCAGAATAAGGCGCATTGGCTTTTCATTTGGGAATAACTTTATCATGTTGCTCCAACCGCGTCAACAGCGCAAACCGTTTGAGCCATTACGTGGAAGTTGAAGATACGGAAGGCAAACCGAGTGCACACTGAAGGCTGAGGTGGGCAACGCCGGGGCTCCGCGAAAGAAACGGGAGGCGCTGTAAAAATAGTTTATTGTCCGCCCGCCCCCCGTTGACAGTGCCGCCCCCTCCGTGCTATACTAATTAAATCACTTGTATTAAAGGAAGTCGCAGGGCCAAGGGCAACGGGTGTTGCGCGGGCTGCTTGCGGACGGGGACACGTTAAACTGAAAGGAGAGGGCTAGTACGGCATGGTACCCTTCGTCAATCCGATTTTCCTTTGGGCGCTCGCGGCGGCGGCCATACCGCTGATGCTCCACATGTTCCAGCGCCGCCGCACCGTGGTCACGCCGTTCCCGACCCTGCGTTTCTTGAAGGCCGCCCAGCGCCGTTCCTCCAGCCGCGTCCGCTTCGAGAATTTTTTGCTCTGGCTGCTGCGCACCCTGCTCGTCGTCACGATCGCGCTCGCGTTCGCCGTCCCGGTGCTGCGCTCCAGCACAAACGACTCGTCCCTCCTCACGCGTTCCAACCGCGACATCGCCATCATCCTCGACGCCTCCTACAGCATGAACTATGAGCTCGAGCGCGCCAAGGTCTGGGACATCTGCAAGGAGACCGCCGTCCGCATCGTGAACGGCCTGCTCCACGGCGACCGCGTCTGCGTGTTCCTCGCGTCCGAAACGCCGGAGACCGTCATCGAGATGACCACCGAGCACGCCACCGTCGCGCAGGCCATCCGTTCGCGCGAGACAATGCCGAAAAGCTCGCGCCTCGACGAGGCCATCAAGCTTGCCGTCAACGCGCTCGAGCAGCAGAAGGACCCGCGCGAGAAAGAGATCTACGTCCTGACGGACGGCCAGGCCCTCCCGTGGCATGGCTTCCGTGACGCGATGGGACAGGAGCAGGACGCCTCCGCCGCGGGCGCCGCGGCAACGAAAAACAACCTCACCCCTGAGCAGCGCAACAAGATTTCCCTCTTCATCCTCGCCGCCGGTGCGCAGTACCCCGACAACGCCTGCCCCTTCAGCGTCAAGGTCACGCCCAACCTCCTGCTGGCGGGCCAGACCGCGCGCGTCAACGTGAGCGTCGCGCGCTCCGGCCCCGCGAAGCAGCTGACCGTCGGGCTGGAGGTGGACGGCCAGAACCGCGGCCGCCGCGACCTGATGACTGAGGCGGACACCGCCTCCTCCGTCGAGTTCATCGTCGGCGGGCTCGAGCCGGGCGTGCATATCGCCAAGGTCACCACGCCGCAGGACGCGCTCCCGGAGGATGACACGTTCCTCTTCCTCCTGCGCGTCCGCCAGCAGCTGCCCGCGCTCGTGGTCGGCCCGCACGAGTCCACGCGCTTCCTCAAGGCCGCGCTCGCGCCGGGCGCGGCGGACGACAGCATCCGCCAAGTCGAGCCGGAGGAGCTCGACGGCGTTGACCTGCGCGACTTCCAGGCCGTGTTCTTGTGCGATGCGTTCCCGCTCTCCGGGCAGGCCGTCATCAAGATTGAGGAGTACGTCAAGACCGGCGGCGTGGCCATCGTCTTCCCCGGCGACCGCGCGGATGCGTCCGCCTACTCGGGCATGAGCATCCTCCCCGCGCAGCCGCAGGAGATTGAGAACGTGCCGATCGACTTCTCCACGCGCCAGCTCCGCCGCGTGCCGCCGCAGCAGGAGCAGGTGGTCGTGTTCTCCATGAACCTTCCTGCCGGCACGATCCCCACGCTGGCGCTGAAGCGCGTGCAGTCGTTCGGGGCGCTCACGGAGGGCGCTGCGGTGCTAATCACGGCCGTGGCCGGCGCGAACGAGACGCCCTTCATGCTCGGTCGCGCGTTCGGGCGCGGGCGCATCTTCCAGTTCGCCGTCGGCGCGGACCGCGAGTGGAGCTCGCTGCCCATCACCGCCTTCTTCCTGCCGATCGTCCACCAGCTCATCCGCCTCGGCGCGGGCGCGGCCATCCAGCCCCCGAGCGTCTATCTCGGCTCGAACATCCTCGTCAACGAGTCCATCCCCAACTACCGCGAGGACGACATCATCACCGGGCCCTCCGGCGCGATCCTCCCCATCAAGGACAGCGGCAACCGCACGTTCGTCATCGAGGAGCTGACTGAGCCGGGCATCTACCTGCGCGCCAAAGGCGGCGGCGAGCCGGAACCCGTGCTGGCCGTCAACGCCGACCGCACCGAGTCCTACCTCGCGCCCGCGACCGTGCCGCAGCTGCACGAGTGGACGGGCTTCCGCAGGCTGATCACCGCGCAAGACCCCGATGAGCTCCTCCGCCAGATTGAGGAATACCGCAACGGGCGCCAGCTCACCGAGCTCTTCTTCTGGCTGGCGCTCATCCTCTCGCTCATCGAATGGTGGTACGCCAACCGCATCTTACGGCAGAAGACAGGAGCCATCGAAAAAATGTCAGTCGATCTCGCAGGAAAGGTGGTCATCTCATGACGCCCATGGCAGAATGGATTTTTGAGCACAAGGTGTCCACCGGCGCGATACTCGTTGCGCTGGTGCTGGCGCTGGCCACGGTCGCGTGGACCTCGTGGCGTTACTTGCCGCGCAACGTCGTCAGCGGCGTGCTCGTCGCGCTGCGCCTCCTGTTCCTCGCGCTCCTGTTCTGGATACTGCTGATTCCCGGGCGCAAGAGCTCCTTGACCATGCTCATCAAGTCGCGCTTCGTCATCCTGATTGACCGCTCCTCCTCCATGTCGCAGACGTTCGAGGAAGGGCGCACCGCCACGCGCTGGAACACCGCCCAGGACGTGCTGAAAATGAAGTGGACCGAGTCCGTCCGCAACAAGTGCATCGTGCAGGTGTACCCGTTCCACGCTGACCTCGAGACCCCCGTCGCGCTCGAGGAGGCCAGCGCCCTTGTCCCCGACGGCCGCAGCACGCACCTCAACCTCAGCCTCAACCGCCTCTTCGACACCCTGCGCGGCCAAGAGATCGCCGGCGTGCTGGTGCTCTCCGACGGCATCGACACGCGCGAGAAGAAAGACAGCTGGGCTGAGGCCAGCTGGGGCGCGCCGCTCTACGTCGTCGAGCTCGAGGCCCCCGGCGAACCCGACGACACCCCCGACATGCGCATCGAGAGCGTGGACACCCCCCGCCGCGCCATCGTCGGCTGGGACACCGCCATGTCCGTCACCGTCGCCGGCCAAGGCGGCAAGGGCGAGCCCTTCCCCGTGCTCCTGCTCAAAGACGGCAAGGAGCAAGAGAAGATCGCCGTCACCATCCCCCCCGAGGGCGGCAGCCGCGAAGTCCAGTTCAAGCTCTCCCACCCCGAGGTCGCCACCGAAATCTACACCGTGCGGATCCCCATCCTCCCCGGCGAGGTGCAGACCAACGACAACGAGATGGCCGTCGCCGTGGACGTGCTGGACGCGCGTAACCGCGTCCTTCTCCTCGAAGACTCGCCCCGCCAAGAGACCCGCTTCCTCACGCGCGTGCTCTTCGCCAACAAAGACATCACCCCGCTCGCCTTCTTCCAGATTCCCAACCGCAGGGTCCCCGGCACCAAGGAATGGGTCGCCTACGGCGACAGCCAAGGCCTCACCTTCGAGCTCACCGCCGACCAGCTCCGCCTCAACAAAATCGTGATCCTGGGCGACTTCGAGTCCAACGCCTTCACCCCCGAGCATATCGCCGCCATCCTCGATTTCGTCGAGAACGGCGGCAGCCTCATCCTCCTCGGCGGCGCGAAATTCTGGGGCGAGAGCGGCATCGTCAAGACCGACCTCGTCAAGCTCCTCCCCTTCACCCGCACCGGCGCGCCCGCCATCGAAGGCAAGTTCAACGTCGCATGGACAGCCGAAGGCCGCGCCCACCCCGCGCTCGCCAACAACCCCGACATGCCCGCCGAGCTCCCCCCCGTCCTCTCCGTCTTCACCGGCGCAAGCCTCTCCGGCGGCGCGCAGGCCCTCGTCGAGGCCGCGACCGACAGGGGGGCGCAGCCCATCCTCGTCTCGCGCATCTACGGCCAAGGCAAAGTCCTCACCGTCCTCACCGACTCCCTCTGGCGCTGGAACTTCGAACTCGGCGAGGCAAAGCCCTTCCAGAGTTTCTGGAAGCAGATTATCCAATGGATGTCCCCCGCCGAGAGCGAGATGGACCAATACTACCTCGAACTCTTCACGGACGCCGGGACTATCGCCGTCGGCGATCCCGCCGTGCTGCAAGGCCGCCTCGTCATCCCGCCCTCCGAGGCCCAGCGGAGCAGGAGCTGGAAAGTGCAGTGCGTCGTCACCACGCCCTCCGACCGCGAGATCCCGCTCGACATGACCAGCCGCACGCTCCAGACCGCTGGCGGCGGCGAGATCCCCGGCTATCTGGCCGAGTTCGTCCCCTCCGAACCCGGCAACTACAAGGCCGTCGCCACGGTCGAGGTTGACGGCAAGAAGATCGCCTCCTCGCCCTGCCTTTTCGCGGTGCGCTCGACCTCGCAAGAGTTGGTCTTGAAACCGATTAACGACAAGGCGCTGAAATCGCTCGCCCGCTTCAGCGGCGGTCGCTACGGCCCCCCAGCCGAGATTGACGCCGCCCTGCAAGAGCTCCGCGCCACCGACCGCCGCGAGACCAAGCTCGAATACCGTTCCCTCTGGCAGAGCGTCTTCGTTCTCTCCCTCCTCATCGCCCTCCTCACGATCGAATGGGTTGTGCGCAAGCTCAACAATCTCTCGTAATGGAATTAATTCTCACTTAACAGAAAGGATGATTATGCGTCACTTAGTTTGTGCTTATGTTATGGGCGCCGCCCTCGCGGGGAGCGGTCTTGCAAGCGAACTCTCGACAACGGCGAAGAGCCGCGAGGGCGAGGAGTGGTGGAAGAACCGTTTTGCGGAGCGGAAGGCGCAGGCCGAAAAGGGCGAATGCCCGTTCGTGTTTATGGGCGACTCCATCACGCACGGCTGGGACGGGAGGCTCGACAAGCATTTCCCGGACATGAAGATCGTCAACATCTCCTTCGGCGGCGACCGCACCGAGCAGACGGTGTGGGTCGTCGAAAACCTCGACTGGAAAAAAATCAACGCGAAGGTCATCATGCTGATGATCGGCACCAACAACACGGGGCACCGCAACCGTCAGGAGGAAAAGCCCGAGGACACGTTCGAGGGCATCAAGACCGTCATCCAGAAGCTGGGCGAGAAAACGCCCGACACGAAGGTCCTCCTGCTGGCCATCTTCCCGCGCGGCGCGACGGCGGCGGATGAGGGACGGGTGCGCAACTCGATTGCCAACGCGATGGTCCCCACGCTCGCGGACAACAAGCGCGTGTTCTTCATGGACATCGGCGCGCGCTTCCTCGACACTGACGGCGCGACGCTCCCCAAAGACATCATGGGCGACGCCCTCCACCCCGGCGACAAGGGCTACGCGATCTGGGCGGAGGCGGTGAAGGCGAGGCTCGAAGAGCTGGCGAAGTGAGGGTTGCGCGATGAAGCATTATGTGAAGGATAAAGTCGTCATCGTCACCGGCGCGTCGTCGGGCTTCGGCGAGGCCGCCGCCTGCATGCTCAACGAGATGGGCGCGAAACTCGTGCTGACCGGGCGCACGCTCAAAACCCTCAAAGCCGTCGGCAAGCGGCTGGCGCCCGGCACGTGGATCGCCGTCGCGGCCGACGCGACGAAGAGCGAGGACTGGGCCGCCGTCGTCAAAAAGACGCTGAAGGCGTTCGGCAGGATTGACGTGCTGATCAACAACCACGGGTGCGGCATCAAGATCGCGCCCGTGGAGGAGATGACGGACGCGGACTTCAACGCCGTCATCGAGACCAACCTCACCTCCATCATGAAGGGCGCGCGCGCGGTGGTTCCCGCCATGCGCCAAAACGGGTTCGGGCATATCGTCAACGTCTCCAGCGCGTGCGCGCATTTCGCGTGGCCCAGCTGGGCGGTCTATACGGCGGCCAAAACGGGCATGGTCGGCTTCACGCGCTGCCTGCACAAAGAGATGGAGGCGTGGGGCGGCAAGGCCACCTGCTTCATCCCCGGCGCGGCGCGGACGAACTTCTGCGCGAACGCGAAAATCGACGACGGCTGGATGGACGGCTACCCCGTGGCCGAGGACTTCGCGCGCACGCTCGTACACTGCGTGGACGTGCCGCCCAACTGCGTCATCGACGAGGTGAGCGTCTGGGGGACGAAGCAGATCAAAGAGATGCTGAGCGCATATTGAGAGATGATTGATTAACCACAATGGACACAATGGGTCTCACAATAGACACAATAGCAATGCCTCTAAAATAGTGTCCATTGTGAATTCTATAGTGTCCATTGTGGTTAAAGAAAACAGGTGATTATGGATATCATTCACAATCCTGAAAATCCTGTTAATCCTGTCTAAAAAAACTCTGCGTCTCTGCGTCTTTGCGCGAGATAAAGACAACGGAATCTCAAATCTAAAATCCAAAAATGGATTGCATGACCCCAGAGCAGCGCCATCGGTGTATGTCGCGCATCCGCAGCAAGGACACGAAGCCCGAGCAGGTTGTCCGGCAAATGCTCCATGCGCTGGGGTTCCGGTTCCGCCTACACGCGAAGCGTCTGCCCGGCAAGCCCGACATCGTGCTGCCGCGCCACAAGAAGGTGATTTTCGTCCACGGGTGTTTCTGGCACGCGCACGGCTGCCGCGTCGGCGGGAAAAAACCGGCGACGCGCGAGCAGTTCTGGGAAGCGAAGTTCGCGCGGAACGTCGCCCGCGACAACGCCGCGATCAGGCAACTGTGGCAGACGGGATGGCAGGTGCTGGTCGTGTGGGAATGCGAAGCGCTCGACCCCGAGAAACTCTACGACACGCTGACCGCATTCATGACCGCATCCGCCGCCGTTGACTATGAGGACTTAGCGGAGCAGTCGTCGTTCTACGGCATGGCGGCGGAAGCCAGCGAGCCGTATCTAACCTGAAAAAGGCGGCGGGTCGTGGTGGATGAGGCGGATGTGCTTCCAGTGGCCGCGGTGCCAGCGGACCCAGACGCCGATGGCGAAGAGGCAGACGTAGAGCGCCAGCCAGTACCAGAGCGCGAGGATGCCGTACCCCAGCCACACGAGCGCAAGCGACCCCGGCACGAAGAAGAGCCAGCCGCCGATGCCCATGTAGATCATCACGAAGCGCGTGTCGCCCGCGCCTTTGAGCGCACCGCAGAGGATGAGGCTGATGCTGTCGAAGAAGCCCCAGACCGTCGCCATGATGAGCATCTGCCGCCCGATGCCCAGCAGCTCTTCGGGAGTGAACGTCGCGTCGCGCGGGTTGAACAGGACGAAGTATTCCCTCGGGAAGAAGATGAAGGTGATGCCGATGAGCGTCATGTAGATCAGCCCCATGCGGAGCGCGGTGCCGCCGGCGCGTTCGGCGGCGGGGGTGTTGCGCGCACCTTGGTGCTGTCCGACGACGGTCGATGCCGCCATCCCGAACCCGAGCAGCGGCGCGAAGGCGAGGTGGTTGATGCTGAAGGCGATGTTGCTCGCGGCTTGCTCGACATCGCCCATGCGCCCAGTCAGCATGATGAACAGGGTGAAGGAGCCGAGATCCATGAACAGCTGTATGCCGGAGGGCGTCCCGAAGCGCAGGATGCGTTTGAGCAGCGGCAGGTCGGGGCGCCAGATGCGCCATGCCGCATGAGCGCGCCGTGCGGCGGGGTCGTTCTTCGCGGACACGTAGTTGCGCACGGCCCCGGCGCGTAGGAAGAGGATCATCTGGATGATGAAGGTCACGAGCGATGAGAGCGCCGTCGCGTATGCGGCGCCGCGTATGCCCATCTCGGGGAAGCCCAGGAGCCCGAAGATCATGACCGCGTTCAGCCCGATGTTGAGCAGACACCCGATGACGCTCGCCAGCAGGTTGATTCGCGTGCGCCCCGTGCCTATGAAGTACCCGCCGACAGCGGCGTTGAGCGGCACGACGATGCCCGTGACCATGAGGATGCGGAAGTACGACAGCTCTTCCGCGAACACCCCCGGCGCATGGTCGCTGATGGACAGTATCCAGACACCGACCGGGAGCAGGAGCAGGATGAGCGGGTATGCGGCGAGCGCGAGCCACAGCCCCTGCACGGTGGAATGTACGCACTGGTCAGGTCGCTTCGCGCCGAAGTAGTGCGCGGTGAACGTCCCCGAGTAACCCGCGATGGCTTGGAACAGGCAGATGAGCGTGTGCGCCAGCACCCCGGCGGGGATCGCGGCTTGGATCGACACGCTGTTGTAGCGCGAGAGCATCACGCGGTCGCAGAACTGCATGATGGTGAACGCGCCCATGCTCAAAATCAGCGGCGCGGCGATGCGCCACATCTCGCGGTAGCCGCCGGGGCGCGGGGGCGATGCATGATTTTTTCTAACCACAATAGACACAATGGAATGCACAATGGACACAACTTTCTTGCTCTTGTGTCTATTGTGAAAACTCTTGTGTCTATTGTGGTTAAAAATCATACGGTCATTTCTTTCCCGCCCTCTCCATAGCCCATTCGGTCTCTTTCACTAGATGCTCGACCACGTCGCCCGCGCGGAGCGCGGGCGGCAGGACATCGAACGTGTACGTCTCGATTTCGAGCGGGTAGCCTTGCGCCGCGACGTGCGCGAAAAACTCGGGCGACAAATCCCCGTGCGTCGTGCCGAGCGCACCGTCGCCTTCCCAGAACAGCGGCACATGGAAATGCGTCCGCAATTCCGCGCCCGTGTGCGCTTTCACAGCGGCGAGCGTTTCTGCCGTGAGGTCGGGATAGCGCGTGACCGTGCTGCGGCGCGGCGGGCGGACGCGCGTCTGATGCAGATAGACAGGCTCAACGAACGCGCCCAGCGCGTCAAGCGACGCATCGCCGATGGTGGCGCGGATGGCCGCGCTCAACTGCACACGCGCGATGCGGATGCCTGCGCGTTCAAAGCGGTGCAATGCGTCGAGCGGCTTCTCGAACGCCAGCGCAAAATGACACGTGTCGAAACAGATGCCGACGTGGCGGCGCAGAATCTCCTCCGCCTCCTCGGGCGTGCGCCGACGGCTCGCGCTCATCCACCGCCTGCCCTCGTCGAGGAACTCGTTCTCGAACCAGTTGATGAACGTGTCCGTGTCCTCCAGCATACAGTCCGGTTCCGGCTCAATCGCGAGGACGATGTGCTGACCCTCCTCCCGCAAGAGCGTGTCCAGATAAAGCGCGAGCATGGTGATTTGACGGACGTACATTTTGAGTTTGGTCTCGTCCAGCACCGCGCTCTGGTACGCGAGCGGCAACGTCGAGATGCTGCCGACCGCGCCTTTCGGGAGGAGACACGCCAGCACGGTCGAGAGGTCAAGCGTGTATTTGAAACGCTCGGGCGTCGCCCAGTCCGGCTCATACACCGCTGTCTTGACAGGCGCACCGTGGAACGCGCCGTAGGGAAAACCGTTGATGCCCGTGACAAAAAGTTGACGCTCACCCAAGAACGCTTCAAACCGCTCCAACGCCTCCACGTCAGCAAGCTCCGTTGCCGCCTGAGCCGAGAGGCGCAAGCCCACGGGATACGGCGCGTCGGGCGAGACACGCGCCTTCACCGCGCAGGTGTAGCGCTCAATCGCCGCGCACACGTCCGCGAGCGTATCCGTCTTATGAATGTTGAGGCAGTAGGGTGTCATAAGAAAAGTTTCTAGTTGCGAGTTTCTAGTTTCTGTTTGTGTCTTGAAGGAAGCAATCCTGTTAATCCTGTCAAAAAAATCCTGTCAATCCTGTCAAAAAAAAATCCTGTTAATCCTGTCAAAAAAAAATCCTGTCAATCCTGTCAAAAAAAAATCCTGTCTGTCCTGTCAAAAAAAATCATCCTGTCTGTCCTGTCTGAAAATCACAGCGTGATAATCTCCGGTGCGCACGGCGTCAGGTTCTCCATGCCGTCGGGGGTCACGACCAAGGTATCCTCCACGCCGACCGCACCCGTGCCGGCGATCACGAACTTCGGCTCCAGCGCAATCGTCATGCCCTCCTCCAGCACGTCCTTCGACCGCGCCCCCAGCACGGGCAGCTCGTTGATGACGATGCCCGTGCCGTGCCCCACGAACTTCGCCTTCTGCGCCAGCCCCATGAAGCAGTCCGCCAGCCCCGCCTCCTCCGCCATCCGCACTGCCAGCGCGTAGAGGTCCTCGCAACGTACCCCCGGCTTGCCCGCCGCCATGATCGCCTCGCGGATGTCGATGGAAACCTGATGCGCGTCGTAGGCTTTCTGCGCCAGTTTGCCGACCCCGAAGATGCGCGAGCAATCCGTGATGTACCCGTAGAAAATACCGGGGATGTCAACCATCACAGACATACCCTCCGCGAGTCGCACACCGCTCTGCCCCACCGGCAGCGACGGGTGCAAGCCCGCCCCGCCGAGCGCGAAGTCATACGGCGACACCGCCCCGCCGTTGTCCCCCGCCAGCACCGTCCCCATGAAACCCTCCATCGTGTAGCCCGCGATGCGGAAATGCCCCAGCCCCCCTGCGCGGAGCATCACGCGGAACATCTCCACCGACCACTGCTGATCCGTCATGCCCGGCTCGAACACCGCCGCGTAACGCGGGATGACCTCCGACTGCCGCGCCCCCGTCAGCTTCATCACGCGCACCTCGTACGGCGTCTTTGCCGCACGGCACTGCCGCAGCACCGCCGAGCCGTTCCCCGCGACACTCCCCGCGAACACCGCCGCGAGGCGCGCCCAGTCGCTGTGCGAGAGGTCATCATCCTCGATCATCACCCGCTTCGGCAACGGCACACCGATGTCCCGCAAGATGTCGGGCATCTGCTCCACCTTACGCACCTCGAACACGCGCCCGCCCTTCAAGCCGCACGGGCGGCGCACGAAGAAACACGGCTCCCCCTCCGCAGGGATGTAAGCGTGACCCATGAACACCCGCCCCGACACATAAAACAGGTTCACGTTCGCCGCCACGACCAATGCGTCCGCTCCCGCCGCACGCACCCGCGCCTGTATGCGCGACCAGCGCAAAACCAAATCGTCCTTCAACTCGACAGCTGTTCCCTTAAACATAATGCCCGCCATTATAACCTATTCCGCAGGTCAAAGTAAATCAATCCCGCTCGGGGATTTCCGAAATCCTTTTCTCATCGGCGGCTACCGGGGACGCACGGTGCGGAAGGGGGCGCTGGAGGAGACGCTCGATGTCGAAGTTGTCGTAGGGGTCGAAAATGCGCATACCGTTGACCCATCCAAATGCCTTGGTCTTGTCGGGTGTGTGTTTCGCTTCGAGGGCGGCGGCACGGAGCTCTTTCAAAGCGGGCTTCGCATAACCCCCATTGAGGCTGACTGACAACAGATGGTACCCCCAGTGATAAAAACCGCCACCCATGATAACGTATGCGGCGTCTTCGCGTATTGAGAAGCTTGACAGATTTTCGGGAAGCCATGCGGTGTCCAAGTAAACAGGCCCCGTGCCGAAAATTTCCTGCAACAAGGGATAGGACTGGCAGTAGAGTGCCAGTGCCTCGCCGACGGGCTCATACACTTCGGGCTTGCGCATGTGGGACTCCGACTTACAGATGGCGTACTGCGCGTTAATAAACATCAGGCTAAACGGGTTCAGGACGAGGACGCCTAGCGCAACGAGAGCACTGCCAGTACCACTCGTGAGGGAGCGTTTCCGTTTTGTTGCCATGGGTATGCCTCCTACTGTTCTTCGTCGTGGGGCGGAGGCACGGGCGTTAGCTCGCGGAGCCAGATGTTGCGGTAGCGGACGGGGCTGGCGTGGGACTGGAGGACGAGGGGGAGTTTGTCGGCATGGGGGCGCTGCTGCGCGCGCGTCAGGTGGTCGGTCGAGCCTTCGATGGGCCAGTGGTCTTGCACCAGCACGCCGTTGTGGAACACCGTGACGACGCCTTGCCGCAGGAGGGCGTCGCCCTCCCAGCGCGGGGCGCGGAAGATGATGTCGAACGTCTGCCACTCGCCGGGGGCGCTACAGGCGTTCACGAGCGGGGGGTTCTGCCCGTAGAACGATCCGGCGATGCCGTCGGCGTAGATGGTGTCCGGGTTGGAGTCCAGCACCTGCACCTCGTACCGCCCCATGAGGATCACCCCGCTGTTGCCGCGGTTCATGATGTTGGGGTCAACGTCCTTCGGGGTCTGCCATTCGACGTGAAGCTGGCAGTCGCCGAACGCCTCCTTGGTGTAGAGGTCGCCGCCGTGCGTGGCCTCCATCGCGCCGTCGGCGAGCTTCCAGTGCGCGGGCGAGCCATCCGCTTTCTGCCAGCGGTCGAGCGACGCGCCGTCGAAGAGGATCAGCGGCGCGGAAACGAGGACGGGAAAAGAGGATAGCGCGGGCGCGTCCCGTTCTTTTTTCTCTATCCGAAGCTCGGGGTGTTGCAGCAATTCATCGGATGTGAAATGCCGTGTCGCATCCGTATGGAAAGTCCAGAGGAGGCGGCGCTTTGCCCCTTCTATGCTATACTGATAGAGGTTCCAAACGTTCGTGGCAGCTGTGGACACATCCGCATCTAGCACTAGACGGTAACCATAGTGATAAAAACCGCCACCCATTTCAAGATACGCGGAGTTTCCTTTCACCTGCCCATGCCCTTTGCCAGATGCGACGTTTTTCCCTTCAGGAACCCAGTCATAACTAAAACTGTTTACGTCCCAGTTATCTTTCTCCAAAAACGAATGCACTGACGGATACGACTGGCAGCAGAGGGCAAGCGTCTCGCCAACGTGCATATACACTTTGGGCTTGCGGAGCGTGATGACTTCCATTTGGGCCGTTTTTATTGTAAAAGGGATGACAACCAGGCTGATGGGATTCAAAAAGAGAACGGCTAAAAAACCGAACCAGATGATACCGATGGCGATTCTCCATTTTTTCGATACGCGCTTCATCACCCTCAAAACGACAATGCTGATGATGATGGCAACGGTGACATACGTGCCGAGGGGGATAAGCTCCAGAAAGAAAAGGTAGCATGGGAACCCTATCACCACGCACCAGATGACGCTCTGTATGGCGCCCCTCCATTTTTTTGTCATGGGCATAAACATCTCCTTTTGTTCGTTGTAAGGGTAACACCATGTGCCTCTTTGCCCCGAAGGGGGTATATCAGCAGCGAAGGGCAACGCCCTGCGTCGGCTGACAGAAGGCTTTCAGCCTTGTACCAATGCATAATGCATAATTTATAATGCATAATTAACAATTCCTTCACGGCTTCCTGCCCCATTGGCCACACGCCGCGCCAATGGGGTCCCCTGTCTCGCCCTCCAATTGGGACACAAAACCGAAGCGCATTTTACTTGGACGTTGAATGTTCCTTGTTGGATATTCCCAAGGGCTTTCAGCCTTTCCAATGGCACCAAGCACAAGGCCAAAGGCCTTGCGGATGACAGCGTAGGGCAACGCCCTACGACACGGAGGCAAAGAATGTTCAAGGCTGTAAGTCTTGAATAAAAGGACGCAAGGCTTTCAGCCTTGATTTTGTTGTATGCCCCATACACAGGGCGTTGCCCTGCGCTATGATACGGAAGGGCTTCGCCCTTCGCGACTCGCAGGAACACGCCATTGCGAGCGGCTCGCGGGGACGCTCGCCCTCCAGCCCAGCCAATTCCTCGCAACGCATTTAACTTGGACATTGGATATTCCTTGTTAGATATTGGATATTCCCTCCCCGCCGCGCCTTTGCGCCTCTGCGCGAGACAATCCCGAAGCGCATCACACTTGGACATTGGATATTCCTTGTTGGATATTGGATATTCCCAAGGGCTTTCAGCCTTCGCCTTGCCCTCGGGCAGGAATGCCCGAGCCACCTTATCCCTCATTATTCATTCACTCCCGCGCCACCTTCGTGTAGTTGCTTGGCACGTCGGGGAGTTTGACGTTGGGCAGGTTTTTGGGTTCGCGCGGGCCGGTGGTGGTGATGACGTCGAAGGGCTTGAAGCCGGTCTTGCCGATGGCCTCCGTGGAGCGGAAGCGGAAGTCGCCTTTGTCGGGCGCGGCGAAGAGGGGGTCTTGCACGATGGAGCCTTTGTCCTGCCCCGTCTCGTCTTGCCATTGCGCGAGGGTCTTGTTGCCGGGGAAGAGGGTTTCCTTGCCGGATGTGTGCCAGTAGATGTTGTTCGCGAAGGCGTAGCGCTCGGTCGCTTTGCCGTCGTCCGCCGTACCCACTTTCGCGCCGCCCCAGTCGCCGCCGAGCAGGGGGCTGTCGTTGTCCCACAGGACGATGTTGTTGCGGAAGGTGAAGGAGAGGTGTTCCTCGTTGCGGGTGCGCTGGATCTGCTGGGTGAGGGAGTAGGCGAAGATGTTGTTCTCGATGATGTTGTCGCGGCCGTAGTGCTGGTGGAAGCCGCCGGTCTTGACGCGGTAGACGAGGTTGTTATAGAGGTGGATGCCCGTGGAGCCTTCGTCGGTGTAGAGTCCCCAGCCGCCGTAGTCGAAGGCGTGAACGTCGTGGATGTGGTTGTGGTGGACGGTCGTGTTGGGCGAGCGCCCGAGGGTGTACACGCCGCCCATGTCGGACAGCACGCCCTGCCCGAGGGTGTGCATGTGGTTGTAGGCGACCTCGTTGTCGTGCGCGCGCGAAGGCTCGTGGTAGCCCCACGTCCACCCCAGCGAGACGGAGGTGTAGAACAGGTCGCTGATCTCGTTGTACATGACTTTGTTGTACGACGACTGCCCGACCCACACGCCATGCGCGGCCGGATGCAGCCGCCCGCCGCCCGTGATCTTGCAGTCGCGCACCGTGATGCTCAAGGTGCGTTTCGAGTCCTCCAGCGAGCAATCCCACGAATGGTTGATGGGCGAGTGCACATAGCCCACATACGGCGCACCGATCTTCACGCCGCCGCCGCCCATGTCGTGCATCACGCAATACTGCACGACGCTACCGCGCGCGCCGGGACCGAAACCCATCGCGTACCCCCCCAACTGGCGGAACACGCACTCCCAGAACGTCACGCCCAACGCGGAGATGACCTCGACGCTGGAGGAGATGTTCATCTCCGCCTGCGGGCAGTAGTTGCCCTCCTGCGGCATCACCCAATTTGAATGGCAGAACTGGAGACCATTGAAAAACGTACTGACGACAGGCGCATCCTCCGTGCCGCGCACCACCAGCAGCTGCGCCAGCACGGGCGCGACCACTTCGGCGCGGTCGGGGCGCTCGCCCGGCATGGGCATATAACGCAACACGCCCGTGGGCCTGTCCAAGTACCACTCGCCCGGCTCGCCGAACGCCTCCTTCACGTTCTCCGCCCAGAAGCGGCGCTTCTCGAAATTGTCGTACCACGCGCCGTTGGTGCGGTGCGGCACGGTGAAGCGCACGGCCTTCGCCGCCGCATCGATGTCCTTGACGCGATAGCCCGAGGCCGCCCACGTGTGCAGGGTGTGGATCTCCACGTCGCCCAGGTTCGCGCGCACCGCGCCCAGCGCGTCCCCCTCGAAGGTGAACCCGTTGCAGGCCTTCTTGTCCGCCTGCTCCTCGAACGCGCCCACGGTCATGGCATACCCCGTCTTGGGCAGCTTCGGCCGGAACCGCCTCACACCGTCCACCCACAATTGCGAAAAGTCCCACTCGCCCGACGCGACCTCCGGCAGCGTCACCGACCACGCGCCGTCCGCGCCCACCTTCCAGCCCGTGATTTTCCGCCCGCCCGAGAGCACGGGCATCTTCGCCGCGTCACGCGCCTTGTACGTTACGGGCATCGCCATCGTGCCGCCGTCCTCCGCGCCGATGATAACGGGCGCGTCGAGGCGGTACGCCCCGCCCGCGAACAGCACCTCAATCAGCTCATATTTCTTCCCGTCCTGCTTCGCCTCGCGCACGGCCTGCTGCGCGCGCGCGAACGTCGCGAACGGCCGCCAGCTCGACCCCGACCCGCTGTCCTTGCCGTCCGGCGACACATAGATTTTCTTCACCTCGGCGGAGGCCGCCATCGCCGCCGCCGCCATCGCCACCATTATGAATGCTTTGACCCGTATCATCTGCCCCCCCTTATTTCACCTGTGCGTTCTGCTGTTGCTCGCCCGCTAAAACCGTTGCGCTCCATTCGCGGCGGAGGTCGGCGAGCTCTTGCTCTTGCCAGTCGTTGAATTGGCCTTGGTACTGGCCGTAAACGTCCATCCACAGCACGAGGCGGCGGTAGTCGGCGGTCTCAATACGGCCGCGCTCCCAGAGGCGGTGGATGTGCTTGGTCAGCTTGGCGTTGGCGGCGATGCCTTGGCCGGGGACGGATTCGGTGGCGTCGTTGTAGCCTTTCTTCACGAGCGCGGCGACGGAGGGCTGTCCGGCGTTGACGAGCTGTTTCCACGCCTCTCTCGGGTCGGCCTTGAACGCGAAGGGCTCTTTCTCCGCGCCCGTGTGACAGGCGGCGCAGGCGGATTTCAGCACGGGCGCGACGAGGCGGTCGAAGCGGAAGGGCCAGCTGCCTTCGCCCTCGGGGGTGATCTTCGCGGGCTCTTCTTTCATCGCGGCGGCCATCTGCTGGGTGGGGGTGTAGCTCGCCTCGTCTTTCGGCTCGTGGCACCCGGAGCAGGTCCACACCTGACCGGGCTGGAGCGAGGCGCCGCTGCGCATGGTCTGCACCACCACGCCGTCGTCGTCGAGGGCCTGGAAGAAGAGCGTGACGTTGGAGGGCGCGAGGAAGTTCGCGGAGCCGTCCTCGGCGACTGGCACAGTGCCCAACACGCATTTGCCGGGGTCGTCGGCGGTGACGCCGATCTCGGGGCGGTTCATGTGCGGCTGAACCTTGGGCGGGATGGCGACGATGCGCAGGGCGGTGACGCGCTTGCCCTCGGGGAACGGCTGGCGGCTCTTATAGACGTTGGAGAGCAGGAAGCGGCCGTAGAGCGGCGCGTCCTCCTTGACGGCGCTGGCGATCACGGGCGGCGGTTTCTGCGCGGCGACGGGGATGGGGTGCTGCACCTGAAACGCGGGGTCGGCGCAGAGCAGGTCGAGGTTGCCGAACGCGTCGTAGAGGTACGCGCCCATGCGCGCGCCGTCGTCGTTCTGCGCGAAGTGCGTGCGCAGGCCGCGCCAGCTCCAGCCCGTCAGGTAGAAGTCCTCCGACAGCGGCCACGGCGAGGCGTAGTAGTGTTGCAGCCACACGCTGCCGTTGCCCGAGGTCTCGGACTCCGCGAACGGCACCTCGGGGGTCAGGCGCACGATGGGCGCGTTGCCGTCCTCGCCGCGCGTCACGTCCACCAGCACGAGCGAGCCGCCGACGTTGGCGTGGTGCGCCCCTGCGGTGAACACCATCTTCGATGAGCCGGGGATCGGGCGCGGCTCGAACATGCTCTGCGGGTTGCGCGTGTAGTTGCCGTAGAAGTGCGAGGGCTGCGTGCCGTCGGGGTTCACGCGCCACAGCCCCATGTAGGGCATATTGTGGCGGTCAACGTAATCCCACCGCGCATAGACGATCGAGCCGTCGTTCGCGATGGTCGGCGTCCACTCGAACATCTCGAACGGCGAGATGGTGCGCATATCGCTGCCGTCCGTGTTCATCGTGTGCAGCGTGTACACCGCGACGGGCCGCCAGTCGTCGCCGCCGCACCGCACATAGCTCTCGGGCAGGGCGGGGTTCTTGATGGTCGCCAGCACGTCGTCGTTGCTGTAGCGCGTGCGCCACCCGCGCCGCGTGGAGAGGAACACGATGCGCCCGTCCGGCAGATACCGCGCATCGAAATCGTTGTACTTGCCGGAGGTCAGCTGGCGCAGGCCGCTCCCGTCGATGTTCATCTCATAGATATGATAGAACGAATCCTCGGGCAGCGTCGCCTTGTCCGTCTTGGTGCGGTTCGCGTTCGTCTCGGGATAGAACTTGCAATACGCGAACACCACCTTCTTCGCGTCCCACGACAGCATCGGGCGCTGGAAGCACCCCTCCGCGAACTGCGCCGTCAGGCACGTCTCCTTCGGCGCGCCCGACTTGAAATCCTCCAGCACATAAATCCCCCCGCCCGGCCGCGACCACCACCCGTACCACTGATCCGACATGTGGTAAATCCAACCCGGATCCAGCAGCTTCGTCACCAGCAGCTTGTCGAAATTGAGCAGCGGGTTCTTCATCGCCAAGTCGCGCACCGCACGGCGCACCGCGATGTACGTGTCCTCGCCCGCGCCATCAATCTTTTTCTCCAGTGCGGCGGCGGCCTTCTCAAACGCGCCCGTATCGACGCCCTTCTGCTTCAGCGACTCCGCCAGCTTGCGCCCGCGCTCCAGAGACTCCGCCGCGATACGCGCCCACTCGACGCCCTCCTGCTTCTCGCGGTGCGCCTGCGACCACTGCGACACGCTCGACTGCAACGCCGCCTTGCCCCGCGCCACATTCTCTGCCGCGCCCTCCGCGAACACCTCCACCTCGTTCAGGTGGAAGTAGCTCTTGCGCGGAAGCTGCAAGCGCACGAACCGCGCCGACGCGCCCTTGCCCGGCACGGACAGCGCCTTGTCGTTGATCCCGAACACCTTCCCGTCATGCGCGTAGAACGCCGACCACTCCTTGCCGTCCTGCGACAACAGCACCTGAATGTCCTTCGTGCGATCCTCGAATCCCGGACGGTTATGCACGACGATTTTGCCGAGCTTCACAGACCCGCCCAAATCCACCTGCCACCACGGGTTCTCATCCTCGCCCGTGTGGAAGCCCCACGGCTCATCCGTCTTGCCGTCAACGGCCCCCGCCGCGTCCTCCGACGGCTTCACCCCGCCGCCGCCGTAATTCCCCTTCGCGCCGCCGTGCGCGTTCGGCTCCGGCGCGAACCTCAGCCGCGCCTGTTCCAGCCAATCCCTCACCAGCGCATCATCCCCCGCTGCCATGGCATTGCACAAGCCCATTGCGAGCAAGCCCGCAAGCCCCCTCTTCACAACCGTATAAGCATTTTTCATAGCCCCTCCTAAAAGGACATAATCACAGATGTAAATAGGATACCTCCAATGACCGTAACGTGTCAAGGGGGAGTAAGGAATTACGAAAAAAAATGTTTACCCGTAGCGCAGGTTTTGTTATGATACTGTCCCGACGTTGCAGTAGCGGCTGCGTGAATAGTTGTGGTTGTCTTTGAAGGAACGGGGGAGAAAATGAGCGGCACGATCGGGTTCGATAACGAGAAGTATCTGGCGGAGCAGACGGCGGCCATCTTGCGCCGGGCGAAGGAGAACGGGGGGAAGCTGTACCTGGAGTTCGGCGGCAAGCTGATGCAGGACCTTCACGCGGCGCGCGTGCTGCCGGGGTATGACCCGAACGTGAAGCTGCGCCTCTTGCAGGGGCTGAAGGACTCGGCGGAGATCGTGCTGTGCATCTACGCGGGGGACATCGAGCGCAAGAAGATGCGCGCGGATTTCGGCATCTCCTACGAGAGCGAGACCATGAAGCTGATCGATGTGCTGCGGAAATGGCAGCTCGAAATCGGCGCGGTCGTCATCACCCGCTTCGCCGGGCAGTACGCGGCGAAGCTTTTCCGCGCGCGCCTGGAGCGCCACGGCATCAAGGTCTATTACCACTGCGTGACGCAGGGCTACCCGACCAACGTTGACACCATCGTCAGCGACGAGGGATACGGCGCGAACGAGTTCGTGGAGACGAACCGCCCGATTGTGGTCGTCACGGGGCCCGGGCCGGGGAGCGGCAAGCTCGCGACCTGCCTCTCGCAGCTTTACCATGAGCGCAAGGTCGGGCGCATGGCCGGCTATGCGAAGTTCGAGACGTTCCCCGTGTGGAACCTGCCGCTCTCGCACCCCGTCAACGTGGCGTATGAGGCCGCGACCGCGGACCTCAAGGACAGCAACATGGTGGACCCCTACCACCTGCAGGCATACGACGAGATTGCCATCAACTACAACCGCGACGTGGAGGCCTTCCCCCTGTTACGCGCCATCTGGAAGAAGATGACGGACGAGGTCTGCCCCTACCAGTCGCCCACGGACATGGGCGTGAACTGCATCGCCAGCGGCATCGTTGACGATGCCGTCGTCTCCGCGGCCTCGCGGCAGGAGGTCATCCGCCGCTACTTCCGGCACCTGAGCGAACACCGCTCCGGGCAAGTCGAGCACGGGACGGTCGAGCGCGCGGACGAGATCATGCTGCGGCTGTCGCTCGCGCCCGAGGACCGCGAGGTCGTGCGCCCCGCCCGCGAGGCCGCGCACGAGGCGATGCTGCACGGCAAGGGGCACAGCGGCATCTTCTGCGGCGCGGCCATCAAGCTCCGCGACGGGCGCATCGTGACCGGCAAAAACTCCGAGCAGCTTCACGCGGCCGCAAGCGTCGTGCTGAACGCCATCAAGACGCTGGCCGGCATCCCGGAGCAGATTCACCTGATCGCGCCCGAGGTCGTGGGGCATATCGTGCGCATGAAGCAGAACATCCTCAAAGGCGACTACACCAGCCTCAACCTCGACGAGGCGCTGATCGGGCTGGCCGTCAGCTGCGCCACCAACCCGACCGCGCAGGTCACGATCGAGCATCTCATCGACCTGCGCGACTGCGAGATGCACCTGACGCACATCGTCACCCCCGGCGATGAGGCCGGTCTGCGCCGCCTCGGCATCCGCGCCACCAGCGACCCCTTCTTCGCGGCAGCGGAGCTGTTCATCGACGCATAAAGAGCAGCCTTGCGCTTTGAAAGAGAGGCGAACAACAAGCAACTAAAAACTGATCCCCCGCAGGTCTTTCACGCGGCGGGATTTGCCCTCGAAGCGCTCGAGGGTGTTGGGCTGGACGAGGTTGATGTTCATGTGCAGGCCGGTGACGCTGGCGATGGCGGCGGCGATGGCGGCCTTGACGGCTTGCAGCTCGCTCATGCTGTCGGAGAACATCCCGGGGTGCATCTCGATGTGGACGGTCACCTCGTCCATCGCGGCGGGGCGGGTGACCTCGATCATGTAGTGCGGGGCGACGGACTTGACGCGCATGAGCGCGGTCTCGATCTGCGAGGGGAACACGTTCACGCCGCGGATGATGAGCATATCGTCGGTGCGCCCCATGATGCGGCTCATGCGGCGCGTGGTGCGCCCGCAGGGGCAGTCGCCGTCGGCGTAGATCACGCCGATGTCGCGTGTGCGGTAGCGGGTGACGGGGAACGCCTCGCGGCAGAGCGGCGTGACGACAAGCTCGCCGCGCTCGCCGTCGGGCAGCGGCTCGAGGGTGTCGGGGTCGATGACCTCGAAGATGAACTGGTCCTCTTGGATGTGCATCCCGTTGCGGTAGGCGCACTCGCCGCTGACGCCCGGTCCCTGCACCTCGGCGAGGCCGTAGTTGTTCCAACAGCGGATGCCAAGCCCTTCCTCGATGCGCTCGCGCATACTCTCGGTCCACGGCTCGCCGCCGAAATGGGCGTGTTCCAGCGCGATGGAGGCGCGCTCGACGCCGCCGGCGAGGACGGTGTCCATCAGTTTCAGCGCGTAGGACGGTGTGCAGATCAGCACCTCGGGGCGCAAGTCCTGCATGGTCATCAGCTGACGCTCGGAGTTGCCGCTCGACAGCGGGATGATTGCCGCGCCGACGCGCTCGATGCCGTAGTGCAACCCGAACCCCCCCGTGAACAGCCCGAAACCGAACGAAATCTGCACCGTATGCTCGGGGCGCAACCCGCCCGCGACGAGGAAGCGCGCGCACATATTCGCCCAGTTGTCCACATCGCCCTTGGTGTAGGCGACCCACGTGGGCTTGCCCGTCGTGCCGCTCGTCCCCTGAAAACGCGCCACGCAATCACGCGGCACCGCGAGGAAACCGAGCGGGTAACTGTCGCGCAAATCCGCCTTCGTCGTAAACGGCAAGCGGCGGATGTCGTCGAGACTCCTGATGCTGTCCGACGTGATGCCCGCCGCCGCGAACTGCTCACAATAGAACGGCACACGGCTACACCGCGCAACCGCCTCACGCAAGCGTTGAAGCTGCAACGCCCGCAACTGCCCCACCGGCATACACTCGAAATCCGGCTGCCAAATCCTGTTCTCAACGATGGGCTTTGTGTTCATAGGGAAGTTTTTAGTTTCTAGTTGCTAGTTTCTAATGGTCGATACAAACCGACTTTTTCGACTTCCTCGATTTCTTCGACACAACACATTCCTAATTCCCAAACAGCGCCACCGCATCGACAACACTCCGTCCTGCCGCGTTAAGCGCCTCGATTGCGCGGTCGGGGTCGTCGAGACGGAAAATCAGCACCGCCTCCTGCCCGTGGTGCGACGTGAACGCATACATGTACTCGATGTTGACCCCCGCCGCGCCGATGACGTCCAGCAATTCGGTCATGCCGCCCGGACGATCCGCCACGGTGACGGCGACCACCTCGCGCACATTGACGACATACCCCGCCGCTTCCAACACCGCCTTCGCACGCCGCCAATCCTCCACAATCAGCCGGACAATCCCGAACTGCTGCGTGTCCGCCAGCGACAACGTCACGATGTTAATCCCCGCATCCGACAACGTCCTGCAGATCGCATTCAGATGCCCCGGCTTGTTCTCCAGAAACAACGATAACTGTTGAATTTTCATGCTAACCTCATTTTCCTTTCTTAAACCTCCGTAACAATCGTTCACTTTCATCAGCAAGCTTAGCCCGATTCTCATTAAACTCATCCCAAATTTGTGAGTCTATTTTTGCTATATGTTCAAATCCCAAAACTCCTCCTGCCTGTAACTTTGTGTCTAAACTCAAGAAGTTCAGAATTTTTCTCTTTACGGCTCCTGGTGTTCGTCCAATCAGCTTCGCTAAATCAATGACTTCCGGATGACTTTCTTTTACCTTGAAAGAAAGTTTACAGTATAAGTTGAATGCAACAATCGCTTCATCCCGTGACCATTTTTCTCTACTCATGGTGTTCTCCTCTTTGTGGCTTGGTTTCTTTGGTTCTTCTCCCGAATGCGGGAAAAGGTGTTTGGCATCTCGCCTTTGACAAAAGCTCCAAGGCGTGATTTAGCCCTGAAAGGGCGGTAATCATCCAGCGTAGGGCAACGCCCTACGTTGAGATGGCGCAAAAAACATAAGCCCTGTAAGGGCGCAATCAAATAGATGTCGCCCTTACAGGGCTTAACATTTGTCCTTCCGCTAACGTAGGGCGTTGCCCTACGCTGGATGATGCAGCCCCTTTGGGGCAAAGAAAACACCCGTTTCCACGCCACCCTAAAATCCACTCGGTCACGAGTATTCATTTTGGTTTGTAACACTGTTGCCACACGGGTGGTTCTCTGACCCATAGCGTAATTCCTTTATCCTTTAGCCGTTCCTCAAATCCGTCACGCGGCAGAGCTTGCCCTCGCTGCGGGGGAGGGAGTGGGGCTCGGCGAGGGTGACTTTCGCGCTGATGTTGATGACGCGCTGGATGGCGTGGGCAATCCGCGCGCGGAGGTTCTCGAGCGACTTGATGTCGTCGCTGAGTGTCTGCGCCGTGACCTCGACCTTAATCTCCAGCATATCGAGGTCGCCCGCTTTGCTGACGAAGATGTGGTAGTGCGGCAGTACCGCGTCAACGGACAGCAACGCGGTCTCGATCTGCGACGGGAAGAGGTTCACACCTCGGATAATCAGCATGTCGTCCGTGCGCGCGCTGATGCGCTCGAACGTGCGGATGGTGCGCCCGCAGGGGCATGGCTCCGAGTGAATCAGCGAGAGGTCGCGTGTGCGGTAGCGTAGCATCGGCGTGCCGCGCCGTGTCAGCGTCGTGAACACGAGTTCGCCGCGCTCGCCGTCGGGCAGCGGCTCGAGCGTGTCGGGGTCGATGATCTCGGGGTAGAAGTGATCCTCGAACACGTGCAGCCCGCGGCGGTGCGGGCAGTCGTTCGCCACGCCCGGACCGCTGATCTCCGTCAGCCCGTAGATGTCGTGCGCCGTGATGCCCGTGAGCTGCTCAATCTTGCCGCGCATCGCCTCCGTCCACGGCTCGGCGCCGAACACGCCGTGCCGCAGCCTCATGTCGCGGCGGAAGTCGATGCCCCGCTTCATGCCCTCGTCCACAAGGTGCAGGAAATAGCTCGGCGTGCACGCGATGACCGTCACCCCGAAATCGCGCATCAGCATCAGCTGCCGCTCCGTGTTCCCGCCCGAGATGGGCAGCACCGCGCACCCCAGCCCCTCCGCGCCGTAATGCAGCCCCAGCCCGCCCGTGAACAGCCCGTAGCCGTACGCCACCTGCACCACGTCCTCGCGCGTGACGCCGCACATCGCCAGCGCGCGCATACAGCCCTCCTGCCATACGCGGATGTCCCCTTGCGTGCTGCCGATGACGATGGGCTTGCCCGTCGTGCCGCTCGAGCAGTGGAAGCGCACGATCTCCTCCTGCGGCGACGCGAACAGCCCGAACGGGTACTCGTCGCGCAAGTCGCTCTTCATCATGAACGGCAACAGCGCGATGTCCTCCAGCGACCTGATATGCTCCGGGCGCACCCCCCGCTCATCCATCCGCCTGCGCGTCAACGGCACACGCTCATAGACGTGCCGCACCAGCCCCTGAAGGCGTTCCAGCTGCAACGCCCTCAACTGCCCAATCGGCATATAATCCGCCTCGCTCACCCCCTGCCGCGCCCCACTGTAATCCGACAAAGACATTCCCACTGCTCCTCTTCATGCAAAAAAAATAATATAGCACATTTCAGCCGAGAAGTGGATACATTTTTGCGTCCCTTTTTCGCTCATCGTATGAGACAAGGACGAGGCAAACCACATCAGTGGCTCACGAAGACGCGCACCTATTCCTGATTGCCTCATTTGGGCGCACGCTCAGGTGCGCCGCTACTTCTTCGCCCCGTGCTGCTGCGCGGACATCTCGAGGAACTGGCCGGGGGCGGCGTGGGCGTCTTTCTCCCAGATGTATCCCGCGTGCTGGATCAAGTACACCAGCACTAACCCGTTGCGGGTGTCGATCATCATGTGCGTGCCTTGCGCGCCACCGTGCTTGAAGCCGCCGCCATAGACCTCGAAGCCCAGCCCGTAGGCGTTGGGCAGGTCGCCCGTCTGCTTCGTGCCGAGGGCGCGGACGGCATCCTCCGAGAGGAGCCGCTTGCCTTCGTGCGTCCCGCCGTTCAGCAGCATCCGGCAGAACCGCGCGACGTCGTGCGCGGTCGAGAAGAGGCCGCCGCCGGGTTCGGCGTAACGCTTCTCGCGGTCGGTGAACGGATAGGAGACGAACCCGACGGGGCACTGCTCCAGCCGCGACCTGTCCGCGCTCGGGCGGTAGTTCTTCGCCAGCCGCGCCTCCTGCTCGGCCGTGAGCCAGAAGGTGGTGTCCGCCATGCCCAGCGGCTCGAAGAGGCGCGTGCGCATGAAGGCCTCGTAGGGCATCCCGCTGGCGACCTCGATGATGTACCCGGCGATGTTGATGCCGATGTTCGAATACTGGTACTTCGTGCCGGGCTCGGCGGCCAGCGGCGTGAGCGCATAGACGGACATCTTCTCGCGCAGGGGCATGTCGTCGATCTTCTGCTCCAGCGGCGAGAGGAACTGGAAGCCGCCCGTGTGGCTCATCACCTGCCGAACGGTGACGGGGGTTTTGGTCTTGACCACCGTCAGGCGGTCGCCCTCCATCTTCTCCGTCACCCACAGGTCCTTCAACTTGGGGATGTACTTGGTGATGGGGTCGTCGAGGCTCACCTTGCCCTCGTCCACGAGCATCATCAGGGCCGCGCCCGTGATGCCCTTGGTCTGCGAGGCGATCCAGAACACCGCGTCCGGCGCCATCGGCCGCTGCGCGGCGATGTCCGCCCAGCCCGACGCGGCCACCTCCAGCACCTTCTCCTTGTCGGCCACGAGCGTCACCGCCCCGGCCAGCACCTCCCTGTCCGTCAGCGACTTCAGCCGCTCCGGCCACGTCTCCGCCCGGACGGCGAACGGCGCGAGCGAAGCGCAAAACAACAGGACATACGTCAAACGTTTCATAGGCTCGCCCTCCAGGTCACTGCCCGCGCGGCATGTTCATCATCATCCCGCCCATGTTGTTGGCGGTATAATCCGCTGGCACCTTAAACAGGTCGGCGGCGGGCTTCTTGAAGTCGTAGTCCTTGAACGTGATGACCGCCTTGCCGCCCGGCCCGTCCTGGACCTCTATCTTGACGGGCATGTCCTTCTGCTTGGGGGACGTCCACAGCAGCATGGTGTAGGTCTTGCCGTCCTCGGTTGCCGTGACGCGGCGCTTGTCGCACGACACCCCGCCGACATCCTCCTTGCCGAGGTCCTCGGTCTTGATCTCCATCTTGTCGTCCGACTTGGCGGTGGTGGCCTCCGGCGGGAGCGGCAGCTTCGTGTACATCTTCACCATGGGCATCAGCGTGTAGCCCGCGCCCTTGCCGTCATCGGCCTCGGGATCGACGATGATGACGATCTGCATCCCCTCCATCGCGATCTCCGTCCGCGTCTTCTGCCCGGACTTGAACACCTTCGACGCGATCGCGCGCCCACCCGCCTCCGCGGTCATCGTGGCCGAATACTCGCGCACAGGCCCCAGCTTGTCCTGCACCTTCGCCCACAGCGCGTTCACGCCGACCCCCTGCGCCTGCGCCTGCGCGAAACTCCCCGCGAGGACAATCCCCGCGCCCACCATCCATTTCAGACTCTTCATCTTACCCGATCCTTTCCGGCACGGAACCGTGCCTTATCTATTTCAAAAAGGAAATATTGTAGGACAGCACAGGCGGAAACGTCAATGGAATTTTCTTGGCGAAAAAAAACTCATTTTGTTGTTGCAATGCGGGTATGTTTTTTGGTATTATGCAATTTCTTTTTAGGGGACGTGGCGCAATTGGTTAGCGCACCGGACTGTCGATCCGGTGGTCGCGGGTTCGAATCCCGTCGTCCCCGCCATTTTTACCGCTCCGCAAGAGCGGTTTTTTTTTGAGGCTGAATGACGCATGAGTGACACCGCAAACGTTTTCGTTCTCTCCATCCTGCAAGGCATCGCCGAGTTCCTGCCCATCAGCAGCTCGGGCCACCTCGTTCTGGGGAAGCACCTGCTGGGGCTGGAGTCGCCCGGCACGCGCCTGGAGATTGCCCTGCATGTCGGCACGTTGCTCTCCGTGCTGGCCTTCTACCGCGAGGTTATATTCCGTCTTGCCAAAGGCGCCTTCACGGGGTGCAAGGAAAGCTGGCGGATGGTCCTGCACATCATCGTGGCCTGCGTCCCTGCTATCATCTTCTACCTGCTCTTCCGCAAATCGGTTGACGCGTTCTTTGAAAGCACGCGCACCGTAAGCCTCGCGCTGATCTTCACGGGCGTGGTACTGTGTGCGCTTCGTTGGGTTTCCGTGAAAGGCGGCGGCGCGGTCACGCTGCCGCGCGCGGTCGCAATCGGCCTGGCCCAGGCGGTCGCGGTACTGCCGGGGGTCAGCCGCTCGGGCATGACGATTGCGATGGCGCGCATGACGGGCGTCGCGCCCGAGAAATCCGCAGAGTTCTCTTTTCTCGTCAGCCTTCCCCTGATTGCCGGGGCGACCGTGAAGGAAGTCCTCCACGCCAGCCCGGCCCTTTCCCACGACGTGCCCCCCGCGCACGTCCCGCTGGGGTTGCTGGTGGTTGGCGTGCTCATCGCCGCCTGTGTCGGTTACGTCGCGCTCACGCTGCTCGTGCGCCTCTTGCGCGGCAATCACTTCTGGTGCTTCGGCGTCTATTGCCTTGTGGCCGGTGCGCTCGCACAGGCCTTCCTGCGCTAGGGCATTGGGTCGATTCGCGTCGATAGCAGGCACTCCCCTGCGGTCAGTAGGCTGTAACCCCACGTTCCCATCCGTCGTCCCGTCGTCCTGTAGTCCCAAGATGGCGCGGGCATTCCTTCCTGCCCGCATCGAAAGATTGGGCGGGGGCGGTGCGCGAGGATGCGTGCGCCCCATTTGATTTCTAATTTCCAATTGACTTTCTCCCGGCTCTCTTCTATTCTGTTGCGGTGATAAACATTCTATGGGAGGATGGACATGAAAAAAGCTGCTTACCTGTTGGCGTTCGCGCTCGCACTGCCGCTGTGCGCCGATGTCGGTCTTGAACTCATCCCGAACGGTGACTTCGGCACGCTGGACGCGAACGGTTGGGGCGCGGAGTGGCCGAGGGGGCGCGGGGCGAAAATCGTTTCCGACAAGGACGGCAAGCGGCTCGTCCTCGACGGCGCGGGCGCGCAGGTGGATTTCCTCATCCCGCTCAAACCCGAGTGGGGGCAGCTGAAGCTCGCGACGCAGATGAAGGTCACGGGCGTCGCGCTCGGCAAGGAGTCGTGGAACACGGGGCGGCTGACGATGTGTTTCATGGATGACGCGGGGCAGCGCGTGGGCGCGTGGCCGGATGTGTTCGGGTTCATCGGCACCACCGATTGGCAGCCGTGCGAACGCCTCTACGCCATCCCCAAGGGCGCGACGCGCCTGAGCATCGCCCCCAGCAACCTCGGCGCGTCGGGCATGGTGGAGTTCCGCGCGTTGTCGCTGAAAGTCTCGCGGGTGCGCGCTATGCGCCCCGCGAACGCGCCGCTTCCTGACGGTGCGCCGCAGGACGTGTGGGGGCTCGGCGACGCGTGGCGGCAGGCGACGCCGACGCGCGAGCGAATCTGCCTCAACGGCCTGTGGCAGTTCCGCCCCGTGCTGACGAACGAAGTCCCCGACAGCCCGCCGGGCGCGGATGACTGCTGGGGCTGGTGCAAAATCCCGGCCGTGTGGCCGAACCAGTGGGAGGGCGACACCGCGCCGCAGCGCATCTGGCTCGCGCCGTGGCTGGAGGAGAACGTCGAGAATGCGCACGTGTTCGAGCAAGCGTGGTACAAGCGCAAAATCACCGTGCCGGAGTCGTTCAAGGATAAGCGCGTCGCCCTCGACTTCACCATGCTCCAGACCCACGCCAAGGTTTTCATCGACGGCCAGCACATCGGCGAGGTGTGGTACCCCGGCGGCGAGATCGGCCTCGGGATGACCCCCGGCAAGGAACACGAGATCGCGTTGCTTGTGACCGCCCGCCCGTTCAGCGCGACGCATCAGGCGTTCATGGCGCCCGACCGCGTCATCGAGTCGAAGGCGAGCGTCAAGCTGCGCGGCATCACGGGTGACCTCTACCTTTCCGCCAAGCCATACTGCAACTTTGCTGATGCACACATCATCACCTCCACACGCGATGGCACAATCACCTTCGTCGTGGAAGATTTCGGGGCAGGTCTTTCTCTTACTCTCCCTCGGGGCAACTTCAAACTCCGCGTCGAAGTGAAAGGATGCGGCGAGAGCAAGACGTTCGTTTCACCTAAAATAGACCTCCTTCGCGACGGCGCCATGCGCTTCACCGTCCCGTGGAAGAATCCAAAACTCTGGGACACTCACACGCCGCAAAACCTCTACACCGCAAACATCTCACTCCTTTTCGACGACAAGGTCGTCGACACCCTCCCGCCCATCACGTTCGGCTTCCGCGAGTTCGGCATCGCGGGGCGCGACTTCATCCTCAACGGCACGCCCATCCACCTGCGCGCGCTCCACAACACCACCATGAACGCCCCCGCCGACAAGGCCAGCAAGGCCGCCGCGCTCGAGCACTGCCGCCGCGTCAAAGAATACGGCTTCAACTTCATCATCGCGGGCAACTACGACTTCGCCGCCGGCTCCACCGCCTACCTCGACGGCCTGCTGGAGGCCTGCGACGAGACCGGCCTGCTGCTGGCCTTCTCGCTGCCGCACATCAAGGACTTCGGCTATGACCTCCGCGACCCCGACCGCGCCGAGCGCTACCGCCAGCAGGCCCGCTGGCTCACCCGCCGCGCCCGCAACCACCCCTCCGTCATCTTCTACGCCATGAACCACAACTCCTGCGGCTACTACGGCGACCAGAACCCCCTCAAGATCGACGGCATCTACGCGCCGCCCGACAGCTCCGGCGCCAAGGGCGCGTGGTGGGAGAACAACCGCCGCAACTCCCTCATCGCCGCCGACATCGCCGCCGCCCTCGACCCCACCCGCCCCGTCTATCACCACCAGTCCGGCAACCTCGGCCCCCTGCACACCGTCAACATCTACCTCAACTGGGCCCCCCGCCAAGAGCGCAGCGACTGGCTCGGCCACTGGGCCGCCAACGGCCAGAAGCCCCTCTTCTTCGTCGAGTGGGGCCTGCCGCACATCTCCAGCTGGTCCAGCTACCGCGGCCCCAAGTTCATCTGGAGCAGCCCCGCCTTCCAGAGCCTCTGGGCCTCCGAGTACGCCGCCCAGTTCTGGGGCGACGCCGCCTACCAGCCCACCCCCGAGGCCCACGCCGCCCTCGCCCACGAAGAGGCCCTTTGGGCGAAAGGCGAGGAGTTCCACTGGCACCAGCTCAACCGCCCCCTCCACGCCCTCACCAACAACTACCACAACATCCAGGCCCACTTCGCCGACGACAACTGGCGCGCCCACCGCGCCCACGGCATCTCCGCCATGCTCCCTTGGGATCAGGAAGGCCTCTGGCAACGCGTCGCCGAGACCCGCACCCGCCCCAACCCCGACGCCTTCAAGAACCTCAAGCGCCCCGGCATCACCCCCGACAACCTCCACCCCGGCAACCAGTACATCAACGACACCGGCGCCCCCTCCGCCTTCGCCCCCACCGCCCTCGGCCGCTCCTTCCTCCGCTGGAACCAGCCCGACTGCGCCTTCATCGGCGGCGACACGGAAGATGGAGGGCGAGCGTCCCCGCGAGCCGTGTCCAGTTCCAGCGGCGGCGTTCACGCCGCCCCCTCTTTCACCGACAAGACCCGCCACTACCCCCCCGGTGCCGACCTCCGCAAAACCCTCGTCATCCTCAACGACCGCCGCACCCCCCAGACCATCCGCTGGACGTGCGCCCTCACCCCCCATACCGGCACCCCTGCCCACAGGGACGATCGCCGCGCCTCCATCCCTCCTAAGCCCATCAAGACCCTTAGCGGCGCTCTCCCCGTCCTTCCCGGCGGCAAAGCCCTCGTCCCCGTCACCTTCAAGCTGCCGCCAGACATAGAGGACGGCTACACCCTCAACGCCACCTTCGAGTTTGAAAACAAAATCACCCAGACCGACACCTTCAACCTCTTCACCGTCCAGAGGGGTAACATCATCGCTGATGAATTCAATTTCCCCATCATTCTTTACGACACCAAAGGCATCACCGCCCAACACTTCGACCGCCTCCGCATCCCTTACACTAAAACCAACGGGCAGCTCACCCCGTCCGGCAACAACGGAAAACAAGTCCTCGTCATCGGGCGCGAGTCACTCGACGAGACCTCCGCCCAATGGGTCAAAAACATGAAAGACGCCTCGCACATCATCGTCATGGAGCAGGCCTCCAAGCCCCTCACCGAACTGCTGGGCTTCCGCATCGCCGAGCGCGGCTCACGCCTCCTCTTCCCGCGCTGCCCGCACCCCGTCACCGAATACATACATGCCGAACGCTTCCGCGACTGGGCCGGCTCCTCCACCCTCCTCCCCGAACACCTCGACGACCTCGACGCGCTCGAGCTCCACGACCCCCGCTGGCAATGGAGCGGACACGAGAACACCCGCGCCTGGCGCTGCGGCAACCGCAACAGCGTCGCCTCCGTCCTCATCGAGAAACCCGCCCGCGGCGACTGGCTCGCCCTCATCGACGGCGAGTTCGACCTCCAATACAGCCCCCTCCTCGAATATGTCGAAAACCGGAGGCGCGTCACCTTCTGCCAGCTTGATGTCTCGGGGCGCACAGCCCCCGACCCTGCCGCCGACGAACTGACGATATGCCTCCTCGGCGAGGCGTTGTTCAATGTCGAAAGATTCAACGGCGCCCCCTTCATGGGGCATCGCTATCCCATTCCGCCGTTTTACCACGAGATCTGCTGGGGGGGCCCTTCCCGCCCCTGCACCATCCTCGGCGACAACGCCACGCAACTCTGCGCCAGCCTCGGGGTCGAACCACTTTCCCGCGCCCCCCTCACCATCGCCTCCTCCGGCGCGGGAATGCCCGACGGCCTCCACCAGCAGATTGCCGACGGCGCAACCGTCCTCTGCCTCGGCATGAACGCCGACGAGGTCGCCAAGTGGTCCCCCGTCCCGCTCACCGCCACATTCACCAACGCCTTTTTCACGCGCATCGAGCAGCTGCCCCCCGAACTCAACGGCCTCTCCAACGCCGACTGGGCATGGCACGGGCAGATGGCGTTCCACGCGCTCCCGCCCGCCCCCGACGGCAACGCCGCCCTCCGCGTCATCCGCCACGGCAACGGGAAAATCGTGTTCTGGCAAGTCCCCCCGTGGATGATCGACGAGGTGAAGAAGCCCTACCTCCGCACCACCAAACGCCGCGCCAACGCCATGGCCTCCCGCCTCCTCGCCAACCTCGGCGCGGCCTTCGCCAGCCCCTTCCCCGCCCTCTACCTCGACACCCCCGAACCCGCCGACGACCCCTACCGCTATTACCGCTGGTGAGGGAAGGCTTGCCGGAAGAATAGCGGCCTAGTGTCCGTTGACGAATTACGGAGCGCGATGCCCGCTGTCACACACACAACACCTTCCGCTTGATGATTTTCCACGGCAGGCCGTAGCGGGTGAGCGCGTCCATGAAGGGGTCGGGGTCGAACTGCTCCATGTTGAACACGCCCGCGCCGGACCACTTGCCGGTGAGCATCATCTTCGCGCCGATCATGGCGGGGACGCCAGTGGTGTAGGAGATCGCCTGTGACTTGACCTCGCGGTAGCAGTCCTCGTGGTCGCAGACGTTGTAGATGAAGGCGACGGTGTCTTTGCCCTTGGCGTCTTTGCCGCGCACTTGGCAGCCGATGCAGGTCTTGCCTTTCGTGAGCGGCCCGAGCGAGGCGGGGTCGGGCAGGAGCGCCTTCAAAAACTGGAGCGGCACAATCTCCGCGCCGTTGAAGGTCACGGGGTCGATGCGCGTCATGCCGACGTTGCCCAGCACTTCGAGGTGCTTGAGGTAGTTGTCGGAGAAGCTCATCCAGAAGCGCGCGCGCTGGAGCCCCTTGATGTGCGTGGCGAGCGATTCGAGCTCTTCGTGGTACATGAGGTAGATGTTCAGTGCGCCGAGCTTGTCGGGCATCTTGAAGGGGGTCTTGACGGAGAGCGGGGCGGTCTCGACCCACTTGCCGCGCTGCCAGTAGCGCCCTTTGGCGGTGACCTCGCGGATGTTGATCTCGGGGTTGAAGTTGGTGGCGAAGGGCTGACCGTGGTTCCCGGCGTTGCAGTCGATGATGTCGATCTCGCGGATGCGCGGCACGAGGTGCTTCTGCAGGTAGGTGGTGAACACGCTGGTCACGCCGGGGTCGAAGCCCGAGCCGAGCAGCGCCATCAGGCCCGCCCGCTTGAATTTGTCCTGATACGCCCACTGCCACTTGTACTCGAACTTGGCGGTGTCCGGCGGCTCGTAGTTGGCGGTGTCGAGGTAGTTGACGCCCGCCGCGAGGCATGCGTCCATGATGTGCAGATCCTGATACGGCAACGCGACGTTGATGACGAGTTGCGGCTTCTCCTTTTTCAGGAGCTTGGTCAGCTGCGGCACGTTATCCGCGTCCACCTGCGCGGTCGTGACCTTGCGCTTCAGCTGCTTGGCGAGCGCGTCGCACTTCGCCTTCGTGCGCGACGCCAGCACAATCTCCGTGAACACCTCGGGGACACTCGCGCACTTGTGCGCCACGACCGACCCCACACCGCCGACTCCGATAATCATCACCTTTGACATACCCAACCTCCGTTTTTTTGAATTAAAAATGAGGCGTTGGAAATGAGGCGTTATGAAGCCCTAGATCCAATTCTCAACTCCTAATTCCTAATCTCTCATTGCAGGGCGGAAGCCCTGCGCTCCCGGCATCGCCAACGTTGCAGGGCGGAAGCCCTGCGCTCCCGGCATCGCCAACATTGCAGGGCGGAAGCCCTGCGCTCCCGGCATCGCCAACGTTGCAGGGCGGAAGCCCTGCGCTCCCGGCATCGCCAACATTGCAGGGCGGAAGCCCTGCGCTCCCGGCGTTCGCCCGCACGACGCGCTTGGCCTTGCCTTCGCCACGCGGCAGTGTGCCGGGCTTGAAGATGTCGCCTTTGGGGCTGAAGCCGAGTTTCTCTTTCAGGTGCTTCTCGACCATGTACCCGGTGACGCCCTCTTGCGCCTCGACGTGGATCCGGATGTCGGTGACGCCTTCTCTCTCCTCGACGATAATCTGGTACTCGGGCAGCACGCCCGGAATCTCCATCAGCGCTTGCTCGACCTGCTTGGGGAAGAAGTTCACGCCCTTCACAATCAGCATGTCGTCGCAGCGCCCGGTGATGCGCTCGATCCGCACGCCCGTGCGCCCGCACGCGCACGTCTGGCGGCTCACGATGCGCGAGAGGTCGCTCGTGCGGTAGCGGATGACGGGGATCGCCTGGCGCGTCAGGGACGTGAAGACGATCTCGCCCACCTCGCCGTCGGGCAGGCTCGCGCCCGTGGCGGGGTCAACGACCTCCGTGATGTACTGGTCGCTCCAGACGTGGATGCCGCAACGCGCCGCGCAGTCCGCGCCCGTCGTGCCGACGCCGCCGGTCTCGGTCATGCCGTAGATGTCGAACGCCGTGATGCCCAGCCGCGCCTCGACGCGCGTGCGGATTTCATCGGAGAACGTCTCCGCCCCGAAAATGCCGACCTTCAGGTCGGGCAGCTCGATGTTGCGCTCGTCCATCATCTCGATGATGCGCGCGGCATACGAGACGACCGAACCGATGCCCTTCACCTTGAAGTCGCGCATCAGCGCGATCTGCCGCGCGGTGTTGCCCGAGCTCGCGGGCACGGCGAAAAGCCCCAGCCGCCGCGCCCCGTGGTAGAACCCGAACCCGCCGTTGAACAGGCCGAACGTCGGCATAATCTGGAAGGCCTCGCCGGGCTGCATCCCGGCCATCACCTGGCACCGCGCCATGCACTCCGCCCACTGCGCAAGGTCGGCCTCGGTGTACGCCATGACGATCGGCGCGCCCGTCGAGCCGGAGCTCATGTGCATCTCGCGGATGTCCGCCTGCGGCACGCACAGCAGCCCCAGCGGGTAGGTGTCGCGGAAATCGCCCTTCGTCAGGAACGGCAGCCTCGGCAGGTCGCCGAGCGTCTTCACGTCCTGCGGCGCGGCGCCGAGCGCGTCCATGCGCCCCCGGTAGAACGCGTTGTTCGCATACGCGTGCCGGACAGTCCTTTTCAGCCCCTCCAGCTGCACCGCCGCCAGTTCGTCCGCGGACATCGTCTCCGCCCGCTCATTCCAAAAACGCAATGCCTTCATCACTCGCTCCGCTGTTTTCCTTTCTTCACGAAACCGCTGTACAGCAGGTACAGGCCGAAGAGTACCGCCAGCGCGAGGATGACGTATGAAATCTCCTTGCTGTACTTCTGGATCAGCGTGGCCTGCCCGTGCGCGACGTAACCCATCACCGCCAAGGCGACGTTCCAAATCCCCGCGCCCAGCGCCGTGTAAAGCGTGAACGGCAGCAGCGGCATCCGCGCCAGCCCCGCCGGCACGGAGATGATCTGCCGTATGCCCGGGATCAGGCGGCAGATGAACGTCGTCCTGCCCCCGTAAGCGCGGAAGATGTCCTCCGCCTTCTGCACCTTGCCGGAGCTCAACAGGCACATCCGCCCCAGCCTGCTGTTGGCGAACGTGTGGATGACAGGGCGCCCCACCCACAGCGCGAGATAGTAATTGATGAACGATCCCAGCAGCGCGCCGAGCGTTGCGAACACGACCACCAGCGGGAGGGTCATGCCGCTGCCCTCCTGGCTCGCCTTGTACGCCGCCGGCGGCACGACGACCTCCGACGGGAACGGGATGAAGGAGCTCTCGACCGTCATCAGGAGCGCCACCGTCCCGTAGTTCATGTTGTCCATGTACCACGCGGTCACCTGCTCAACCGGCGACAACCGTTTCGCCCCGGCGTCCTGCGCGCCCGCGCCTTCCGCCGCCCCGCCCCACACAGGCGCCAGCACCCCGGTCGCCAAAGCCATCACCATTATTGTTTTCCGCATACTCGTCCCCATTTGCCCTCCGCCGCCGCCCAGCACTCCGAGCGCAGTTACACCACACCATAAACGATATGCTAACGGGTGTCAAACGAAATCACACACGCCGCGCCCAATTTCCGTCATCCTGAAGGGGGTGAAACGTTCCCAAAAGGGGGAATTGCCAAGTTGGAAACAGAAAGCGGGGCATGGAAAATGACAGCGTCAAAATCTGCCTTGTCTTCGCATTCTTAATGTCCAATCCCTTCTTCCTCATTATCAGAAGATGGTGTCGATCAGTTTCTCGACGAACGTGACATACGCCCATTCGGGGTTGGCGGCGGTGCCGCTGATCTTGAATTCGAGCAGTGTGTGCGTGATGGGCGCCGTGAGGATGCGCATGATGTCCCCCATAATCGTCTGCTCTTTGAGGATGTTCACGCGCACGGCCATGTCCAGCGCGTCCGTGTCGAGCGCGTAGGTGCCGCGCAGCAGGATGCTGAAGACGTTGCCTTCGACCACCATGTTCTTCGTGACCGCGATGCCGTTGGTCATTGTGAAGTCGAGCTTGGCGGACGACTGGTTCACCACGCTGGAGATGCCCGGAATGTTCCGTGCGAACCAGGCGGTCAGCCCCGCGAACAGCGGCATCTGCGCCAGCACGCTCTCCTCGACCTTTGCGCTGCCGCTGCCCTCCAGTGTGGGCATCACGTTGCCGCTCGCCGACCCTGCCAGCGATACCTTGCCCGTCACTTTCCCCGTGAACGTGTTGGTGGGCTGGCCGATGCACATCAGGTTTGAGAAGCTTGCGCGGTCGGCCGAGATCTGCGCCACGAACGTCGTGTTGGAGGCCTCGTAATTGGGGAACGCGAAATGCACTTGCCCCTCGAGCTTGCCGCCGTCCGCGGGCGTGGCCTTGATGTTGTCCACGCATGCGGAATGCGCATAGACGCGCAGATCGCACGACGCATCCGTGAGCGGGACGCGCAGGATGCTCCCTTTCGCGAACGAGAGCGTTGCGTTCAGGTCGTTCGTCACGCCGGCCTTGCGCAGGTTCGTCGCGGCGATTCCTTTCGCACGGACGTTCACGGGGGTCTCGCACTGGAGGAGGTCGAGCTCGTTGTTTTTAAAGATGTTGAGGATGGCGACCAGATCGTCCTTTGCGAGCGTCCCCTGCACGTCAACGGTCAACGAGTCGTTGTCGTCCCTGTACACGAGATGGCCCGCCATCGCACCGGAGCGGAGCTCGCATTCGGGAAGCGTGATGTCGGCGATGGTAAGGTTGTTGGTGTCGGTGACGACGACGGTGCCTTGCGCCTGCTTGAAGGGCACGCCGTGGTAGGTGCACTCCGGCACGTGGAGGTCAATGTGCATCGCGTAGTCAATCTTCGTCAGCTCGAGGTCAACCGCATAATCGACGGTGATGGGGGCTTTGAAGTCTTGGAAAAAATCCATCTGCGTCACCACGCCCTTGGCGCGCAGGCCCAGCAGGAACGGCGTAATCAGGTGCGGGAACGCCCGCCCCTGTGCGTGCGCGATGATGCGCTTGGTGGCAACGTCGAACGTCATATCGCCCTTCACGCCCACGTCGCCGAACCGCTCCGGCCATTTCACGCGCAGGTCTGTCGCCGTGGCCTGCTCGGGGGTCGCGGCGATTGTGGCGGTGACGCGCTCGGTCTGGAGGCCCAAGATGTTGGAACGCTCCAGCACAAGCTCGAACGGCGAGACATCCGGCAGGGTGACGTTGATTTCGCGCGGCACGGGCGGCGGTCTCGGCGTGTCGGGGTCGCGCGGCGGGCGCGGCGGCAACGCAGGGAAGTCGAACCCCTTGATGGTCACGTGCTTGATGCGCTCCGTGAAGGGCGCAAGCGAAAGCAGGGTAAACACCACGTTGATTTCCTCCGCCGAAACAAAGGGGCTTTCCGTGACGCGCTTCGGCAGCGCCTTTATCCGATGGACAGTCAGGCCGCGCCCGATGGAATACGTGATGCGGTCAATGCGGAAAATGAGCGGGCCGATGGATGAATGCTCCGCCGTCGCGTCCTGAATGCGCGGGTCGGATGAAAGACGGTCCGCGATTTTCTGGACGACAACATCCGGCAGCCCCCGCCCCGCAAAGTAGAGGCATACGATTCCCGCAAGGAAGAGAAACAAAAGCAGCCCAAGCGCCAGCTTCAGCAACCACCCGAAAAATTTCAGTACCTTCCACATGAAAAGTTGTTTCTTGCCCGCTTCGACCGCAATCGACTGCGAACGATTGCCATCGAGCATTATCCTGAAACTATTGTTCGCTTCACCTCATCCCAGAGCGCGTCGAGTTCCGCGAGCGAGCAGTTGCGCATCTCCATGCCGCGCTCGCGCGCACGGCGCTCCACCTCCCGGAAACGCACCGCGAACTTCTGCGTCGCGCCCGATAGCGCACTCTCCGCATCCACATGGATGAAGCGGCAGTAATTCACGATCGCGAACAGCACGTCGCCCGTCTCGTCCGCGATACGCGCCGCGTCACCGCCCGCCACCGCCTCCGAGAGTTCCGCAATTTCCTCGTGGACTTTTCCAAGCGCGCCCGATGACTCCTTCCAGTCGAAGCCCACGCGCGAGGCCTTCGCCTGGACCCGCTGCGCCTTCAGCAACGCTGGCAACGCCGCTGGCACACCGTCGATTGCGGAACGGTCCGCAACGCCGCTCTTCTCGCCCTGCTTGATGGCCTCCCAGTTCCGCAGCACCTCGCCAGTGGAATCCGCCGTGACCTCGCCAAACACATGCGGGTGGCGGCGCACGAGCTTATCTGTCAGTGCCGCGGCTACCGTGTCGAACGTGAAGCGCCCCTCCTCTTCCCCGATCGCGCACTGGAACACCACCTGCAGCAACACGTCGCCCAGCTCCTCGACGTGCAACGCCGTGTCGCCTTTGTCCATCGCATCGAGCAGCTCGTATGTCTCCTCCAAGAGACACGGCTTCAACGTCTGGAGCGTCTGCTCCCTGTCCCACGGGCAACCGCCCGGCCCGCGCAAACGCCGCATGACCTCCACCAGCCGCCGCACGCCATTCAAATCATCCGCCATCACACCCCTCTGCAAAAAACAACCCCGCTTCAACGAAACGGGGCACGTCAACACACTTCGCCTGTATCGGCCGCGCGACCGCCTCAGATGCGCAGGATACGCGCCACATCCTTCACAAGCGACACATCGAAATCGCGGATGGCGACGTCGCCGCCGCTGAAATCCTGATACGCCACCAGCGGGTTCTCCTTGTACATCGCGCCCATGCTCGACATCAGCACGCCCTTCACCGAGAAGCCGCTCCCCGTCACTGCCACGCAGAGGCGCTCGCGCAGCTCGTTCTTCCGCGCCGCGCGCCGCCACACGTCCCAGCCCAAAAAACCGAAACCGCTCGACGTGTCCGTCTGCACGACAAGCTTCTCTCCTGCGTCAGGGAACAGCGCCCGCACCGCGTCCGCATTCGCGCGCGAGATGATGACGACCTTCACGCCTTTGCCCAAGACCCCCCGCACGAACGCCAGAAAACCCTCCGGCACCGACGGCAGTGCCGCCGTCAGCTCCTTCGACAGCGCCGCGTTGCACGCCGTGATCAACGCCATCGGATCCTCCACCATTTTTTCTTGCTGTGCCGCTAGCGTGTTCAGCCCGCGCGTGAACGACTTCCCGAACATGTAACGGGCCATCAGCGTCGCGTCAAGCTCGAGCTCGTGCGCCTTGAACTGCTCCTTGCAGGCATCCAGCAGCAGCTGATGACCGGGCAACACCGCATAATCAAACTCCACAATCATACCACGCTGAACACGCTTCTCAATCGAATCACTCATCCTTTTAATCTCCTAGGCTTCCAAACTACTATCCGCAAAAATGAAACATATACTTTACCGAGATAACGCCCCGCGGTCAAGCACGGGTTTCGGCGTCCGCACGGTTTTCGTGCTTGAACTTGACGCAGCGGTATTCTGTCGGCAGCTCCACCGTTACCTCATCTCTGCGGCAGCGGCAACGAAGCCAGCGGCGGAGCCGGTGATAACCTTGTTCTCCACGCTGAAGCTCAGGCGGAAATAGCCCGGCAGCCCGAAGCCGCGCCCCGGCACCGCCAGCACGTTGTGCCGCAACAGCGCCTCGGTGAACGCGAGGTCGTCGCCGCCCGGTGCCTCGGGGAAAAAGTAGAACGCGCCCTGCGGCATCGTGAACGCGATTCCCGCATCCGCCAGCACCTTCGCCATCGCATCGCGGCGACGCGCGTAAATCGAGAGATCCACGCCCTCCTCCAGCAACCCCATTGCGAGCCGCTGCCCGATGACCGGGGCGTTCACAAAACCCAGCGTGCGGCTGGTCATGGCGACGGCGCTCATCAGCAACGCGGCATCCGGCATCGACGGGTTCGCCGCGATGTACCCCACGCGCTCGCCCGCCAGCGAGAGGCTCTTTGAGAACGACCCGACCAGCAGCGCGAACGGCGACAGCGGCAGCACGGGCGGCACCACCGCACCGTCATACGCGAGGAAACGGTACGGCTCGTCGCTCACCAGAAACAGCGGGCGTTCGCGCGTCGCGTTCACGCGCTCCACGAGCCGCCCCAGCCGCGCCAGCGTCTCCTGCGGATAGACGCATCCCGTCGGGTTGTTCGGCGAGTTGATGAGGATGACGCGCGTCCTGTCCGTGACCGCCTTCTCCATCGCGTCCACATCGGGCTGGAACGACGGCAACAGCGCGGGGATCGGTTTCAACACGCCCCCGAAATGCCCGCAGTACGTGCCGTACTCCACGAAGTACGGCGCGGGGCAGATCACCTCGTCGCCTGGCTCGATCACTGCGCGGAAGAACGACGTCAGCGCACCCGCCGCGCCGCAGGTGATGACGACCTCCGTCGCCGCGACCGCGACCTCCTGCTGGCGTGTCAGCATCCCCGCGATTGCTTCGCGGAACGCGGGCAACCCCGCGTTGGGGCAATACCCGAACGCCATGGGGCTCTTCGCCTGTTCCGCCAGCGCGGACAGCATCGCGCCCGTCTTCGGCGGCGGCGGGATGTCCGGGTTGCCGAGGCTGAAATCGAACACGTTTTCCGCGCCGAACCGTCGCTTCAACTCCAGCCCCCTCTCAAACATCTGGCGTATCCACGACGCGCCCTCCATCTGCTTCTGCACCGCACTTGAAATCATCTGCATAACGAACGTTCCTCTTTCCCTTTGTTAAACCACAGCATATACGCTAGTCCCCGATGCAGTAAAGGTCGCCGAGCGTGCGCAGGTACATCCGCTTGTCCTTGAAGACGGGTGTCGCGAACATGCCGTCGGGGAGGGTGTTGGTCGTCACGGTGCCGAGCTTCGCGCCGAGCGGGACGACGTAGCCGTTGCCCTTGCGGTCGAAGAGGTAGAGGTTCCCGTCCGCGACGACGGGGGAGGAGTAGAAGGGCTTGTCGAAATTGGTCTCCCAATGCACCTTGCCGTCGGCGGGCGCGTAGCACCGCAGCAGGCCTTGGTCGTTGACCGCGTAGATCAAGCCGTCGTGCAGCACGGGAGAGGGGACGTAACCGGCCTTCGCGTCGCTGCTCCAGCGCACATGGCTCTTGGTGACGTCGCCCGTGCCGTCGGCGCGGATGGCCATCAGCGCGCGCTTGGGCCAGCCGCCCGTCACATAGACCGTGTCCTTGTCCGCGATGGGCGTCGCGTCGCAGTACGTCGAGGGGCCCTCGCACTCCCAGAGGAGCGCGCCCGTCAGCGGGTCATAGCTGCGCGAGGACTCGCCGCCCGTCAGCAGCACCTGATCGCGCCCCGCGACGTTCAGCACGACCACGGAGCCGTAGCTCTCCTTGACTTTGCGCAACGTGGTGCGCCAGACGATCTCGCCCGTGCCGCGATGCACCGCGACCAGATAGCTGCCGGGGATTCCCTCGACGGGGAGGATGGCGAGCGAGCGGTAGAACGTCGGCGACGCGGAGTAGCCTTGAATCGAGGAGTACGGCGCGAGCGGCGTGCGCCACGCCACCGTGCCGTTGAGCTTCACCGCCGCAAGCTGCACGTCCTTCTCCGTCTGGAACGGCACGAACACGTGCGTCCCGTCGCACGCCGGTGTGGCGGAGGCCGTGGAGTTGTCCGCGTGCATATTGTATTTCGGACCGGGGTGGATGACCGTCTGCCACACGGTTGCGCCATCGGCAAGCGCGAGGCAGTGGAGCGTCTGCGTGCCCTCGCCGCGATTGCCGGAGGTGACGTACATGCGGTCGCCCCAGACGCACGGCGAGGAATGCCCCTCGTCCGGCAGGCGCTTCTTCCACACGATGTTGGATTCCGCGCCCCACGCCTTGGGCGGTTTCGCGCCCTTGTGCGCGATGCCGTCGAGGTTCGGGCCGCGCCACCACGGCGTGTCCTTCGGATCGGCCTTCGCGGCCGGGAGCGTGTCCCACTTCCCCTTTGGGGCAATGTCCGGGACCGCCTCGTCCGCGCGCGCTGCGCAGCAACACACCGCCAACAGAAAACCAAACCGATAGACCAACCGTTTCATCACCTGTGCCTCCTTTGAATGTTGTACGGTCTGCCCAGCCCACGCGCTGGCATACCGTGCAAAGAATGTATCACACTTGGCGGTTTATATCAAATGGAAGTATTCATTTGTTGCGTGGCGTCAGGGATGGCAGACTGCCCGCCGGACGCGGCAAAAACGGTTTTCGCTTTTTCAGGGTTGCGGCTTGGATGGATTTTCGGTATATTGTTTGCTCATTTTTTGAACAGGCGGATTGCGTTTGATGCCTGTAGCACTAGGAGGATTTTGAGATGAGCGATCTTTGCCCGTGTGGGAGCGGTCTTGCGTTTGAGGCATGTTGTGAGCCTTTCCTGATGGCTCAGGCGAAGCCGAAGACAGCTTCCCAGCTGATGCGTGCGCGGTACAGCGCGTATGCGATGGGAAGCGTCGAGTACCTGTACAAAACGTCCGGGCCGAAAGTCCGCAAGGAATTCGACGCCGAGAATAGCAAGCGCTGGGCGGAGTCCGCCCGCTGGAACGGGATAGAAATCACCGCCATGACCGGCGGCGACGAGGGCGACGAGACCGGCACGGTGGAGTTCGTCGCGCATTACGCTGTGAAGGAGACGGACTTCAAGCATCACGAGCTCGCGCAGTTCGCGAAAATCGACGGCGAGTGGCGGTTCATCGACGGGCGGATTTTCAGTACCGACCCCATCCGCCGTGAGCAACCCAAAATCGGCCGTAACGACGCCTGCCCCTGCGGCAGCGGCAAGAAGTACAAGAAGTGCTGCCAGGGGACGGAGGCGAAATGACCCCCGCCGCCTTCATCTTCGACCTGGACGGCACGCTGATCGACTCGGAGATGTTGTGGGTGGACGCGATGATCGCGTACCTCGCCGACCGCCGGTGCGTCTGCGCGCGCGACGCGATGATGACCGTCGTGTTCGGGCGCTCGTGGGTTGACATCCACCGTGAAATCACCGCACGCTTCCCCGCGCTGGCGCACGTCTCGCGCCAGCAGATGGCGGACAAGCTGCGCGGTTACTATGAGCGGCAATGCGAGGATACGGAAAGCATCCTAATCCACTCGTCCGTCACGTTGCTGAAGACGCTGGCGAGGGACTACCCCGTCATCGTCGTCTCCGGTTCACCGCACGACGACGTGGAGGCTGCCGTCCGCCTGATGGGCGCGCAGGAGAGTGTCCGCTTCGTCCTCGGCGCGGAGGACTATTCTCCCGGCAAACCCTCACCCGCGGGCTTCCTGTTGGGCGCGCGGCTGCTCGGCGTCATGCCAAGCCAGTGCGTGGTGTTCGAGGACTCCTGGGCTGGCGTGACCGCCGCGAAAGCTGCGGGCATGGTTTGCGTCGCCCTCACCCGCCCCACCGAAAACCCCCAAGACCTCTCCGCCGCTGACCTCCTCCTCGCCGATCTCGCCGATTTCTCGTTGGCGGGGTTGGGTGATGCATGAGGGGCACGGTTACTATAGGGCTTCCGCCCTGCATAATAAGCTAAGTGTTGCAAGGCGGAAGCCTTGCGCCCCCGGCGTCACCGCCGCCTCCTGCGGGTGAGGAGGAGGGCGGCGAGGGCGGCGGGGAGGATGAGGGCGTAGGGGAGGAGGCGGCGGGGCAGGGACGGGGGCTCGGCAAGGGGCGGGAACGTGACGGTGTAGTCAACCCAGTTGAAACCGGGGGACGTCGGCTTCGGCTCGATGACGGGCATGGTCAGACCGTACTTCGCCAGATCCACGTTGCACACGGGGTTGCCTTTCTTGTCGAACCACACCGCGAGGGTCAGCAGCTCGGGCGGTATCTGGGACTGATGTTTATGCGTGACAGGCTTCCCGTTAACCATGTACGTCACCCCTTCCATCTTCTCCCAGTATTGCGCTAAAATCGCTTCGGCGTAACCCCCCTGCGGCCCCGTGTTGGTGACGGACGGGATATAGACGGGCCAAGTGCCATGCATTCCCTGACTGTCGTCAAAGACATTCGTCCCCGCCACCCGTGCCTGCAACATCTCCCTCCCATAGCGAGTCACCAGATCCAGATCCTGAGCGTCGCCCTTTAAGCTCAGGTACGTTTGGGCCCAAGCGGATTCTTCCGGTTTCTCCTTCCTCGCCCTGCGCGCCCAGTAAAGGACTTGCGGGTGCGGAGGAACCATCCGGTAGGCATCTGCCATGCGAACGAATTTCCTTCCTATGAACGCCACCGTTTCCGGGTCATCGAATTTCTCCTCCAGCACCTTGCACAATTCTTCGACGGAAAGCCCGTCGTAAAGGGCTTTCATCTTTCCCTCCTGCGCGATGCCGCAGGCGCACAGGATCGTCATGCCAATCATCATCAGTAACTTTCTCATGCCTCACCTCACTTCAGTCTTCCGCGTTTTATACCGTTCGTGCGCATCTGGTTCACCTGCTCCTGCGTCAGGCGCCGCGTGCCGCGCAAATCATCAACGGGGAGTTCATACGGGTACATCAGGTTCCAGGGGCTTGTGGAATGCCCTCTCGGCTTATCGCCGGGATCCCCCCCCTCCAGAATATGCTCCCCCTCATGGGCGGCGGTCTGCGCGCCCGCCCCGGCGGAGACGAAACAGGCGTCAACGTATTGGTCGGGCTCGTCGGGGTAAGGATACTTCGGGAACGCGACCCCTATACCCGGCCTTATGACAAATGCCCCATCCTGGAAAACCCTTTCTCTGACATCCCCCCGCACATAGATGACGCGCACGTTTTCCGTGCCGAGGTCTGCGGCGTCCATAATGTCGCGGGACTCCGCCGTCATCACGAACCCGGTGGGGAACCTGGTGTACGCGACCCAGTTCGTCATGTTCGTGACGACGGACTGGGGGGGCTCGAAGACGGGGTAGTCGTTCTCGTTGCCCCAGACGACCTTGATGTTGGCCTGCGCGTACCGCGCCTGCATCGCCTTGATGTCCTTTTCGATCCGGTCTTTGCCAACGCACGCGCCCTGCCCGGGGAAGTCCTGCATCACGGCGACGTCCACGGTGAGGGTCTTGAAGTCCATGCCCACTGTGGCGATGGCGCTGGTGGCGATGCCGTCATAGGAATACTCGATCTGGCGCTCGTCGCCGAGGGCGTTCACCAGCATCGGGTAGGACGACGCCCCGCCGGCCTCCAGGAGGGCGTCCACGTTCCTGTCGGTGGCGTCGGCGGTGATGATGAAGTTGGTGGAGAGGTAGGTGCCGTCGGGCTGGCGGTAGAGGTATATCGCGCTCGGGTAGTCCTCCTCCCCCTTCGGGAGGTTCCAGAGGTTGCAGTGGATGACGGGCTCGGTGCGGCGGCGGTCCTTGACGTAGAACCTGAAGCGGTCGGGGTCGGTGTCGGTGAAGCGGGGGGTCTTGAACACGACGTTCGAGCCGAGCGACCAGAACGCGTTCTCCCACTTGCTGACGGGGAGCGCGTTGGTGAACGCGCCGCCGGGGCTCCGGAACCCGACCTCGACGGGCTCGCCCTCGCCGTCGGCATAGACGTAGAGCGTGGCGGTGAGGCCGCCGGCGACGTTGCCGCCGAGGCCGTCCTTCATGTGGACGTGCTGGGTGAGCAGGCCGCCGGCGTTGTTGACGATGAAGCCGTCGCCGCGGACGGTCGTGGCGGCGCCGGGGATGCGTATGGGGCTGTAACTCTCGAACGCGGCGGCCGCCGGCAGGCCGTCCACGGCCGCCTC
>WRJS01000015.1:47896-49390 GCA_009778475.1 Kiritimatiellota bacterium | reverse complement strand
AGTAAAAACATAAATGACCTCGACCCGCTTACAGGACTTAAAAGACGGGGGGACTGCGACAGTGAATTTGAAAAAATGCTGTCGGACTGTGAATCGGACGTTTCTTTTGGTTTTGTTGACATTGACAATTTTAAACGTATCAACGACGATTTGGGGCATGCCGTCGGCGATGAAGTGATTAAAGAAATTGCGGAAAATTTAAAAGAAATCGACACGAAAACCGATGTTTATCGTTATGGCGGCGAAGAATATCTTATAGTTTTTAACGGTATGCCGAAAGAAGACGCATTTTTAATAATGGAAAATATGCGCAGAAATATCAAAGGCGAAACTTGCGCAAAAAATTCGGTAACGGTCAGCATGGGTATCGCGACTTATCCCGAAGACGGAACAAACTGGATAGAGCTCAGGAGAAAAACAGAGGGCGCGATGTATCGTGCGAAAGCGACGGGAAAAAATAAAATCTGCCTCGCAAAAGAAGAAAAACTTATTACAAAAACAGTGCATTATACCGTTGAGCAATTAAAAAGATTAAAAGAACTCTCCGATGAGCAGTCAATAGGCGAAGCCGCGCTGTTGAGGGAAGCTCTCGACGATTTGCTGAAAAAATACAACGCGAAAAAAGACGTAAAAATTTAATCGCGAAAGGGCGGGTTTTCTCGCCCTGAAATTATATAAAAATTAATAATTAAAATAAAAATATAAAAAATACGTTGAATTAATTGCGATATTGTGTTATTATAAATTCAGGATATTAAATTTGCGGAGGAGTATAAAATTTTTTATGAAAAGCGTTGTTTCAAGAAGAATTACGGCTATGATAATTATATGTATCGCCGGAATGACTCTTATTGTCGCGCTGGGCGCGGTATTGTCCGGCACGTCTTTGGAAAAGGAATCCATGGAAAAAATATATAAGGGCGTGGCTGCCGAAGCGATGAGGATTGAAGGCTGGTTCGGCGAAAAAGTCGCGGGAATCACGGCGTTGGCTGAGGATATAAACTTTGTGGAAGACAAATCCAAAGAAAATCTGGAGGAACTTTTTAAGGCGCGGGTCGCCGCCGACCCCGATTGTTTTTCCGTCTACATAGGCTTCCCCGACGATTCGGCTGTATTTAACGACGGCTGGGTTCCCGACGACGGCTGGCTGGCGACGAAAAGGCCGTGGTATGCCGGTGCGGTCGCGAATAAAGGCAGCGTGTATATATCCGACATATATACGGACGCGGAAACGATGGAATACGTAGTCTCTTTCTCAAAAGCCGTCACGGATAAGTCCGGGGTTTTGACGGGGGTGGGAGGGCGGGCAGTGGGGCGGGCGAGGGGGCGCGGGGGCCCGTCTGGGTCCGGGGGAGGCCGCTGTTCGCCGGGCCGGAGTGGGAGGTGCTGGACCGCGCCCTGCTGTGGATGCTCGGGCCCCCGGCGGCGTTCGCGGGGCTGATGGCGGAGCTCGACCGCCTGGACTCCCCGGCGGTGTCCGCCGCCGCCTTCTGC
>WRJS01000015.1:0-47796 GCA_009778475.1 Kiritimatiellota bacterium | reverse complement strand
GGCGGACCGGGAGCCGTTCCGGGAGCGCAGGGCTTGCCGGGAGCGCGAGGTTTGCCGGGAGCGCAGGGCTTCCGCCCTGCATCTATCATTTGGCAGGGCGGAAGCCCTGCGCTCCCGGCATCATGCAAGGCGGAAGCCTTGCGCTCCCGGCATTGGCGGCCGCGCTGCTGCTGGCGCTGCCGCTGGCGGCGCAGGTTCGGGTGGAGGTGCCGCCGCCCGCCCATGCGGACGGGGAGGCGTGGGCGGGGGGGGCGCTGCCCGCGATGCCTGCGGAGGCGCGGTCGCTGAGGGTCACGCTGGAGCTGCGGGGCGCGTCGGCGGCGAACGGGGCGGAGGCGGTGCTGGGCGCGGAGCCGGGGGCGGGCGGCCCGGGCCCGGACGGGACGGCGGCGGCCTTCGGGTGGGACCGCGGGGAGTGGTTCGTGCTGGGGGGCGGGCTGCGGCGGCGCTTCGCGGCGGCGGCGGGGGGGCCGGGCGCGGGCGGGCGCAGGGCGCTGACGCTGCGGGTGCGGCTGGGGGCTTCCGGCGCGCCCGCGGGCGCGTGGCTCGAGGAGGGCGGGCGGCCGGTTGACTTCGGCATGGCGCAGGGGGAGCTGGCGGGGTGGCTGGGGGCGCTGCCCCCGGTCGGGCTGTGGGCGGCCGCGCGCGGCGGGGCGGAGGGGGTGTCCGTGACGGCGGGGTGGTCCGCGGACGGGACGGGGATCATCCTGAGGTGAGGGGGGCGGCCATGAGAGACGATCGTGAAGCTGGTGTTGGCGCGGGCCTGAAGGCGGGGCGCGAGATGAACCTCGGGGCGGATACCGGGATGCGTGCCGGGGGGGGTGTTGGCGCGGGGCGTGACGCGGGTGTCGGGTCGGGCATTGAGGCGGGCGAGGAGGCGCGGGGGCCCGTCTGGGTCCGGGGGAGGCCGCTGTTCGCCGGCCCGGAGTGGGAGGTGCTGGACCGCGCCCTGCTGTGGATGCTCGGGCCCCCGGCGGCGTTCGCGGGGCTGATGGCGGAGCTCGACCGCCTGGACTCCCCGGCGGTGTCCGCCGCCGCCTTCTGCGCATTGGGCGCGGCGCTGCTGGGGCTGGCCGCGTGGCGGGGCGCGCGGACGTTCGCCCGTGTCTGGCGGGGGGAGCAGGGGGTCTTCGCGTGCGCCTTCCTCGCGGTGATGACAGCCCTGCTGGGGAGCGGCGTCGGGAAGCGCGCCGTGCAGCGGACGCCGGGGTCGGTGGCGGAGCTGGAGGGGCGGGCGCAGGACGCGTACGACCGCGGCCGCGCGGGGGGGTTCAGGCCGGAGGGCGCGCGGCCGCTGCCGGCGGGCCAGTGGACGAACGAGCCGCCGGGCGCGGCGGGGCACGCGCGGTGGGAGGCCTACGGCGTCTCCGCCGACAGCTTCCACATGGCGGCGGGGGCGTGGTCGTTCCCCGTGCGCGGCGTGCCCGTCGAGGGGGTCCACGTCTCGGCCAACGGCACGCTGGGGCTCGACCGCGGCCCGGGCCGCGCCGTCGCGGACAACACGCTGCGCGTCCTCGGCGGGCCCGCGGGGCTCGTGCCGCAGATGGGCGGGCGGTTCTGGTGGCACGCCACCGCGAGCAACACCGTGGTGTTCACGCACGCGGGCGTGTTCCTGATGCGCGACCCCGCGTACCCCGCGGCGCTCCAGACCGAGCTCTTCCCGTCCGGCGACTGGGCGTTCCGCTACGCGCTGCTCGACCCGCTCGCGGACTACTCGGGCATCCTGACCAATTTCACCGTGGGCTCCGTGCTCGGCGGCGTGGCCAACGAGTGGCCGCTCGGCGGCGGGGGCGGCGGGGACGGCGGAAGGGGGCAAGGAGACGGCGGGGAGGGCGGCGAAGGCCCGCCGCCCATCCTCGGGATCCTGCTCGCCAACCCCGGCGGCGTGGAGATCCGCTTCGAGGGGCCCGGCGACCCGCGGCCCGCGATCGACCCCACGAACGTGTGCTTCCACAGCATGAGCCCGCACACGTTCACGCTCACGGGCACCAACGGGTTCGACGGCGTTGTCACATGGCAATACGGCGGCCAGCGTTTCGAGGGCAACCCCCTTCGCCTCGTCCCCGACTTCGTCGGCAAGACCAACGCGCTGGAGGTCACGTTCACGGTCGGCGGCAGAACCTTCACCACCAACGCCGCGCCGCTCTGGTACTGCACGGCCACACCCACCAACGCGCCCGCGGGCGGCGGCGCACCGGAGGGGGGGTACTGCCACACCTGCTGCGTCTGGCGAACAGACACCAACGGCTGCCCCCACGTGGAGGGGGAAGAGGGGCTGCCCGGAGGGGGCGGCGGCGGCACGGGCGAGCCCGAGCCGTTCGCGTCCTATAAGGAGCGCGGGCTTGTCCCCGAGTATTGCGTGCGGCTTGTGCCGATCAAGGAACGGCTTGTGCGCTTCTACCCGCACGGCGGCCCGGGCGGGGGCATGTGCTGCCCCTGCCCTGCCCACGCCGCGCACCACGCCAGCCCGGCCACGCTAATCCGGCTCACTTCCCACATAAAGCTTTATGTCCAGGACGCCAGCGGCGGGCTCCAGCCCCTCGCCGTCGGGGGCGAGGTCCCGGCCGGCCAGGCGGTTTACGTCGCCGGGGATGTCGCGTGCGGATCCCGCCCGTGGGTCGCGCGCGCCGTGTTCGAGTGGACGGAGGGCAATGAGACCGTCGCGCAGACCAACGCCTTCACGACCATGGGCGTGGACTTGCTGGCGGACTTCGACCGCGACGGCTCGGTCGGCACCAACGACATCATCAGGAGCGTCCGCCTCTCGCCGCCGGGGCTGCCCGTGCCCGCCCAGGACCTCATCAACACGCGGCGCGTCGAGCTCGACGCCTTCGTGAGGCTGGGCGGGGACTTCGTGCTCTCGCTGGAGGCGGTCGGCGCCAGCGTCCCGTGGCACACCAACGTCTCCCAGCGCGTCCGCGTGCTGAACCCGGACGGTTCGGTGCTGCTGGTGCCGGGGCAGGCCGCCACCAACAACCTGCCGGGCCACGTCATTGTTGAGGCGCTCGCGCCCGGCGAGGCCCGCCTGGACTATGCGTTCCACGGCAACGCCGCCGCCAGCAACCTCACCTGCTCGGCCTCGCTCCCCGTCACCTCCGTGGGCATCGAGTGCGAGCCGGTGTCGATCGAGGCAGACCCCGGTGCTTCCCTTTACAACCCCTGCGGCGTCCCCCTCGGCGGCACGGCCGCTTTCAAGCTGCGCGTCCTGCCCGAGTCGTTCCCCGACGGCATGGTCACATGGGCGGACAGCATGGGGCGCGTCTCGTTCCCCGCCGGCAACACGGGCCGCGAGGTCACCGCGCAGGGCGTGGCGGCGGGCGACTTCTGGCTCTCCGCGCAGATCGAGGGCGCCACCTCCGCCAGCTGGAACCCCTACATCCTCGGCAAGGTCCTGGCCCCGACGACCAACCAGCTCCACTTCTACGTCATCTGCGACGCGAGCGGCGCCCCCTCCGTCACCGAGGACACGATTGACGCCTGGGTCGCCGAGGCCAACCGCATCTACAGGCAGGCGGCCATGACGTTCGTCAAGGCGAGCGTCACGCGCGTCGAGCGGCCAGACTGGCTTAACATCACGAGCTATTATCAGCTTTTCCAAATGTTCCGGCATGCCAAAGAGACCGGCGGGCTGGAGGTGTACTGCGTGTCCTCGCTGTTCGGCGGTCGGGCCAGCGGGATAAACTTGGCGGGCGGGATGGCGGTGGAGGCCGGCGCGAAAAAGTTCGTGCTGGCGCACGAGATCGGCCACGCCTGCGGGCTGAGCGACATTGCCGAGCTGTTCTTGGGGTACGGGCGGATCACGCAGGAGTCGGCCGGGTGGCTGAACTGGGGCGGCGGGGGCGGCGGCACGGGGTATTACCCCCGGGCGCTGACCCACAGGGCGTTCGTGCGCCGCCTGCTGATGTACTACTCCATAGACCGGGACGACGCGGCGGTGGCGATTCCGCTGGGGGACATCATGGGCAACACCGTTAATTTTAACGGGCCCGAGAACGAGCTGGGCTCCATCAGGGTCGGGCTGGACGCAATGGATCGCAACCCCCGGCACAAGTAGCCGGGACAACAGGAAAGGAGAAAAGTATGGACATGAAGAGTATAGGACTATGTGTGTGTATAACGACGCTGTGCTTGGTGGCACCGCATCTTCCTGCTTCGCATAGCCCGATAATCAGGGACTGGAAGGGGTTCTATGATGTGCTTCTGGCGCAAAAAATCAAGAGCAGCCGGGAGGATTTCAAGGACGCGGAAAAGCTGAAGGCGTATCTCAAGGATTTCTTCGTTGAATGGGATGTTTACGGCGATTTCCCCTTGGACTTCAAGCGGCATCTCGCTGTGAGCGACGAGGTCATGCGGGACGCGCTGATGGGCTTCGTCCGCGAGTCCGCCGCAAAGATAGGGTGGGCTAAAGGTCGGTCACAATTGGGTGACTCAGATGAAGTTTCCGAAGCAATGGGACTCATGTACTTTGCGCTCAGGTGGATGTGCGCCTGCACGGACGGGGACACGAAGAAACTGCTGCGGGACGTCGCCATGGACAGCGCGAAGGCCAAGGAATACCGCGGGTCTGCAGCTGCGGCGTACCTGCGCCGTGCCGACGCGCAGGACGCGCAGGGGTTCCTCGCCGCCCTCCTCGCGGATGACGCCAAGCTGCCGCCTGACCACAGGCGGGAGATCAGGTTCGAAATAGAATGGATGCTCAGGGAGACGAAGGTCGAGGGACCGAAGCGCGAGGCGATTGACGCCGCCCTCAACACGATGAAGGCGCGCGAGCCGAAAGAGTAAGTCCGCCAGCCCCCGACACAAGTAGCCGGGACAACCGGAAAGGAGAAAAGTATGGACATGAAGAGTATGGGACTATGTGTGTGTGTGACGACGCTGTGCCTGACGGCATCGCGTCTTTCCGCTTCGCTTAACCTGACGGTTAAGGATTGGAAGGATTACCAGAGTATACTTTTGTCGCAAAAAATCAAGGGGCTTGAAGAGGATTTCAAGGACGCGGGGAAATTGAAAGCGTACCTCAAGGACTTTTTTATGGAATGGTATCCGTACGATAATTTCGCCCTGGATTTCAAGCGGGGCATCCCCGTGAGCGACGAGGTCATGCGGGACGCGCTGACAGGGCTCCTCCGCGAGTCCGCCGCAAAGGTGGGGTGGGACAGATTCAACACTCTATTAGGCGACTCTCTGGAGGATTCTGATGCGCGGAGAATGATGTGCCATGCGCTCGGGTGGATGTGCGCCTGCACGGACGGGGACACGAAGAAACTGCTGCGGGACGTCGCCATGGACAGCGCGAAGGACACGGCATACCGCGGGTCTGCAGTAATAGCGTACCTGCGCCGCGCCGACGCGCAGGACGCGCAAGACTTCCTCGCCGCCCTCCTCGCGGATGAGGCCAGGCTGCCAGCCGACCACGGGAAAAAGATTCGGTTCGCAATCGAGAGGATGCTCAAAGAGACGAAGGTCGAGGGGCCGAAGCGCGAGGCGATTGACGCTGCCCTCAACACGATGAAGGCGCGCGAGCCGAAAGAGTAAGTCCGCCAACCCCCGGCACAAGTAGCCGAGACAACAGGAAAGGAGAAGGGTATGGACATGAAGAGTATAAGACTGTGCGCGTGCGCGACGGCGCTGTGCCTGACGGCATCGCGCCTGACAGCTTCGTATAGCCCTATAATCAGGGACTGGAAGGATTACAGGGAGGAGTTTTCGACTCAGCAATTCAAGAGCCTTGAGGAGGATTTCAAGGACGCGGGGAAGCTGAAGGCCTACCTCAAGGATTTCTTTTTCGAAAGGGCCCCTTACGGCGATTTCCCCTTGGACTTCAAGCGGCATCTCGCTGTGAGCGACGAGGTCATGCGGGACACGCTGATGGGCTTCGTCCGCGAGTCCGCCGCAAAGATAGGGTGGAACAGAGGGAAGTACCAATCGGGTGACTCAGATGAAGTTTCCGAAGCGCGGTGGTTAATCTACCATGCGCTCAAATGGATGTGCGTCTGCACGGACGGGGAGACGAAGAAACTGCTGCGGGACGTCGCCATGGACAGCGCGAAATCCAAGGAATACCGCGGGTCTGCAGCTGTGGCATACCTGCGCCGCGCCGACGCGCAGGACGCGCAGGGGTTCCTGGCCGCCCTCCTCGCGGATGACGCCAAGCTGCCGCCTGACCACAGGCGGGAGGTCAGGTTCGAAATAGAAAGGATGCTCAGGAAGACGAAGGTCGAGGGACCGAAGCGCGAGGCGATTGACGCTGCCCTCAACACGATGAAGGCGCGCGAGCCGAAAGAGTAAAAGCGAGCGGGCTTGCCGTCCATGGGAAAGGGCAGGTCCAGCCTGTCCTGCTGTCTCATCGCCCCTTCATCGGTCATCCCGTTGTCGGTCGGGAGCGCAGGGCTTTCCGGGAGCGCAGGGCTTCCGCCCTGCATTTGTCATTTGGCAAGGCGGAAGCCTTGCGCCCCCGGCGTCATGCAAGGCGGAAGCCTTGCGCTCCCGGCGTTGCAGGGCGGAAGCCCTGCGCTCCCGGCGCCTTGGGGTGGTTCATTTAATATTGCAATTTGCGCAATTTGCAAATTTCCATTTTCCGCTTGACATCCTAACCTTTTTGAGATTATTATTATGGTAATCTAAATGGTGTGTTGCCTGTGAAGGCTGATGTTAACTGGAGGTTGTCAAATGAAGAAATGGAGTTGTGTGGTCAAGGCGGCGAGCGTCGCCGCGTGTGGTGTCCTTTTCGCGTCCAATGCAGTCGCTGCGGACCGCACATGGACAGGTCTGGGCGGTGACGGCGAATGGCAGACGGCCGAGAACTGGTCGGACAACGCTGTCCCCAGCGGCACGGGGGATGTCGCCATCTTTGATGGTATGGCCGTCACGGTCGAGGTCTCCAACAACCACTCCATCAAAACCATCCGCTCCGTCAACGGCGCGGACGTGACGATCAACATCGCCGACGGCGTGAGGTTCACCATCGACAACTCGGGCGCAGAGGGCCTTGGCGCGAACGGCGGCGACATCACCATCAACGGGCCGGGCAAGCTGGGCATGACTACGCGCGGCGGGCTGGATCACCTCGACCACGGCGCGGACAGGGGTTCCACGCTCGCCATCTACGCCGAGATTGTGGACAGCAACGGCGGCACCGCAACGGGCTTCGAGACGTGGCGCTCCGCCGCCACGACCCCGGGCGGCACGGTCATCCTGGGCTGCCCGACCAATGCGTTCACGATGGACATGAACGCGGCGCAGAACCACACCATCATCGCGCATAAGCTCGCGCCCGCAGGGCAGCCCTCCTGCTTCGGGGCCATCTCCGCCATCCAGCCGAACAGGAACACCGTCATCCGCTACACGGGCACGGGCGACACCGCAGGCTACGCATTCCGCCTGAACGGGGGCGACGCGAACTTCGGCTACGGCGCGGGCATCGAGCACGCCGGCACGGGCCCGCTCATCTGGACGGGCGACATCTACGGCGTCCAGAACAACACCCAGTTCCTCACCCTCTCGGGCGACTCCGCCTACCCCGCCTCCATCACGGGCAACATCTACGACAACAACGGCACCGTCGGCATCACCAAGAACGGCAGCGGCACGTGGGTGCTGGCGGGCAACAATTCCTTCACGGGCAACCTCACGGTCAACGGGGGCGCGCTCGGCCTCGACTCCCCCACCGCCGCTGGCGACGCGGCGCAGATCGCGATGGCGGGCGGCACGACCCTCTCGGTCAACCCGTCGGGCGCGGCCGGTTTCGTCACGGCGCTCCAGCCCATCTCCGTGGCGGGCGCGTGCACGATCGACCTGAACCCCTCGGGCGCGGATAATTTCGATGTCACGTTCGCGTCGGTCTCCGCGCCCGACGGCTTCACCCTCGCCGTCGCGGATGCCCCGAACGCCTCGACTGTGACCATCAGCGTCTTGAGCGCAACCACCGTCAACGTCATCGCGCCCAGCGCGGGGACGGCGGTCAACCGCATCTTCATCGCGAACCTTTCGGCAGGGGCCCTTCATGCCGCGTTCACGCTCAACGGCGGCCCCGCGCAGTACGACCTTACGGACGGGCTGAAGCCCCTGAGCCTCTTCCAGCAGGGCATCGCGGTCAAGGGCGGCACCCTGCCCGACGGCCCGACCACGCAGGCGCTCATCAACCTGGCAGCCGTGAGCCAGAACCCCATCCAGTTCACGGATCTGACCTCGCTCTTCAGCCTCACGATGGACTTCTCGGGCGACGACGCGACGGTTGACACCTCCGGGAAGACCCTCCTCGCCAACGAGCTCGCCATCAACGCGGGCAAGGGTGCGCTGACCCTCGGCGTGGCCCCGCAGGATGGCGCGCTCCTGCCGCTGGGTTTCACTCCCCTCCCTGCGCCCGTCATCCCCGGCAATGCGGCGATCTCGAGCCTGAACCCGCTCATCTGGTGGGATCCCTCCGACGCGGGGACCGTGACCATCCGCGCCGGGCACATCTCCCAAATCCTCAACAAGGGCACGTCCGCCGCCACGCATAACGCGGTCGTCTCGCGCGACGGCCACACGGCCCCGCCCTACGCCACGGGCAAGGACTCGCACAGCGCCCTGCCCATGGTCTGGATCAACGCCAACACCCACAGCCTCGACAGCGCCAACAACACGGGCATCTCGGGCAACAGCGAGCGCACCCTCATCGCGGTGGTGAGTTACGCCTCCGGGGCGGAGAACAACGTCTCCATGGGCGTGAATCAGGACCGCCGCGACTTCTCCATCCGCATGGGCGTGAACGTGAGCGGCGTGCTGAACGTCCGCTTCAACACGTGGAACGGCGACAAGGACATTGTCGCGCCACCCGCCGCGACGCCCGCCGTGCTCTCCTTCTGGAACAACGCGGAGAACAGCGGCAACAGCTGGCTCGGGGCCGCGCTGGACGGCGCCCTTGCGGAACCGTGGGAGGCCAACGCCAACAACCTCTCCACGGACAACACCAAGCTCCGCCTCGGCTACACCGACAACGCGGGCAACCCCGGCCGCGGGCAGATCGGCGAGGTGCTCCTCTTCGACCGCACCCTCACCGACCAAGAGCGCGAGACCGTCGAGGCCTACCTCATGGACAAGTGGCTCCAGCCGAAGTTCGCGCTGGCCACGCCGGAGTCCGGCACAGTCGTCCTGCGCAACGACAGCACCGCCGACCTCACCGTCAACGCCGCCATCGCCGAACCGACCGCAGAGAGCACGATTTCGCTGGTTAAGCGCGGCACGGGCAACGTCACCCTCGCGGGCGGGACCGTCCTCTCCGGTCTCGTGCAGATCAGCGAGGGCGCGCTCACCGTGGACACGCCCGCGCCCCTGCTCGACACCTTCGCGAACGTCATCGCAGGAACGGGCAAACTGGTCAAGGACGGAACCGGCACGCTGTTCCTGCCGTCCACCGCCAACAACCTCTACACCGGCGGCACGGACATCCTCGACGGCATCCTGAAGGTCGGCCACCGTTACGCGCTCGGCTCGGGCGACGTGACCATCGCCGACGGCGCAACGCTCGACATCGGCGGCGCCACCGCCGCCGACAGCGTCGTCATCAACAACCGCATCACCGTCTCCGGCGCGGGCAAGGACGGCCTGGGCGCCATCGTCAACAACGGCGCCGTGCAGCAGCGCTATGCCTTCCAGAACACCACCATCACGATGGCGGGCCCAACCACCATCGGCGGCAATGGCACGCCGCGCTGGGATATCGTCGGGATGGACACCACCCTCGACATGAACGGGCACGCGCTCACCAAGGTCGGCGTGGCGGACTTCCGCATCTCCCCCGCCAACGTCATCAACGCCCCCGAGGGGCTGGCGCTCGACATCCGGCAGGGGACGCTCGGCATCGAGTCCGGGACCATCATGCACCCGAACGACAGCCTCCGCGAAATCCACATCGGCGGCAGCGGCCGCTTCGGGCTGTACATGACCTCAATCCCGCTCAACTGGCCCATCACCTCCATCGGCGACGGCGCACAGATATGGACCTATGGCGGCAACGAGAACACCAACCTCAATATGCTCGCGGGCGACATCTACCTGAACGACGGCGCCACGCTCCACCTCACGGCGGACGGCGCCGTGCGCAACAAAAACCTCCTCGGTCAGATCACCGGCCCCGGCAACATCCGCGCCCGCGACCAGGGCGTCCGCACCATGAGCCTGCTCTCGCACCCCAACAACACGTTCGAGGGCAACGTCACCGTGGCCAACCACGTCCTGGGCCTGCGCCACCCCGGCAGCCTGCCCGACCTCAACAAGCTGACGCTCGAGGGCAGCGGCTGCGTGCGCGTCTTCATGGGCGGCCCCGGCGAATGGGAGAGCGCCGACGTGGCCGCGCTCGTCAACCGGCCCGGCCTCTACACGGCGGGCGACCGCCGCTTCCAGGTCCACGTTGACCTCGGCCAGACCGCCACCCTCTCCGACCCCCTCGCCTACACCGGGACGTTCGACAAGAACGGCCAAGGCACGCTCGTCATCGAATCGGACGTGACGCTCACCGCCTCCTCGCGCATGAACAACGGCACCATCCGCCTCACGGGCAACGCGGTGTGGAACTCCGGCCGCGAGAATATGTACACCTCCGACTACACGGTCAACGACGGCACGGGCACCCCGTTCTGCACCTTCACCATCGAGGACCACGCGCAATACATCAGCCCCGACAGCGGCTACAACACCGGCGGCGGCACCCCCTCCCTCCGCGCCGCGCACAACGGCGGCAAGGCCGTCATCGAGTTGAAGGACAACGCCTACGTCGAGTCCGGCATCATGGTCGGCGGCTGGGAGAACGCCAATGACGCCACCACCGCCCACGGCGCGGTCTATCAGTCCGGCGACAGCGAATGGCGCTGCACCAGCGGCGCGGCCAACGACGGGCGCATCGGCCGCTGGGGCTACGGCTACTACCAGCTCGACAGCGGCACCTTCTCCATCAAGGGCTGGTCGCACCTCGGCGGCATCAACAACGCCACCAGCGTCGGCATCCTCCGCCAGACGGGCGGCACGTTCGCGTTCAACGGCAAGCGCTACGCCGCGCCCGAGAACAACGGTGACCTCGGCGACTCCTACGCCGGATGCTTCGGCCTGAGCCGCGGCGGCGTGGGCGTCCTGCATCTCGAGGGCGGCGCCTTCACGCACTACGGCGAGCTGCTCATCCTCGACCCCAACGACGGCGGCAGCGGAACCGCCACGGCAGGCACCGGCATCATGACCGTGGACGGCACGGCGGACGCGGTCATCGACCGCCAGATCGAGATCGGCAACCGCCCCGGCGGCTTCGCCGCGCTCAGCCTTAACGGCGGCAAACTCACCACCACCCACATTTACCGCAGGTACCCGGAGACCCCCTCCACCGTCGCCATCAGTTTCAACGGCGGCACCCTCAGCGTCACCAACAACGCGGACAGCGCCGACCTCTTCGTGCTGGAGGCCGGCTCGCCCGACCTCGCCATCAACGTCTATGAGGGCGGCGCGACCATCGACATCGGCGAGGGCATCACGCGCGACCTCAGCGTCCCGCTCGCGTCCCCCTACGGGTTCGGCGTCTCCGTCATCGCCGCCAGCGGCGGCTCCGGCTACATCGCCCCGCCGCACGTCAGCATCACCGGCGGCGGCGGCTCCGGCGCGACCGCCATCGCGCGCATCGACCGCGGCACCGACGGCAACGGTTACCTCACGGGCATCGAGATCACCAGCCCCGGCAGCGGCTACACCTCCACCCCCTCCGTCACCCTCGTGGGCGGCGGCGGCGGCGGCGTCACGCTCAGCGCAGCCGTCATCACGCCGAACCCCTCTGGGGGCGGCTTCACCAAGACCGGGCCCGGCGCGCTCACCCTGAGCGCCCCCAACACCTACACCGGCCCCACGCGCGTCAACGGCGGCACGCTCATCCTCAACCGCCCTGACGCCATCCATCCCCGCTCCGCCATCATCATCGGCGACGGCACCCTCGACCTCAACGGCCACACCATCACCAACGTCAGCCTCGCCCTCACCGGTTCCGGCGGCATCGTCAACGGCACCGTCGTCACCGCCTCCGCCGTCAAGACCGGCCCCGGCGCCTCGACGCTCGATGCGGGCATCGTGCTCATCGCCGTTGAAACGGGCTTTGCCCCCGGCATGTGGGAAGGCCGCCTCTCCGGCCGCCTCAACCGCGCCGCCGCCAACCCCTGCACCGCCGTCGAGCTCACCACCACCGCCGCCAACGGCTACCTCGCAAACGCCGGCGAGATCAACGGCAAATACTGGCCCGACAACTCCACGTGGATTTACTCCGGGTACATCTGGAACCCCTCCGAGTCCGAAGAGACCTGGACCTTCGCCAAGAGTTTCGACGACGACGTCCTGCTGACCATCGACGGCGAGTGGTACATCGACCACCCCACCCACAACCAGATTTTCAAGACCAACGTCGTCGTCTCCCCCGGCCCGCATCCCATCGAGATACGCTTCGGCCAGGGCGGCGGCGGCGTCGGCGCCGTCCAGCAGGGCTGGTGGCAGACCCGCGCCTTCGGCCTCGGCGTGGACTACCTCGGCCGCGGTGCGGACGTGTTCGCCAACTACGTCCCCCTCGGCGACCCCGGCGACGGCTCGCGCCTCACCCTCTTCGACATCCCTGACTTCGCCGAACCGGACGGCCTCATCCGCGTCGAGGAGGGGACGCTCGTCCTGCCCGGCACGGATCCCGGCGCACTCTCCGGCATGACCGTCACCGTCGCCGACGGCGCGGTCCTCGACCTCGGCGGCGCCCCCCACAACGGGCTCACCGTCACCGGCCCCGGCACTGTCCAGAACGGCGCCGCGGGCAGCGCCAACGGCACCATCCTCACCCCCGGCGGCGACGACCGCACCGCCACCATGGGCGTGAGCGGCGCGCTCAACGGCATGACCTACCGCGTCACCATCCACGACCCGCCCATCCCCATCTACATCACGCCCTTCACCCCCGGCCTGTATGAGGGGCGCGTCTCCCAAGGCGGGGGCAATGTTGACCGTTCCCAGCCAAACCCCCGCGAGTGCATCGAGATGACCTACACCGCCGCCAACGGCTGGAGCACCGGCGACAACGTGTACATCAACGGGAAACTGTGGCCCTTCTACACCACCTACATCTACACCGGCTACCTCTGGAGCCACGCCGAGACAAACGAGACATGGACCTTCGCCAAGAGTTTCGACGACCACCTCATCCTGACCGTCAACGGCGTGCAGTACATGGACCACGGCGCCTACAACGCGGTTGCGAAGGTCCAGGTCCTGATCAACCCCGGCCCCAACGCGATCGAGATGCGCTTCGGGCAGGGCAACGGCGGTGTCGGCGCGATGAAACAGACCACCCCCGGGAACGAATGGTGGACCGACGACACCATGGCCCTCGGCGTGGACAAGCTCGGGCGCAACGAGAACGTCATGGCAAACTACGAGCTCCTCGAAGACCCCGGCGACGGCTCCGTCTTCACCCTCGAGGGCGAGGTCCCGCCCCCCGTCCCCGGCGACAACGGGATGAGCGACCTCCTCGTCTCCGCAGAGACGCTCGACCTCACCGGCCTGACGATCGTCCCCTCCGACGTGATCTCTGACGCGCCCCCCGGCAACAAATACCTCATCGCCACTGCCGCCGGGTTCACGGGCGTGCCCGTGGTTAGCGGCTTCACCGGCGGCCGCAAGTGGCAGATCCGCAAAGACGGCGGCAACCTCTGGCTCACCACCCAAGGCGGCACGGTACTTATCTTGCGATAAGAATGGGGACGGCGGAACTACAGGACTGCGGGACGGGCTCATTTGCCGCAGTCCCGCAGTCTTCATTGTCCCGGCCTGTTTCGTTGCCCCGTCATCCTTCGCTTGGCCGCAATTTCGGCCGACCCCCGAAAAACGTTTTTTCCGCGCAATGCGGCTTGACACCATTACCTCTTTGAGGATAACATAATGTGAATGTGTGAATAGTATTGAATGATATCCAGTCCGTCGGGGCTGGTCTGAAACAGGAGGCAGGTCAATATGAAACGTTTAAGTGGTGGGATTCAATCGGTTGTAAAGGCGGCGGGCATCGCCGTATGTTCGGTTCTCGTTGTGTCCGTGTTCATGCCCCGCGCATTCGCGGCAGACCGCACATGGACAGGTCTGGGCGGCGACGGCAATTGGTTCACGGCCGCGAACTGGTCGGACAACGCGGTGCCTAACGGCACGGCGGATGTCGCCATCTTCGACGGGGTCACGGCCACGGTTGCCGTCAGCGCCAGCCACACCGTCAAGAGCATCTTTTCCATCAATGGCGCGGACGCGACCATCACCATCGCGGCCGGCGCGAGGTTCACCATCTCCAACGGGGGCGGCGCGGGCCTCGGCGCGGACGGCGGCAACCTCACCATCAACGGCCCCGGCCAGCTGGGGATGACCTCCGCGAGCGACACCAACCACCTCGACAACGGCGCGAACGCCGGAAGCACGCTCGCGATCCATGCCGAGATCGTCGATGCCAGCGGCGGGACTTCGACCGGGCTCGAGCTGTGGCGCACAGGCGGGTCGCCCAAGGCCGGCGACGTCATCCTGGGTTATGCGGGCAATGCCTTCGTGCGGGACATGAGCATCACCTACGGTCACACCGTTAGCGCGCACAAGCTCGCGCCCGCCGGGCAGCCCTCCTGCCTGGGCGCGATCAGCACCATCCGGCCGAGCAGAAACTCCGTCTTGCGCTACACGGGCACAGGCGACACCGCAGGCTACGCATTCCTCCTCAACGGCGGCGAGGCGGCCCTCGGCTACGGCGCCGGCATCGACCAGTCCGGAACAGGCCCGCTCACGTGGACGGGCCCCATCTACAACAGCAACAACTCGTCGCAGACGCTCACGCTCCTCGGCGACTCCGCCGCCCCCGCCTTCATCACCGGCCCCATCTACACCGGCACGGGGACGCTCGGCATCCGCAAGCACGGCGCCGGCACGTGGGTGCTGGCCGGGAGCAATTCCTTCACGGGCGTCATCGCCATCGATGCCGGGACACTCGGCTTCGACACCACCAACGCCGTCGGCAGCGCCGCGCAAATCACGATGGCCTCAGGCGCGGCCCTCGTGATCAACCCCTCCGCGACGGACGGCTTCATCACGGCTTTCCCGACCGTCCACGCGCACAGCGGCATCGCGCTCACGATCCACGACGCGCCGACGGTCTCCGAGGTGACGTTCGCAGGTTTAGCGGGCGGCCCCTTCGCCATCACTGCGCCCGGCGCCGGCACAGCCGTCAACCGCATCTTCATCGCGGGCTACCCCACAGGGCCCGTCGGCCCGTGGCTCACGCTCAACGGCAGCGCGGCCACCTATGACCCTGTGAACGGGCTGACCCCGGTGACCCTCACCACGCAGGGCGTCGCCACCAAGGGCGACACGCTCCCCAACGGCGCGATGATTCAGGCGGAAATCGACACCGTCGGCGCGGGCGGGCACATCCAGCTGCCCGCCAACCCCACCCGGCTCTTCAGCCTCACGCAGACCGTGCCGGGCGACGACGCGACGGTCGAGCTCAACGGCAAGACGCTCATGGTGAACGCGCTCGCCATCGCCGCCGGTGCGGACGCGCTCACCATCGGCGCCGCGCCGCAGGACGGCGCATTCATGCCGCTGCTTCAGGTCGCCACGCCGCCCGCCATCCCGGACAGCACGGTCATCTCGAACCTGAACCCGATCATCTGGTACGACCCCTCGGAGGCGGCGACCGTCACGCTCAGCGGCAACGCGGTCATCGGCCTCGCGAACAAAGGCACGCTCGGCGCGACGCACGACGCGGTGGTGCCGCCGAACTTTGCCGCACCCCTCTACGCCACGGGCGGCGCGTCCCACGCGGCACTGCCCATGCTTAAGCTCGCCGTGAACAATCAGGGGCTCCTGAGCGCGGCCTCAACGGGCATCTCCGGCACTGCCCCGCGCACGCTCATCGCCGTGCAGAGCAAAGAGCCCGGCACAGGGCCCGTGACCTCAATCGGCTCGGGATCCTCGGGCCGCGCCTTCGAGGTTTACTGCTACAGCGACACCGTCTTCCGCTTCGGGACGTTCAGCGGCGACCGCGACTTCACCGGCGCACAGTACGTGCCGATCCACACCCCCATCGTGGCATCCTTCGTCAGCGGCGTGAACGGGGTGCCGACGGATATGCTCTGCGTCCTGAACGGCACGGACATCCTGACCCACTCCCGCGCGTCCGGCTTCAACACGGCGGACACGCCGCTCAACCTCGGCCACCGCAACGCCGGCGCCTCCACCTGCCGCGGCCAGATCGGCGAGGTGCTGCTCTTCGATTACACCCTCACCGACCCCGAGCGCGAGGCGGTGGAGGCGTACCTCGTCGCCAAGTGGCGCCAGTCCGTCGCCGCGCAGGCGACGACGCTCTCCCTGCGCAACGACAGCGCCGCGCCCCTCACCGTCAACGCCACCCTCTCCCGCCTGCCCGGCGCCACCGTCTCGCTCATCAAGGATGGCCTCGGCGACGTGACCCTCGCGGGCGGCGCGACGCTCGTAGGCCCGACCGTCATTGCTGCGGGCGCGCTCACCGTCGCCACGCCCCCCGGCGTGTCCGACGCTTTCCACGCCCCGCTCTCCGGCGCGGGCAGGCTGGCCAAGGACGGCCCCGGCACCCTGCTCCTGCCGAACACGCCCGCGAACACTTACGCGGGCGGCACGGACATCCTCGGCGGCATCCTCAGTATCGGCAACAACGCCTCGCTCGGCACGGGCCCTGTGGCCATCGCCGACGGCGCGACGCTGGACGTCGGCGCCGGGCTGACGGCGAACGGCATCACCCTCCCCAACCGCGTCACCGCCATCGGCGCGGGCGCGGGCGGCATAGGCGCCATCGCCAACAACGGCCCCCTCTCGCAGTACAACACCTTCCAGTCCACGACCGTCACGCTCACGGGCGATACCACCTTCGGCGCGGTATCGCGCTGGGACTTCCGCGGGGCCGAGGCGGTGCTTGACCTTGCCGGGCACAAGCTCGCCAAGACGGGTGCGGGCCCTCTCTACTTTGCCAACGGGAGCGTTGTCAGCAACGCCCCGGCCGGTATGGCCATTCATGTCCAGCAGGGGCATATCGGCCTCCATCAGCCCGCCACCATCTTGGAGCCGAACGACCCTTCACGCCAGATCGTCATCGACAGCGGCGCGGGCCTCATCCTGTACAACCAAGGCATCCCCGTCCACTGGACGGTCATCCCGGCCGACGACGCGGAGATCACCGCGACCGCTGGCGGCACCGCCACCAACATCAACGTGCTGACCTCTGACATCGCCCTCCCCGGCACGCTCCGCCTCACGGCCGACGGCGAACACAGCAAGAACCTCTCGGGGCAGATCACCGGCCCGGGCGGCCTGTTCGTCCACGGCGGCGGCAGCGCCGCCATGAGCCTGCTCATGCACCCGCAGAACACCTATGCGGGCGCGACCGTCGTCTCCAACGCCCTGTTGGGTCTGCGCCACGTCGGGAGTCTGCCGGACATCAACAAGCTCTCGCTCCCGCACGCCGCCAGCGGTGTGCGCGTCTATGCGGACGGCAACGGCAACTGGTCCTCCGCCAACATCAAGGCGTTCGCGGAGAGCGGCGCATTCACCTCCGCCACCCGCGACGGGCAACGCCTTGAAGTCGAGGTCGGCACGGGCGAAACCGCATTCCTCACCGACAACATCGGCGCCCCCTTCCAAGGTCAATTCATCAAGACCGGCCCCGGCACGCTCGTCATCGACGACGCGCACATCGCGTCGCCGGTCGGCGACATCCGCAACAACGGCGGCACGCTCATCCTCTCGAACAGCGCGACCCTGACCACCACCTGGAGTCCCGTGGCCTCCCACGTTTACCTCCAAGGCGTCAGCACCAACATCCTCTGCGACGACGCGCAGATCACCGGCATGGAGCGGGGCTACAACCAAGGGACGCAGTCCTCGCTCGGCCTCGCGCAAGGCGACAACAAAACCATCCTGGAACTGCGCGACAACGCGCAGGTCACGCACAAGATGGTGGGCGGCGGCAACGGCGCGGCCAACACCCCGGCCTCCAGCGCCGGTGCGCTCTACCTCACGGGCAACAGCCGCTTTACGGACACGGGCGGCGCGGGCAACGTCAGCGCATGGGGAATGTACGGGCACCTCTACGCCCAGATCGACGACGACAGCGAGCTCTTTATGAAAGGGAGCGTGCAGATGCCCTCGCAGGGGTCCGGCATCGGCATGATCCGCCAGACGGGCGGCCGCTTCATCTTCAACGGCCAGCGCGAGAGCGTCCCCGCCAGCGGCACGGTCGGCAACTCCTACGGCGGGTACATCGCCATGAGCCGCCCCGGGACGGCCCTCCTCCACCTCGAGGGCGGCACCTTCGAGCATTACGGCCCGCTGACCCTGCTCGAGAACGGCGGCGCGGGCGGCAACGCCACCCTCACCGTCACCGGCACGGCCGACGCGATGGTTGACCGCCCGATCAACATGGGCGACCGCACGGACGCGACCGCGAGCATCAACATCCGCAACGGCGGCCGCCTCACCGTCCCGCAGATCAACCGCATCCTGCGCGCCGGCGCGCTGACCCACACCTACGTCAACTTCGACGGCGGCACCCTGCGCGTGACCAACACCGTGGGCGTGGCCTCCGGCCGCCTCCTCGACGTCCCCGCCCCCGCGGCCGCACCGCTCAGCGCCAGCATCTACGCGGGCGGCGCGACCGTCGAAATCGCCGAGGGCCTCGTGCGGAGCATCCACGTCCCCCTGCGCCAGCCCATCGGCCGGGGCGTCACCGCCCTCACCGTCAACGCGGTCGGCGCGGGCTACATCGCGCCTCCCTCCGTCACGCTCTCGGGCGGCGGCGGCTCGAACGCCACCGCCATCGCGCACATCGACCGCGCGGCGGGTCACGTCACGGGCTTCGAGGTCACCAACCCCGGCTTCGGCTACACCTCCAACCCCACCGTCACCCTCGCGGGCGGCGGCGGTTCGGACGCCACCGCGATCGTCACCCTCGGCGTCTCCGAGCCCGGCGGCCTGACCAAGACCGGCGGCGGCACCCTCTCCCTGAACGCCGAGAACACCTACTCCGGCCCCACCGTCGTCTCCGGCGGCACCCTGCGCCTCGGCGCGGGCCCGCAGACGCTCTCGCCCCACTCCGCCCTCAGCATCACAGGCGGCACCCTTGACCTCGGCGGCGCGACGCACACCAACTACCACCCCGTCACCATCGAGGACGGCGGCATCCTCAACGGCGCGATCGCCGCGCCCGCGATTACAAAGACGGGCCCCGGCACCATCACCGTCTCCGCCGTCCCCGCCGCCCCCATCCCGCCCGATACGATCATCCAGCTGCTCGCCCCCGTCATCTGGTACGACCCCGCCGACGCATCCACCGTCGAGCTCAACGGCGACCGCGTCACCCGCCTCCGCAACAAAGGTTCTGCGGGCGACGACCTCGACGCGATCCCCTACAACAACGGCACGGGCCCGCGCTACCTCACGGGCTCCGGCTCGCCCTCACCCCTCGGCGCGGGCATCCTGCAGGTGGATACCGCCACCGCGACCATGACCACCGCCGCCAACGTCCCCCTCTCCGGGACCGCGCCGCGCACCCTCGTCGCACTCATCGCCCGCGACACCAACCGCGGCGTGATCGGCATCGGCTCCGGCGCCAACGGCGCCTCATTTGAGATCGGCAACGAGTCCAGCAAGACCTACGTCTCCGGCCTCGGCAGCAGCCGCGACACGGACATCACCAGCCCCATCCCCGCCGTTGACCAGCTCACCTTCATCGCCGGCGCCAACGGTTACGGCGGCAACCTCGCGCGCGGCGTCCAGGCCTGGCGCTGCATGAGCGCGGGCGCGGCGATTGAGACGCTCACCGCCACCTGGCCCGCCGACATGGGCACCGCCGCCGCGCCGTTCAGCATCGCCCGGCGCGGCACCGGAACCTACAGGGGCAAGTACGGCGCGATCTTCCTCTTCGACCGCACCCTCACCGAACAAGAGATCACCGCCCTCAACACCGCGATCGCCGCCAAGTACCTGGCCGCCTCGGAGACCTCCGGGGAAACCCTGCCCTTCGCGATCGAGGAAGGAACGGTCGTCCTCGCCTCCCGGTCGAGCGCGGACACCGTCGCGCGCCTCAACCCCGTCGTGTGGTACGACCCCTCCGACGCGTCCACCGTCACCCTTGACGGCTTCGGGCGCCTCACCAGCCTGCGGAACAAAGGCACGCAGGGCGGCATGGACGCCTCCTCGGGCATCGTCAACGGCAGTGTGAGCCTCATCGCCCCGCTGCTCGCCGCCGACGCGGCCTCCTACGCCGTCGCTGGCCTGCCCATGATCAGCATTGACGACAACAACGAAGGCCTCGCCAGCGCCTCGAACCTCGGCATCACCGGCGCCGCCCCGCGCACGAGCTTCGGCGTCTTCGCCCGGCACGATAATCTTAACGAAGGTGCTATCGTCTCCTTCGGCGCCGGATCGACCCGCCGCCTCTGGGAGTTCGGCGACCGCGCGAACGCGGCGGGCACGAGCACCACGGTCCTCGGCACATACAGCGATGACCTCGCCATCAACACCATCACCCCCAGCGGGACCCCGGATGTCTTCTGCATCCTGCACGCGGATGCGCGGGACATCGCCTTCTGGCGCACGGCCGCTGAACCCTCGACTGGGACGCGAACCCTCGGCGGGGACCTCGACACTGCGGATTCCCGCTTCATGATCGGCCAGCGTTCCGGTGTCGCCAATCGCGCTGACTTCCGCGGCCAGATCGGCGAGCAGATCGTCTTCGACCGCGCCCTCCCCGAGGCCGAGCGCGATGCCGTCCAGCGCTACCTCGTCGCCAAATGGCGGCTCGGCACGACGATCAGCGACGACACGTTTGACGGCGCGGTGTTCAACGTCGCGCTTGGCGCGACGCTCGACCTCGGCGGCGCCCCCCGCGCGGGCCTGACCGTCACCGGCAATGGCACGCTCGCCAACGGCACACTCGGCGACGGCGCCGCCATCAGCCCCGCCGGTGACAGCGCTGTCGGCGAGCTCACGCTCGACAACATCACCTTCGGCCCCGGCTCGGTTTACCGTGTCACGGTTGAGGGTCCCGGCATCAGCGACGTGCTGACCTTCACCACCCTTGGCGCAGTTGACCTCACGGGCCTGACGGTTGTCCCGTCCAATGCGGCCTCCGCCGAGCCAGGGGGCAGCAAGTACCTCATCGCCACCGCCCTCAACGGCTTCACCGGAATCCCCGCTGTCGAAGGTTTCACCGACGGCCGCAAGTGGCAGATCCTCAAACAAGGCGGTAACCTCTACCTCACCACACAGCAGGGGACGCTGATTCTCCTGTATTAGTGTCCCGGATGGAGTGCGGCGGCTTGCCGACGCTTTTAACGCAGGGGCTTGCCCCTGCGCGGCGCATACAGCCGCCGCGTAGTCAGGTTCGTGCTTCCGTGGCACGTGGGCTATAGCGTTTTTACTCAACATTAGTACATTCTTCTTAGCCCCGAAGGGGCGGAAAGCAGTAGCGTAGGGCGTATCCCGTATGTAACAATGTTATTGCTAAACACGATAATTACACAAAATCCTGTGTACTTCGGCGCTACGCTGTGCTACTCTATAGACCTCTATGTGAGATTATGAATCTTCAAGTGGCTGGCGCATGGACAAAAATCTGTCAGAACAGATGACGCAGCGGTTGACCGTCCCGCAAGACAAGGCGCGGCGTGCGGCGCTGGAGAGTGCCGTCGCGCAGTATATCGCGCGCGAGCGCCTCGTGCCGCCGTTGACGGCGGATGAGCTCACGGCCCACGCGCGTTGCGCGGCCGTCAGCGCGGGCATGGCCGCGGACGAGCTGCCGTATGTGACGCTGGTCCTGAACAACGCGCTGTGGGCGGATGTGGTCTCGGGCGTGCCGTGCGAGCGCCGCCTGCTGCTGCTGCCCCAGTGCCTCGCGGACACGGAGGTCTGCCGCGCCGAGCGCGACAGCCTCGGGCTGATCTGCGCCCAGTGCGGCGGCTGCGCCATCGGCGCCCTCCAGGCGGAGGCCGACCGCCTCGGCTACGTCACCCTCGTGGCGGAGGGCACCACCGTCGTCAGCAAACTCCTCACCAGCGGCAAGGTCGATGCCGTCATCGGCGTGGGCTGCCTCGACTCCCTGCGCCGCATCTTCCCGCTGATGAACGAGCACGCCATCCCCGGCCAAGGCATCCCCCTGCTCACGGACGGCTGCACGCGCACCACCCTCGACGCGGACGCCGCGCTCGCGACGCTCCGCCTGAAAAAGCAAACGCCCGGCGGCGGCGGGCAGGCCGACCTCGAGCGCGTCTCCGAGCACATCCGCCACTGGTTCACCGAGCCCTCGCTCAACGCCCTCTTCGGCGCGCCCGCCACCGAGGCCCAGCGCATCGGCCTGGCGTGGATGATGACCGGCGGCAAACGCTGGCGCCCCATGCTCACCGCCACGGTCTTCCACGTCGCGGGCGGCGACATCGCCAACATCCGCGAGACCGCCGTCGGCGTCGAATGCTTCCACAAGGCCTCGCTCATCCACGACGACATCGAGGACAGCGACGACGAGCGCTACGGCGTCCCCACCGTCCACAAGCAGTACGGCGTCCCCGCCGCCATCAACGCCGGCGACTACCTCCTCGGCGAGGGCTACCGCCTCATCGCCTCCTCCGCGTTCAGCGGCGACACCCGCGCCGCCGTCATCCTCACCGCCGCCCGCGGTCACCGCGAGCTCAGCCTCGGCCAAGGCGAGGAGCTCGCCTTCTGCCGCAGGCCCGCGCCCGTCACCGAGGCCGAGGTCCTGCGCATCTACGAGCGCAAGACCGCCGCCGCCTTCGAGGTCGCCGTCCTCGCCGGCGCGCACGCCGCGGGCGTGGACGAGGCCACCTGCTTCCAGCTCTCCATGTTCAGCAAGGCCGCCGGGGTCGCGTACCAGCTGCGCGACGACATCGAGGACTTCCGCTCCATGCCCGGCCGCGCCGCGGACCTGCTCGCCATGCGCCCGACCATCTTCCTCGCCGCCGCCTGCGCCAGCGACCACCCCGCCGTGCGCGACGCGCTGGGCGCGGTGTGGGACGGCGACGTGCCCGGGCGCCTGCGCCTCATCAGCGCCATCTCCGCCGCCGGACTGCACGCCCGCGCCGAGCTCCTCTACGCCCACTACCGCCACGAGACCGAGCGCGTCATCTCCGCCATCCAGCACACCGGCCTCAAACGCTTCCTCCGCCGCATCATGATGAAGATGCTGCCGCCGCCTTCGACGGGCGGGAGTTTTTAGTTTTCAGTTGTTGAGCCATGCCACGTTTGTTACAGAAAATGTTGAACCTTGATGTCGCGCTGTGGACGTGCCTCCTCTTCGCGGGAGGGGCTGTCGTGCTGGCATTTCTCGGGCCTGAAAAATCGGGTGCGCTCATGGGACAACTCGGATGCCAGGCCGTGACGTTCGCGCTGGCGATCGGGATTGCGGTGTCGGGCGTCCGCGCAGTGCTTCGCAAGCGCTTCGACTCCGCGCTCATGCACCTCGGCTGCGCGTGCGTCATGGCGGGCTGGCTCATGGGGCAGCACGCCGCTCGTACAACGTCCGAGGCGCACCCCGTCACAGGCTCGATGGCCATGATTGACGGCGACCGCATGGACACGCTTTGGACGGGGCGGACGCTCACCGAGTACGTCGGCAAACTCCCCTTCACGGTGCGCCTCGAAAAATTCACGGTTAATTTTTACGAGGGCGGCATGCCCCGCGAATACCGCAGCCGCATCATGATTTTGGAGCCGGGCAAGGAGCCGCGCACCGAGGATGTCCGCGTCAACCACCCCGCCTACGTCCACGGCTACCACATCTACCAGATGAGCTGGGGCGAGAGCACCGACCACTACGGCCGCCCCGTGGTGTACACCGTCCTGCAGTTCATCCGCGACCCCGGCCTGCCCGTCGTCTATGCGGGCTTCGTGGTGTTGCTCGCCGGGACGCTCTGGTTCGCCGCGCGGTTCTTCACGCGCCCGAAGGGAGGTGCCGCATGAACATCAAGATGACCCCGCAGGGCGGGCTGATTTACCTGACCATGGCCGCGTTCCTCATTGCGGCCGTCCTGCTGTGCGACAAGAAAAACCGCCATCTCGGGCGCGGCTTCTGGTTCGCGGGCTTCGCCGCCGCCGTCGCATCCGTCGCCTATCGCGGCTTCCACACGGGGCATCCGCCGATGCAGAACCTGTTCGAGTTTTTCCTGTGCATGGCCGCGTCGCTGTGGCCGCTCTCCCTGCTGAGCAAGAAGCAGACCGGGCTGGACACCGCGTTTCAGGACGCGCTGCTCGGGCTGGTCATCCTGTTCCCCGCAGGGTTCGTGTTCAGCGCGGAACCCCGTTCGCTCCCGCCCGCCCTGCAAAGCCCGCTGTTCGTGCCGCACGTCGGCAGCTACGTCGCGGCCTACATCGTCCTCGCCCGCGCCGCGCTCATGGCGCTGCCGATGCTCTCCGCAAAGGCGCAGACCGACCCCGCGCGCCTCCGCCAGCTGGACGCCGCCTCGCGCCAGACCGCCGCGCTCGGGTTCGTGCTGCTGACCCTCGGCCTGCTGCTCGGCTCGCTGTGGGGCAAAATCTGCTGGGGGCACTACTGGCAATGGGACCCCAAAGAGATGTGGTCGCTCGCCACTTGGTTCGTCTATTGCGCGTACTTCCACTACCGCCTCAAGAACGGCACGCGCAACCCCCACGCCCTCGCCGTGCTCCTCCTCCTCGGCCTGCTCTTCATCATCCTCACGCTCACGTGGATTAACCTCGCGCACACCTTCAAGGGGATGCACACCTACGCCTCTTAACGCCGTTACGGACATCCCCGCCGCCTTGCTTCGCCCTCTTCCCCGTGCATTATCGTCGTTTAACCTGATGTGTGTCTGATGAGAATGTCTCCGTTGAAATCTATTGCCACCCGGAACCACCCCGTCAGCCTGCGGCTGCCACCCCTCCACAGGAGGGGAATCCCCTCGCAAAATTCCCCTCCTGCGGAGGAGGATAATCCTACGCAGAAAATTCCCCTCCTGTGGAGGGGTGGCAGCCGCAGGCTGACGGGGTGGTTTCCACGGGGTGGTTCCAATACATCAGGCATGTGACAACACCACGTTAAAATGCTATATCAACAGGTTATCAACATTATCTCCAGATAGGTCATAAATGGTTGATAATTGTGCATTAAAATGATGTAACATACTTGTTTGCAATAAGTTAGAGCTGTTGATAAAATGTTGACAGTTTGCGCTTGCGGTGGCGGCGGATTTGGGGCATACTACACTTATTAACAGACGCCCCTAGGCTTGTGCCGTGGGGCAAGGGGAGGACATGGCTCAATTAACGATAGAGGTCTGCCGAAGGCTGGCGCAGGCGCGGCGCGACAAGGGGATGACGCAAAGCCGCGTCGCGCGGGAGGTCGGCTGCCAGCAGTCGGCCATCAGCATGTTGGAGGCCGGGTTGCCGGGGAAGCTCTCGCGCGAGAGCATCGCGAAGCTCGCGAAGCTCCTGGGCGTGGAGCTGCCCGCCGAGAAGCCCGCGCCCGCGCTCGTGACGGCGCGCGCGCGCGGGTATTGCCCGAACGCGCTGTGCCCGTCGAACCTGCCGTACCTCGTGCAGGAACGCCTGCTGTTCTGGCCGCGCCTTCAGGACGTGGCGGCGGGGCCGCGGTGCGCGTATTGCGGCGATATGCTGGAGACGCACTGCCCTGAATGCGGCGCCCCGGCCGCGCAGGACGGCGCGGTGTGCAATACCTGCGGCGCGGTGCGCGTGACGGACACGCTCCCGCCGGATACCGACCGCGATGCGTGGCTGCGCGAGCGCCGCCGCGAGCTCGCGGAATGGCGCCACCTCCTCGAGCCCCTGCCCACCGTTGCTTCTTTTCGACAGGATTAACAGGAGGATTTTTTTGACAGGATTAGCAGGATTTCCCTTCGGGCGCATACAGTTTTTTAACCACAGATGACACAGATTACGCAGATTATTTTTATATGCACTGCAACGTATTTTTAATCTGTGTAATCTGCGTCATCTGCGGTTAAATTAAACGGATGAATAAATGTTACACAGAGAACCACAGAGAATCCACAGAGGTTCACAGAGAAATTCTCAAAAACTCTGTGTGACTCTGTGCCTCCTCCGTGAAATTCTGTGTAATAAAAAACGGGCGTTTTTGATCACTGACCACTCCAATGAAAAAGTTGCTCATCATATCAGACGGCAAGGCCGGGCATGAGAACCAGTCGAGGGCGTTCTGCCAGGCGTTGGGGTACGCCTGCGACTGCGTGCAGGTGCGTTACCCGCTGCGCGTCTGCAAGGGGCTCTCGTACCTTGCCGACCGCCTCGGCATCGTTTCGCGCCGCCTGTTCCGGATGGACGCGCTCCCGGACGGCGGCTATTACGCGGCGGTCGTGTGCGCGGGCTCGACGGCGTTCTACCCCGGCAAGGTCACGGCGCGGCGGCTGGGCGCGCCCGTGGCGGCGATCCTCTATCCCGGCGGCTACCGCATCTCGACGTTCGACTGCGTCATGGCGCCCGTGTTCGACGACGCGCCCGACGCGCCCAACGTCATCCACATCCCGGCCAACCTCACCGCCGTGGACGAGGCCTTCTACGCCCGCGCCGCCGAGGCCTTCCGCCAGCGACACGCGCAGAAGGCGCCGGCCGTCGGCGTCGTCATCGGCGGCCCCACGGGCTTCTCGCCCATGACCGCCGAGACCCTGCGCGGCCACCTCGACGCGCTCTTCGCGCTCACCGCCGGGCGCGAGCGCTGGGTCACCACCTCGCGCCGCACGCCGCCCGAGATCGACGCGCTCATCGACGGCTACCCCTTCGACTACAAGATCATCTGCCGCCGCGACACCACCTTCAACCCCGTGCCCGCGTTCGTCACGCTCTGCGAGCGCCTGTTCGTGACGGCCGACTCCACGGGGATGATCAGCGAGGCCGTCACCTGCGGCGGCGCCCGCGTCGAGGTGCTGGCCGTGCCGTCGGGCAAGGACAACAAGTTCGCGCGTTTCCTCGACGGTCTGGCCGCGGGCGGCGCGGCGCACATCTTCGACGGCACGCTGGGCGACGCGCGCGCGAAGATCGACCTCTCGCCCGTGTTTGAGCAGGCCCGCCGCCTGCTGAGGCTCTGACATGAGCGAGCACGCCATCCCGAGGTCGGACTACACGCCGTGGCGGGCCACCAAGTTCTATGTGCCGCTGGTGGTGCAGGCCGTCTCGCAGAGCCTCACCTACCCGCTTGTCGCGGCCATCGTGTCGCGCGGGGAGAACGGCGTGCTGGATCTCGCGTCATTCGCGCAGGGGCTGTCCATGATGTTCGTCATCGGGGCCATCGGCGGCGGCCTGCTCACGACGGGCATGGTGTTCGGGCGCGACGCCGAGGGCTTCCGGCAGTTCAGGCGGCTGAACCTCATGATGACCGCCGCGCTGCTGCTCGCGCAGGCCGGCGCGTGCCTGCCGGGCGTCGAGCGCGTCATCTTCCGCACGATCCTGGGGCTGAGCGGGCCGATGGGCGCGGTCGCGCGGCAGGTGCTGCTCTACAGCATCCCGCTCCAGTTCCTGTTCTTCCTGCGCCACCCGCCGCTGGTCGCGCTCTACAACGCGCGCGCGAGCGCGGCCGCCAACTGGGCCACGCTCTTCCGCATCGCGCTGACGGCGGCGGTCGTGCCGCTCTTCATACGCCTCGGGTGGGTCGGCCACAAGATGGGCCTGCTCGCGATGACCCTTCCCGTCGCGCTGGAGATGGGGCTGGCCACGCTGCTCGCGCGCCCCTACATCCGCGGGCTGGGCAAGGCCGAGGGCCCCGTCGCGACGATGCGCACGCAGCTCTGCTTCACCATCCCGCTCTCGTTCGGGGGGGTGCTGCTGGCCGTCTCGGGGTTCATGGTCGCCGCGTTCATCGCGCGCGCGGACGAGCCCGGGCGGATGCAGGCCATCCACTACGTCGTGATGGGCGTGGTCAACCCCATGAGCTACGCCGCCATCCGCATGCAGGCCGTCGTGCTGGCGTTCCCGCCGCAGGGCCGCCGCGCGACGGACATCCTGCGCTTCGCGCTGGTGGCCGGGTGCGCGCTGATGCTGTTCCCGCTGGCGGGGCAGATCCCGGCCGCCGCGCGCTGGTACTTCGGCGCGGTGCAGAACCTGCCGGACCTGGACATACCGCTCGCCATGCGGGCGATGCTGATCGTCGCCGCGCTGCCCGTCATGCAGGCGGTGCGCGGGCACGCCGAAGGGCTCGCGGCGCGGATGAAGCGCCCCAACGCGATCCTCGCGGGCCAGGCGGTCTATCTCGCGTCCATGGTCTGCACGCTCTTCGTGTGCCTGAACCTCGGCGTGCCGGGCTACCTCATGGGCATCACCGCGATCCTCGTCTCCGTCCTGCTGACCCTCCTCGCCGTGCGCGTCGGCCTGCTCTGGGCCGAGATGGAGGAGACCTTCGGCCGCGCCCCCCGCGACCAGAGCCCTGCGGACGAATGAGCTGGAATCCTGTTAGAAAACGGTTGCATACTCTTGTAGGCATGCGTTATAATAGTCGCACTTTTTATTTTTTGCGGTGTTGGTTTTTAGGGGTGTGATGGCATGAAGGACAATCAGACGAACAATCTTTCTCCCGCGACACTGGTGGTGTCCGCCGACGAGAACGCGAACCTGCTGAGGGTGCGCAAGACGAAGCTGCTGGTCATCAGCGGGCCGCTGCAGGGGCGCGAGTTCCTGCTCAACAGCGACACGTTCACCATCGGGTCCGGCCCGCACAATGACCTGGTGATCGACGACTCGACCGTCTCCAAGCGCCATTGCGAAATCATCATCGAGCAGTCCGGCTACCAGATCCGCGACCTGAACAGCACCAACGGGACGCTCGTGCAGGGCGTGCGCGTGTCGTCCGCGCACCTCGCGCCGGGGGCGGAGATCCAGCTCGGCAAAAGCCGCATCGTCTTCTGCCCGCTTCAGGACGCGAACGACATCCCGCTCTCGCCCAACGAGGCGCTCGGCAAGATGGTGGGCCGCTCCATCCCCATGCGCCGCATCTTCTACCTCGTCGAGACCTACGCGCCGTCCGACGCCACCATCATGATCACCGGCGAGACCGGCACGGGCAAGGAAGTCCTGGCGGAGGAGATACACAACTTCTCCACGCGCAAGGACAAGCCCTTCATCGTCATCGACTGCGCGGCCATCTCCAAGGAGCTCATCGAGAGCGAGCTCTTCGGCCACGTCAAGGGCGCGTTCACCGGCGCGAACGCCGACCGCCAGGGCGCCTTCGAGCTCGCCGACGGCGGCACCGTCTTCCTCGACGAGATCGGCGACCTCTCGCCCGACCTCCAGCCCAAGCTCCTGCGCGTGCTGGAGAAGCGCGAGATCCGCCGCGTCGGCTGCAACAAGGTCCGCAAGATCGACGTGCGCATCATCAGCGCCACCAACCGCAACCTCTCCCACGAGGTCAACGAGGGGCGTTTCCGCGAGGACCTCTACTACCGCCTCTCCGTCGTGCACCTCGAGCTGCCGCCCCTGCGCCGCCGCCGCGAGGACGTGCCGCTGCTGGTGAAGCGCTTCATCACCCAGCTCCACGGCGAAGAGGCCATGGGCCAGATCGCCGACGCCGACCGCACCATGGACGTGCTCAAACGCCACGAGTGGCCCGGCAACGTGCGCGAGTTGCGCAACCTCATCGAGCTCGCGTTCTACAGCGAGAAGCGCCCCGTCAACCTCAGCGCGTTCCTGAGCATCGGCTCGCTGCGCGCGGGGCGCGCGAACAACGCCGAGCCCGAGGCGACGTTCTCGACCGACAAGCCCTTCAAGGACGCCAAGAACGACTTGATCGAGGAGTTCGAGAAGGCCTATCTCCACGACCTGCTCACGCGCAACCGCCAGAACATCTCCCGCTCCGCCCGCGAGGCCGGCATCGAGCGCGCCTACCTCCAGCGCCTCATCCGCAAATACGGGATGCGCGAGGAGTAGCGAGCCAAAGGTTTAGCCCGCACCCGCAACGCGGCGGCCTGACGGGGCCAAACGGCTTCAGGTTGCCGGGGAATGCTTTGGGGAGGGCGGACGGTTGTCTTGGCGGCGAGATGCCAAAATCATAAAAAAGGGTTGCAATGCACAGGGCAAATACGGTATTGTATTGGTTTTAACGAGCGTCTTCGGGGCTGGGTGAGCCGGTAACGGCAATTCCCAACCGGCGGTAAAGCCCGCGACTGTCCTGTTCGCGCAGGGCACTGACACGGTGAGAGTCCGTGGCCGACAGTAGAGTCTGGATGAAAGGGGATGCCGTCTCTTTCGCCTTGCCCCGGTTATGCTTTGCGGAGTTTGTATTGTATGAATGCGTTTAACACGGTCGAGGAGTGCGTCGCGGCTTTCGGGCGCGGTGAGTTTGTCGTCGTGGCGGATGATGAGAACCGCGAGAATGAGGGGGACCTCATCATCGCTGCGGAGCGCGCGACGCCGGAGGCGATCAACTTCATGGCGAAGCACGCGCGGGGCCTCATCTGCGTGCCGATGACGGGTGAGGCGTTGCGGCGGCTGGGCGTGGAACGCGCGCCGAGCCGTAACCGCGGGGACCGGTTCGCGACGGCGTTCACGCTGTCGGTGGACGCGGCGCGGGGTATCACCACGGGCATCAGCGCGGCGGACCGCACGGAGACGGTGCGCGTGCTGATTGATGATGCGTCGGGGCCGGACGCGGTTGTCAGTCCGGGACACGTCTTCCCGCTGGAGGCGCGTGAGGGCGGTGTGCTGGTGCGGGCGGGCCACACGGAGGCGGCGGTCGATTTGGCGCGGCTGGCGGGGCTCAGGCCGGCGGGCGTGATTTGCGAGATTATGCAGGAGGACGGCACGATGGCGCGTCTGCCGCAGTTGCGTGTGTTTGCTCAGGCGCACGGGCTGAGGATGTTGTCGATCGCGGATTTGATTGCGTTCCGCCGCCATCACGAGCGGCTGATCGAGCTGGTGGAGGAGGTGGAGCTTCCGACGGCGCACGGGCAGTTCAGGCTGCGTCTCTATCGCTCGTCGCCGGACGGGCGGGAGCATCTGGCGTTGCTGAAGGGCGACCTCGCGGGCGCGGACGCGCCGCTCGTGCGCGTCCACAGCGAGTGCCTGACGGGCGACGTGTTCGGCTCGGCGCGGTGCGATTGCGGCAGCCAGCTTCACGCGGCCATGCGGATGATCGAGGAGGAGGGTTGCGGCGCGGTGCTGTATATGCGGCAGGAGGGGCGCGGCATCGGGCTGGCGAACAAGCTCCATGCGTACAAGTTGCAGGAGGGCGGTCTCGACACGGTGGAGGCGAACATCAAGCTCGGCTTCGCGCCGGACTTGCGCGACTACGGCGTGGGCGCGCAGATTCTGGCGGACCTCGGGCTGAAGCGCATCCGCCTGATGACGAACAACCCGAAGAAGCTCATCGGCCTGCAAGGCTACGGGCTGGAGATTGCGGGGCGTGTGCCGATCGCGTTCGCGCCGGGCGACTTCAACCGCCGCTATCTGGAGACGAAGAAAGAGAAAATGGATCACTTGCTGTGAAATGAGTTTTTAGTTGTTAGAAAAAGGAGAGCAAACATGAAAGAAATCAACGGGAACCTGAACGCGACGGGCATGAAGATGGCCATCGTCGTGAGCCGCTTCAACAGCTTCTTCACGGAGCAGCTGGTCAAGGGCGCGGAGGACTGTTTCATCCGCCACGGCGGCAGCGCGGACGACCTGACGCTCGTGCGCATCCCCGGCGCGAACGAGACGCCGCAGGTGGTGCAGAAACTGGCGGCCTCGGGGCGCTACAGCGCGGTCATCGCGCTCGGCGCGGTCATCCAAGGCGCGACGCCGCACGCGGACCTCATCAACGGGACGGTCGCGCGCGCACTCTCGAAAATTGCGCTCGACACGGGCGTGCCTGTGCTGAACGGCATCGTCGCGGCGCAGAACCTCGAGCAGGCCATCGAGCGCGCGGGGACGAAGCAGGGCAACAAGGGCTGGGACGCGGTCCTCGCGGCCATCGAGACGGTCTCCGTACTGGGGGCGCTGTAACATGGCGACGCGCAGACAAGGGCGCGAGTGGGCCCTCCAGATGCTGTTTCAGGACGACCTCAACCCCGGGCAGGACCTCGACATGACCATCCGGAAGTTCTGGCGTCAGCAGTGGACGTGCAAAATCGATGAGATGCGCGACCGCAACCCCGATGTCAAAATTGAGTCCAGCGAGGAGAGCATCGAGGAGCGTATCGCGCCGCTGAAAATCCGCCTCTTCACCGAGGCCCTCGTCCGCGGGGTCGGCGAACACTTCCAGGAGATCGACGAGCGCATTTTCCCTTACCTGCAAAACTGGCCCATGCACCGCATCGGGTCGATTGAGCGCAACGTGCTTCGCCTCGCATTCTACGAGATGATGTTCTGCCCGGACGTCCCGCGCGCCGTGGTGCTGAACGAGGCCATCGACCTCGCCAAGTATTTCAGCAACGCCGATGCGGGCCGCTTCGTCAACGGCATCCTCGACAAGTTCAACAAGGATCTGCCCGTGCCAGACACATGGACGCCAAAGAAACCAGATGGCTCCGCCGCGCCCTGACGCTGGCGCGGAAAGCGGAGGGGCGGACGCGCCCCAACCCGCCCGTCGGCGCGGTCGTCGTGAAGCGCGGCCGCGTCATCGGCGAGGGCTTCCATGCCCGCGCGGGCCAGCCCCACGCGGAGGTTGAGGCCCTCGACGCTTGCCGCGCCAGCCCGCGCGGCGCGACCCTCTACGTCACGCTCGAGCCTTGCTCGACAACAGGCCGCACACCGCCCTGCACCGAGCGCATCATCCGTGACGGCATCACGCGCGTCGTCGTCGGCTGCCCCGACCCTAACCCGCGCCACGCGGGCGCGGGCCTCGCCGCGCTCGCCGCAGCGGGCATCGCCGTCAGCGAGTGTAACGGCGTTTGCCGCGCACAGGCGGAGGAACTGATCGCGCCCTTCGCCAAGCACGTCACCACGGGGCTGCCGTTCGTCACGCTCAAACTCGCGCTCACCCTCGACGGCCGCACCGCCGACCGCACAGGCACGTCGAAATGGATTACGGGCGAGAAGGCGCGCGCCGAGGTTCAGCGTATGCGCCGCCGCGCCGATGCCGTCATGGTCGGCGCGGGGACGGTCTGTGCGGATAACCCCTCCCTCCTCTGCCGACTGCCCGGCTGCGACACGCAGATGCGCGTCATTGTCGATGCCTCCGGCCGCACACCGCCCGACGCGCAGGTGTACACCGACCGCGCCGCCACGCGAACCGTCATCGCCACCACCCGCGCCGCCGCCGCCCGCAACGGCAAGGCGTGGGCGCAAAACGGCGCACAGGTGTGGACGTTCACCCCCGACCGCGCCGGGCGCATCCCCCTCCGCCAACTCATGAAACGCCTCGGCGGTGAAGGTCTCCTGCACGTCCTCTGCGAAGGCGGTGCGCAACTCGCCGACGCACTCCACAACGCAGGGCTGGTGGACGACTACAGTTTCTTCTACGCCCCCGCCATCCTCGGCGACAACCTCCTCCCCGGTCTTCCCCGCCTCCGCCTCCGCGACACCCGCCGCATCGGCGACGACCTGCTTGTGAGAATTAGAAATTGCCGGGAGCGCGGGGCTTCCCGGGAGCGCAGGGCTTCTGCCCTGCAATCAGCAATGAAGAATGAAGGCCATGAACGTGAATTCTTTTTTTGACAGGATGAACAGGATTTCCCCTTCGGGGCGCATATGTTTTTTTAACCACAATGGACACAATGGGTTTCACGATAGACACAATGGCAATGTCTTGAAAATAGTGTCCATCGTGAAACCCATTGTGTCCATTGTGGTTAAATCAAAACAGACGGATGATTTTTTAGCTGGATTCCCAGTTTCCAATTCCTAATTCCTAATTTCTAATTACCATGTTCACAGGCCTTGTACAGAAAATCGGAACCCTGAGCCGCCTCGCCCACACGGGCGGCGGATGGGCGCTCACCGTCGCGCACGAGCCGTGGTCCGACGCGCTCACACTCGGCGAGAGCGTCGCCGTGCAAGGCGCGTGCCTCACGGCATCGGCTATCGGCGACGGCTGGTTCACGGCGGAGATACTCGACGAGACTTTCCAGCGCACCGCCCTCCGCAACTTCCGCGAAGGCGCGCGCCTCAACCTCGAACGCGCGCTCGCGCTCGGCGACCGCCTCGGCGGCCATATCGTCAGCGGCCACGTTGACGAGACGGGCAACCTGCTCGACGCCCGCGACCGCGGCCGCGACATCGTCTGGCGCGTGTCATGCTCGCAAACCCTCTCGCGGCAGACCGTGATGAAAGGGTCTATTGCCATCGATGGCGTGAGCCTCACCGTCAGCGCCCTCGGCGGCGACTGGCTGGAGGTTAACCTTATCCCCCACACGCTCCACGCCACCAGCCTTTGCGACCGCCGCCCCGGCGACGCGCTCAACCTTGAGAGCGACATCCTCGGCAAACACGTCGCCCGTCTCCTCGGCAAGGACGGCACGAGCGTCACAGAAGACCTGTTGCGCGAGAACGGTTTTTTGTAACCTAACTCGATACGCACGAGAGGGCACAGCGTTTTTCAGGCAGGATTAACAGGGTTGTTAATCTTAAATCCACACTTCCCCCCCCGCGCCTTTGCATCCCTGCACGAAAACAATCCTGCCAACAAAATCGTCCGTTTCTCTTTAACCGCAATGGACGCGAGGATGCACAATGGACGCGACTCTTGTGTCTGTTGTGAAACCCATTGTATCCATCGTGGTTAAAAATCAATCCTGTTAATCCCGCCAAAAATAATCTTCCGTTAGTGAAACGCACTGTGGATGGTTTCGGCGAACGGTTTCATGTCGCTGAAATTGTCCTGCCAGGTCGTGTACATGATGGCTTGGACGCCGGGGTATTTCTTGGCGGCTTCGACCCACGGCAATGAACGCGCGGGGGGGGCGTCGTAGTACCCCGCCAGCACCATGCGCATACCGAGACTGGAATACCACGCCGCGCTCTTGTCCGCGAACTCCACCGCCCACGGCACGGCGATGATGCCCTTGTCCAGCCCTTTCCACGAGCCCGCGAGGTCGCCGCGCACGAGGTAGTAGTCCTTGTGCGCGTTGTGGTTCGGGTCGAACATATCGCCCCACACGTAAATCTCCGCGCCGGGCGCGGCGTCGCGTATCCATGCGGCGCACTTGGCGATGTTGTCGGCTAAAATCTCGCCCGCGCTGAGGTTGCGGTCGCAGCAGGATTTGTCCCAGTTCAGCACGCGGATCTCGTCGTGCGACATGAAGTATCTCTTCGCGCCCCATGCGGCGTGGACGCGCCGCGCGTGGTCGCGCAGGATGTCCTCTGTCTTGGGTTCGGAGATGCAGATCATCACGCTGCCGGAATAGATGATGACCGGATGGTAGAACGACACCCTGAGGCGCGTGCCGTCGGGCAGGTTTTTGGTACGCAGCTGCGGCGGCTCGTGATAGACCTCGAAGCTGCCGCTCCACGGCACAGTGCCGCTGCGCGGGTCGGTGAGCGGTTCGAAGTCCACACCCTCTTTCAGCGGTTTGCCGTCCGCGCCTGTGACCGCGAGCGGTGCGCCGTCGCGGCGGAGGAGGTTGACGAAGGCGGTCTCCTCAATCTTCGCGTTGCGCCATTCGATGGTGCCGGGCGAGCCGCCCCACACGCCGAAGTAGAGCAGGATTTCGGCGTTGTCGAGCGAGTTGAAAATGATGTGGTGCGTTTTCCAATCCTGCGTCGGCGCGACGCCGAGGGACGTGTAGTTCAGCATTTTTCCGTCTTGCGTCAGCGGCTTAATCTCCGGCTCGGCGCGGAAGTTTTCCGTGCGGATGTCCACGCTGATGTGATACTGGCGGAAGGGGTTGACTTTGATGCGCTTGTTGAAGCGCGCGTTCTTGCCGTCCGCGTCGGTGCAGCGGAAACCGTTCTCGATGGGCTTCATGTTCTCGTCCACCCAACTCCAGCGGTCGAGCGGGATGGGCGCGGTGTCCAGCATTGCCACGCCGCCGCGCACGACGAACGGCGCGTCGCGCACGGGCAGCCCCTCCGCGAGGTTCGGGTCGTGCCACAGCAGGCTCTCGCTCCAGCCGACGGGGTAGAGCATGGGGATGAGCTCGATGTTGTTCTCGGCGGCGACGCGCTTGACCTTCGCGACGTTGTCGAAATAGCGCCTGTCCATCTCGCCGAGTTTGCCGAACTTCGAGTCCGTGATGGTGAACGCCGAATACCCGGCCGCAGCCGCCTCCCGCATCCGCGCACACATCGTCTCGGCATCCTTGTCCACCAGCAGGTTGGCGGAGTAATACACCCACAGCGGCGGCGGCTCTGCGGCGTGGAGCGCGAGCGCGCAAGCAAGTAATGGAAGCATCGTTTTCATTCGGGTCTCCTTTTGTGAGGCTCACAGCCTCCCCGTTTCACTGAGGGAGTTTGGCGTGGTCCCATATTTTCAGGTCAGACATCGCGAGGGGCGTGTCTTCAGAATTCTTCCCGTGAATCACACAACGGACTTTCTTTCCTTCCGTCTCGCGGGTGTCAACACGATTCCCATAATAAGCAGAATCGCCAGATCCCACCACGCGCCCGTCAACGGTCATCAGGATAATCCCCCTTCCCGTTACCCCGGGGAAGTCCAAACCTTCGCGGTTCCAGACGACCGAGTAATGGTGCCACCCGCCGGGCGTGTCGCCCAGCAACCCCGTGCTCACGACACTCGGCACCGCGCCAGAAGCGTGCGTCTTTGCTGCCGCCAGCCCGTGCTGCCGCACGATAAGCCCGCCCCCTCCCGTGCCGTCATTCGAGGTGAACCCGAAGATGAAGTGACCGGTGTAATTCATCTCCGGGCATTCAAAGTTGAAGAACCATGGCTGCCCGTTGGAGCCGGTAAAGCGCTGGTGCGGCTCCGGTAGCCTCGCCCAGAACTCGATGGTGCCTTCGGGCATGGTGTAGGGCGAGAACGGCAGGTCAATGGTGACCGCCGCGGCGGGCGAGTCGAGCAGGAGCGCGCCGTTGCCGTCGGGGCCTTCGGTGACGCGGGCGCTCTTGGCCTGCATGTGCGCACCGTACGGCGTGAGGTCCTCGTCCTCCGCGTCCAGCGCGGCATGGAGCAGCAGGCCCGCCTCGGCGCCCCGCGCGCCGTTGCCGTCGCTCAAAACCTGGACGGCCTTGACGTGCGCATAGTCGAGGCGCACGTCTTTGAAAACCGTCCGCAACTCGAGCGCCGCGCCCTCCGGCTTCCCGGACAAGACGTCCCGGTTGCGGAACTTCACCGTAACGCCGCCCTTGCCGAAGTCGAGCGCGGCAATCTGCGCGAACGGGATCTCGGCCATCCCGAAACCCGTGGCCAGCGCGAGCGAGGGGCTGCGCAGCGCCCCTTGCAGCAGCGAGCCGTCGGCGAGGGTCACTTTCGCGTTGACCGCAAAATCGCCCGCCGCCTCGGGCTTGGCCTCGGGCGCCTGCCCGAAGCAACACGCCGCCACCGCGAGCGACGCCATTAAGAATTGCCGTACCATGCGCACCTCCTTTCCGTTGATGCGCGTCAATGATAACAGGTCGGGGATGCGGAATGGAAGAAGAAACTCGTTGCGCCTGCCACTTTGAGGTTGACAAAATTTCAGAATTTGTCATTATAAATGGTTCTTTGAGGAGAAACAGGCGCGGCGTATTGCGCTGCCGCTCATAGGAGCATGATTGATATGAGTAATGCAACGCGGGTTTTTGTGACCGGTTTAGGGGTGGTCTCGCCGATCGGCAACACGGTGGAGGAGTTCTGGACGAGCGTCCAGGACGGCACGTGCGGCATCGGCCCGATCACCAAGTTTGACGCATCGCGGGTGGACGCGAAGATCGCCGGCGAGGTCAAGGGCTTCGACATCACGAAGTATGTGGACGCCAAGGAGGCCAAGCGCATGGCGCTCTTCACGCAGTATGCCGTGGCGGCGGCGAAACAGGCGTGGGCGGACGCGGGGCTGGAGGGGTGCGCCCTCAACCCCGAGCGCGTCGCGGTGATGCTCGGCAACGGCATCGGCGGCAAGGAGATTGACGACGAGGCGTACAGGACGCTGTTCGACCGCGGGCCGGGGCGGCTCTCGCCGATGGTCATCCCCAAACTCATCGCCAACGAGGCGGCGGGCAACGTCTCCATCCTGCTGAACGCCAAGGGGCCCTCGCACACGGTCGTGACGGCGTGCGCGTCGGGCACGGACGCGATGGGCGTCGCGCTGGACATGATCCGCGCGGGGCGCGCGGACGTGGTGATCGTCGGCGGCACGGAGGCGACGGTCACGGAGTATTGCATCGGCGGGTTCTGCGCGATGAAGGCGCTCAGCACCAAGCGCAACGACACGCCCGAGAAGGCCTGCCGCCCGTTCGACGCGGACCGCGACGGGTTCATCATGGGCGAGGGCGCGGCGATCCTGATCATCGAGTCCGAGGCGCACGCGAAGGCCCGCGGCGCGCGCGCGTATGTGGAGTTCGCCGGGTACGGCGCGTCGTCGGACGCGTACCACCTGACCGCGCCGGACCCCGAGGCCTCGGGCGCGGTCCGCGCCATCCAGTTGGCGCTGGAGAACGCCGGGGTCAAGCCCGAGGAGGTCGATTACGTCAACGCCCACGGAACCTCCACCCCGCTCAACGACCCCATGGAGACGAAGGCCGTCAAGACCGTGTTCGGCGAGCACGCGTACCGGCTGAAGATGTCCTCCACCAAGAGCATGACCGGCCACCTGCTGGGCGCCGCGGGCGCGCTGGAGGCGGTCATCTGCGCGCTGGCCATCACGAACGGCTTCTACCCGCCGACGATCAACTACGAGACCCCGGACCCCGCGTGCGACCTGGACATCGTGCCGAACAAGGGCGTCCGCGCCCCGGTGCGCGTGGCGATCTCGACGTCGCTCGGCTTCGGCGGCCATAACGGCGTCGTCGTGTTCAAGGCCCTGCAAACCATCTAACCCGTGAGGCGGAAACCATGAGCGAGAAGAAAATACAAGGTGAGCGTCTTGTTGAGGATGGCCAGCCCTACGCGGGCTTGCTGGAGGATCTGCTGCCGCACCGCAAGCCGTTCCTGTTTGTGGACAGGCTGACGTACGTCGGCAAGGAGAAGTTCGTCGGCGAGGCGGCCTACCCGGCCAGCACGTGGTTCTTCGAGGGGCACTTCCCGTCGTACCCCGTCGTGCCGGGCGTCATCCTCGTCGAGACGATGGCGCAGTGCGGCGGCGCGGGTCTCATCGCCAACGGCACGGTCCCGCGCAACGGGCTGTTCCTGCTGGTGGGCGTGGACAACGCGAAGTTCCGCCGCCAGGTGCGCCCGGAGGAGCTGCTCCGCTTGGAGATCGAGACGGTCAAGGTCGGCTCGCGCATGATCAAGCAGCGCGGCAAGGCCTACGTCGGCGACGAGTTGGCCTGCGAGGCGGACTTCACCTGCATCCTCGTCCCCCCGAAGTAACGGGGCAGGGGCTGAGAGGCGCCGCCCTGCCAAAACCGCCTTCGCAACGTCAAAAAAAGAGAGTCCCCGTTTTGAACGGGGACTCTTTCGCTCAACGGCGGATGCCGGACGCTTAGGCGTCGGGCTTGGTCTTGCGCAGGCCCAGGCCGCGGTCGCCGTCTTTCCATTGACCGCGCTTCTTCAACAGGTTGATGCGCTCGAAACGCTTCAACACGTTGCGCTTTGCCGTGATCTTGCCCGAACCTTTCAAGCTGCTATGCTGACTCATGCTTTCCTCCTCATTACGCCCGCCCTACTGTCGGACATGAATTGATACACTGTATCAAATTCCGTTTCGGGTTTCAACAGAAAAACAGTGGACCGCCCTCATTTTTTCACCCCCCGGTGCTGAGTGGCGTGATGCCCCCTCCTCACGCCCCATAACGAAGCGCCACAAACCCCCGCCGTCAGGTTCGTGGCGCATGGCCTTATTCCCACTCGACGGTGGCGGGGGGCTTGGAGGTGATGTCGAAGAGGACGCGGCCGATGCCGGGGACTTCGCCCATGATGCGGCCGGAGATGCGCGCGAGGGTGTCGTACGGCACGCGCGTCCAGTCCAGCGCCACGCCGTCGGCGTTGTCCACGCAGCGCACGACGCAGACGCGCTCGTAGGCGCGCTGGTAGTCCCTGATGCTCAGGGCGTTCACGGGCAGCAGGACCGCGAAGCACTTCCAGATGTTCTTGTACGTCGAGAGCTTGCGCATCTCCTCCTTCACGCGGATGTCCACCTGCTGGAGCAGCCGCACGTTCTCGGCCGTGACCTCGCCCGAGATGCGCACGGCCAGCCCCGGCCATGAGAACGGCTGGCGGTCGATCAGCTCGTCGTCGATGCCCAGCACGCGCCCCACGGCGCGGACCTCGTCCTTGAACAAATCGCGCAGCGGCTCGACGAACTCGAAGTTGGCGGTCACCTCGTCGGGCAGGCCGATGGCGTAATGGCCGCCCTGCGCGACCAGCGCGGGGTCCTTGGTCAGGCACACGATGTCGGCGATGTCGGAGTAAATCGTCCCCTGCGCGAGGAACGTGCAGTTGCCCGCCTTGCGGGCCTCCTCCGCGAAGACCTCCGTGAATTCGCGCCGGATGATCTGCCGCTTCTGCTCGGGGTCGGCCACGCCTTTGAGCGCCGCGAAGAAACGCCCCGCCGCCGCCACCACATTCACGTTGACGCCCAGCTTCGTGCGCAGGCGCTCCTCGACCTGCCCCACCTCGTTGAAGCGCAGCAGGCCGTTGTCCACGAAGATGCAGTGCAGGCGGTCGCCCACGGCCTTGTGCAGCAGCACCGCCGCGACCGCCGAGTCCACGCCGCCGCTCAGGCCCAGGATCACGCGCTCCGCGCCGATACGTTGCTTCAGCTTCTCGACCGCCCCCTCCGCCCACGCGGCAAGCTGCCAGTCGCCCGTGCAGCCGCAGACCTGGAAAAGGAACGTGCGGATAATCTTGTCGCCGTTCTGCGTGTAGGCGGCCTCGGGGTGGAACTGCATGGCGTAGAGGTTCCGCGCCTCGTCGCGCATCGCCGCAACCGGGCAGACCAGCGAGCGCGCCGAGACCTTGAAGCCCGGCGGCAGCGCGTCCACGCGGTCGCCCTGGCTCATCCACACGTCGAAGTCCGACGATATGCCGACAAACAAACGCGCGCCGGCCGCCGCCTCGACGCGCGTGAAACCATACTCTTGGCATTCCCCTGGTTTGACCGTGCCCCCCAGCATCTTCGTCATCAGCTGCATCCCGTAGCAAATCCCGAGGACGGGGACACCTAGATTGAAGATGGCGGGGTCGCACTGCCGCGCGTCCTCCGCGAACACGCTGTCCGGCCCGCCCGAGAGGATGATGCCCGACGGCTTGCGCGCGCGCAGCTCATCCGCGGCCGTGTCGAAACGCAGGATCTCCGAATACACCTGCTGCGCGCGTATGCGCCGTGCGATGACCTGCGTATAGGGCGACCCGAAATCCAAAATTGCAATCCATTTGCTCTGCATAAAAAACCTCCTTTTAAGATGAGGACAATATAGCGTTATTACGCGGCAGTTGGAAGCAAAAACTTACCCCCCGCCGCATTTGTTTACTGCACACCCCCAGCCAAGGCGTCCGAGGCAGAGGACGGTGATGGCTACGAGTCCCGCGAATGGCCGCGCGCCGGACCGGACGGAGACGACTGCTCAGGCCGGGTATTCTCCCCCGCCGACCTCCCGCTGGACGGCCTCCCCCGCCTCTTTTTTTGTTACAGTGCCGAACGCCGGGATGACGGGGGACGACGACGTGGGGACGGCAGGGCGGCGGGGTGTGGCCGCATTAAGTTTAGCGTGTCTTGCCCTCTACGTCCCCTTCCCAGATTGCCCGCAGCACCGCATACCCTTCGGGGTCGTGCGTTTTCAGGTCATCGCGGGTGAAGGGGTAGAAATCGTTCTTCAGGAAATAGGCCTCCGTAAGCTCGGCGAAATACTCGTTGATATCCGTGAGCGCGTAGGCCTTTTTCTTGCCGCCGCCAATGTACTCGACGGCATCGTAAATCCCCGTCTCGACCGCACGGTCAAAGGCTTTCTTTAACGCATCGTAGTTGGCGCTGCCGGGTTTCACGAAACGGAACATATAGGCGTGGGCCATCTCGTGCAGGAGCATGGCGGGTTGGGCATCGCGTGACCAGCGGACGAAATTACGGATGTTGGAGACCTCGACGCCGCCAGCCTTCTCGGGGTTGTACCCGTTGTCGCGCAGCCAGTTGGCGGAGGGGTGGTATTCGGCGGCGCCGTTGGGCTTTTTCTCCCACTCCACCCAAATGCGGACAGGAAGCAACGCGGTCAGCTTGTCCTTTGGCAACACGCGATGAAGGTCTGCCAGCTGCTTGTCGAGCTCGTCACGGAACGCCTTGGCCTCCTCCGCGTGCGCCAGGATTGCCGGATTCACCAGCACCGAGAACCCGCGCCGGAGACTGACCTGATAGTCAGGCGTCGGCGTGTAGGGCAACTCCTGCGCAAGCAACGGCTGCGCAAGCAACATCATCAGCAGTACGATTTCCTTTTTCATGTTGTGCTTCCTTTCTGTCTTTCACCACAAACACCTTGCCGCTGCGCGGACCTACTCCATGACGAGCGCACTGGTGAAGAGCGTCTTGCGCCAGAGGATCCAGAGCGAGAACGCCCCCGTCCACTCTTCCGTCGTGTTCATGTTCGTCAGTTTCCGCCCGCGCTCCGTTTTCACAACCTGCGAAATCATCGCCAAATTATTTTGCACGGTCACGCTGTCGTCAAACAGGCGGCAGGTGTTGGCGTTCGGGTGTTTCGGTTCCCCGGCGATAATCGGGATCACCCCGAACAGGTAATAGCCATAGTTCTCCACCGCGACCGTCGCCAGAGGCCGCGCGCCCTTCTCCATCACCGTGCCGTCGAAACGTTTCGCGGTCTGCATCGTCGCGCACCCGCAGGCCATGCCGATGAGCGCGAGCGTGACGGCGGTCAACGTCACGCGCTTCATCGCGCACCCCCTCTCGGCACGGCAGCCTGCTGCGAGCGGACAAGCACGGCGGACATCTGCACCTCCTTGTACCACACGAGGCCGAACGTCGTACCGACATAAGGGATGACGCCGAAAAAGCAGGTTGATTTCACATGCGGCTGGATTTCCGCGACGCGGCACTTGCGGCTCCGCACCTCATCCATCAGAATCTCCTGCGTCTTCTCGAGCGTCACCTCGTTGGCGAACCAGACCGTCTCGCCGCGCTGCTCCCGCGCCGTGTTGCCGCAGAAAAGCGGGATGCAGTTAAACAGGTAATAGCCGTAGTTGCTGACCAGCACATGCTCGTCGGGCGTCCCTGGCGCCCCCAGGATAGACACCCCCGCCGGCGCAACCCCGCCAGCCCGCTCAACGCTTACGCACCCGCTGACCAGCAGCGTCACCGCCAGCGCGATTGCGCACATCTCCAATTGCCTCATGCATCCCCCTTCTGAAATGATTCAAATTATACCGCCTGCGGGGCTGAAAATGCAACCCCGAGTTTGAGAAAAAATCAAATCACCCGATAACGTTTTTTAATACACCGGTACATTTCTTTTTCACACAGCGGCACAGAGACGTTCTCATGTGACAGCATCAGGATAAAACACCCTAGTGTTCTGCCCGATACAGATAGCGGGAGGAGGGGACGCCCTGTTTGGATGGCGTGATCATGGAGGGCGAGCGTCCCCTAGCGGGATGCGGGGGTACCCTGTTTGGATGGCGTGATCATGGAGGGCGAGCGTCCCCGCGAGCCGTTAGACGCCGTGCAGTTTCGCACGCCGCGCCAATGGGAACCCCTGTCTCGCCCGCCATCGTGAAATCGGTGTCGGGCAGGACACTAGTTTTCCGGCGATCGATTCAAGAGATAAACGAATCCCACGCAGACTTTTTCTGCCCAGACGGCGAGCATCAGGAAGGGGTGGCGCAGCATACGCCGCCATTTCCCGTTTTCAAAAAAGACGCCAAAGAAGCGGTAAGCGAAGCCGAACTGTTTACGCACGATCGCGTCGTGATGCCACTTCGCCTGATACCGCGCAAAGGATTCGGCGTAGTAGGCTTTTTTCTGGAGCAGCTTCCGAAAGGTCAGCCGCCGCTCGTCATGGAGCAGCGCCCCCTGCGTCAGCGCAATGCGTTGCGTGACCTGAAGGATGCGGCGGTCCAAGTCCCAGTCCTCGGGTCCCGTCAGCGTCTCGTCGTATCCGCCGACGCGCGCCAGGATGCTCCTCCGTATCACCCGCAATGCGTCAATGCAGGTCGCATCGTAAAAGCCGCGCTCAAAGTTGCGCACCTTCGTCCACAGCCCATCCCCCATGCGGGTCTCGCGGACATAGAGCGCGTCCGGCGCATCGGGGAGGAGAAGCACTTCGCGAATCTCCCGCAACGTTTCCTCGGGGAGGCGCATATCCGCGTCCACGAAAAAGACGTGCGTGCCCGCGGCCTCCTGCCATCCCTTGTTCCGCTGGGCGCTCCGCTCGGGCCCCATCGTGAAAACCCGCACCGCCTCCGCGATGCCATTGTCCTCCGCCCACTGGCGGCTTCGTTCCGCCGTGCCGTCGGTCGAGCCGTTGTCCACGACCAACGCCTCTCCCCATCCCTCGCAGAGCGCGGGCTGGAACGATGCAAGGCACGCCCTGATGTTTTCCGCCTCATTCCGCGTCGGGACGACAAAGCTTACTTTCATGCGGCTTTCCTTTTTCTGACAGGGTTAGCGGGCAGGATTATTCTCGCGCAGGGGCGCAAAGGCGCAGAGCGTTCACGTGATCCCCCTTGCGGAAAAACGCCGCGTCTCCGCGCCTCTGCGCGAGCGTCCGAAACGGATGTTTTTTTCAGCAGGAACGTTTTCATTTCCCTTGTCTCCGGTGCGCGAACGGGAGGCGCGGGCGCTTGTGGATCAGCGCCAGCGCGACAATGAGGAACACGCCGGGGATGGCGAAGGGCCCGTCGCCGAAGCGTGTGTACGGCGCGGTGAGCGGTGTCTGCGGGACGTTGACCATGCTGACCATGAAGCCGTGGAAATCCATCACCGTGCCGCCGGCCTCCAGCATGGTGATGCGCCCCGTGGGCGAGACCACGCACGAGACGCCCGAGTTCGCGCAACGCACCAATGGCACGCCGTTCTCGACCGCACGGAAGATGGACTGGTGCAGGTGCTGCACGGGTTCAATCGATCCGTCGAACCATGCGTCGTTTGTGACGAGCGCCAAGAGGCGTGCGCCATCGCGCACGGCGTTGCGGCTCAGGTCGGGGACGGTGTCCTCAAAGCAGATCAGCGGGCCGATGGCCAGCGCGTGGCCGTTCGTGCGCGTGAGGGTCATCACGCCCGAACTTTCGCCCGGCGTGCAGCTCACGCCCGTGGGCGCGAAACGCTGGAGCCATGTGACCCGTTTGTCGAGCGGGATGTACTCGCCGAACGGCACGAGGTGCTGCTTGCGGTACGCGCCCAGCGGCGTGCCGTCTTCCGCAAACAGCCATGCGGCGTTGTGGTGTGCGAAGTCCTTCGCCGCATGGCCGGTGCCGCCGATTCGTTTTTCTTCCGAGACACCCGTGAGCAGCGGCGCGCGCGCCGCCGCCAGCCCCGCCTTGATGAACGTGAGCGTCTGCTGGTTCGGCAACACGCCCGGCGCGGCGCACTCGGGCCACAGCACCAGATCCGGGCCCGCAATCGCGGCGAGGCGCGTCTGCTCGATGAGCCGCACATAGTGTTGCTGCCGCGATGCCGCGTCGCCCGAAAACAAGCACGGCACGTTCGGCTGCACGAGCGCGATGCGCCACTCAGGATGCACATGCCCTTGCGCCGTCCACGCCTTGTCGCGCCCGAGCCCCCACACCCAACAGGCGACGACGAGCATGAACGGCAGGAGGCTCTCCGCCGAACGCCACAGGCGCCCGCCCCGCGGGAGCGCCGTCAGCGGCGCGCGCCGCACGCGTGCGATGACGGGTTCCGCCATGCGCCACGCCATGCTCGCGATCGCGCCGTTCGCCAGCACCAGCAGCGCGGACACGCCGTACACGCCCGCCACGCTCGCGAACTGAATGAACGGCGTGTTCCGCACCTGACTGACCGCAAGAAAATTCCACGCGAAGCCCGAAAAAATATTCGCGCGGATGTACTCCGCGCCCGCCCACAGCAACGGGTCAATCAGCGCCACCGCAATCACGCGCCGCCAGCTGCCCAGCTCGCCCGCCCATTTCCACACACGCGCCGACGCATACGCGAACAGCCCGAAGAACAACGCGCACACGGCCGACAGCGCCACCTGCCCCAGCACCACCAGCACCCACGGCCCGCCGTTCTTCACGATGGCCGGGAACCAGCTCAGCGTCGCGCACCAGAACACCATGCCCGAGAGCCACGCCCATGCGAACGCGCGCTTCGGCGTGCTGGCGCGTGTCAGCAGCATCAGCGGCACCAGCGCGAAAAACGCGCTCTCCGTCTGCGTCTGCGGCGGGAACGCACTCCACAGCAACACGCCGCTGATGAGCGCGGCGCCTCCCCTTAACCCATTCATGCGCATTTCATTCGTCACGCGAAAACCTCACATCCGATTTGTTCCGTAAGGTTCTTATCATGCCATATTTCGATTGCGGAAGACAAGATTTTACCGTCACGCGATGTTGCGCGCGCGAAAGATTCCGGACCAGAAAACGCGGCCGAAAAACACGCTGAAAAAAAATTAAAATTTCCTCTTGCGTCTAAACAAAAAATAGATTACATTACTCCCCAACTGGCAACCGTGTCGTGCGCGATGGAAGCATGATGAAGGTTGTGCGTATAACAGAAAGGATAACGCAATGGCTACAGTTAAGAAAGCAGCTCCTGCAAAGGCAGCTCCTGCGAAGAAAGCTGCACCGGCGAAGAAAGCGGCGCCCGTCAAGAAGGCAGTCGTGAAAGCAGCACCGGCGAAGAAGGCGGCAGCGCCCGCGAAGAAAGCGGCTCCTGCAAAGGCAGCGCCTGCGAAGAAAGCGGCTCCCGCGAAGAAGGCAGCGCCTGCGAAGGCAGCGCCCGCGAAGAAAGCTCCTGCGAAAAAAGCAGCTAAGAAGTAGTTGCCTTTTTCTTGTGAACCAAAAAAAGAAAAAGCACTTTTGCGGGCGACCGCAAAAGTGTTTTTTTATGTCCGCGAAGCGGACGGAAAGCGAGACACACATGAAATACGTTTGCGACATCTGCGGCTATGTTTACGACCCCGCGTCCGGCACAACCTTCGAGGATCTCCCCGAGGACTGGGCCTGCCCTGACTGCGGCGTCGGCAAAGACCAGTTCTCCGCGACGGCGTAGCTGGAGAAAAGAGGAATTGCTAATGACTGATTAGGAACCGGAGACCGCGAAAGCTGATGGCCCACCGGAACATCCAATAACCAACAAGGAAAAATCAACGCCCAAGCGGGGTCAGTCCTTTGGGGAACGACGGCTCTCCGAGCCGTCGTTCCGTTTCCTGTCATCGGCCGTCCCGTCCCCCCGCCGCCCCGTAGTCCCGTTGCCCTGTAGTCCGGCCGCCGTGTTCACTTTTTTTTGCGGTGCCCCTCATTCCGGGCTTGCGCGGGGCGGGGGTTTGGTGTATCCTGTCCCGCGTCCCTAGAGATAGGGGCAGGTGGACATGGTTAGAGAGTAGGGCGTCACAGCCCATATACCAAAGCTAACAAGGTCCCGGCACGGGTCGGGAAACCGTTATCATACAAAAGGTATTCCCGGCCGGGATCCGAAAGTAACGGGTTCAGGTATATGAATTGTGACCTTCCCGACTCTCGATTTAATTGGGAGTCTTTTTTGTCGGGGCGACGCCGCCGAGGGGCGGGATGAAAGGAAAGGGAGGGAGTATGGAAATGAGGTCGAAGTTGTGGTTGCGCGCGGGGGC
>WRJS01000014.1 GCA_009778475.1 Kiritimatiellota bacterium | reverse complement strand
GAGGACGCTCGCCCTCCATCGTGAAATCTGTGTTTTACAGGACACTAGGGGATGGAGGGCGAGCGTCCTCGCGAGCCGTTAGACGCACGACATCTCCAACCATGCACGGGCGGGAAAATCACGTAACGGTTTTAAGGGGAAATCCCTCCGTCATTCCTCGTTTCCTGCCAGCGCCGTGCGCCCTGCGTCGAACGCGCGCAGGTTCATGTCGATGAACGCGGCGGGGATGCGCTCGCGCATGGCCTGCCGCCAGACCTCTGCGCGGAATGGCGTGAGCGTGGAGACGGCCCCGGCGATGACCATGTTCATGGCGCGGATGTTGCCGAGGGCCTCGGCGATTTCCTGCGCGTTGAGGTAGCGTGCGCCGGGGTACTCGGCGGCGAGGCGTTCGGTCAGGTCGGTGACCGCGGGCTGCTGGCCGCTGGAGACCGTGACAGGGGTGAGGTTGATGTCGTTGACCAGCACCTTGCCGCCGGGGGCGAGCAGGTGCCGCCAGCGCAAGGCCTCCAGGCGTTCGAACGAGACGAGCAGGTCGCTCGCGCCGTCGGGGATGATGGGCGAATAGACCTTGCTGCCGAAGCGGACCTGACTGATGACGCTACCGCCGCGTTGGGCCATGCCATGGATCTCGCTCTTCTTCACGTCGAAGCCGTCGAGCGCGGCGGTCTTGGCGAGGATGTCGCTGGTAAGCAGGATGCCTTGCCCACCGACGCCGACCAAAGAGATGTTGACTGTCTTCATGTGCGGGAGTCCTTTCGCTTAGCGGATTTTTGAGATGGCGCCGAATTTGCAGACTTGGATGCAGAGGTTGCACCCGGAGCATTGCACGCGGCTGATGTGCGCCTTGTGGCGCTTGCCGTCGGCGACGGCATCGCCGCGCTCGATGGTGGGGCAGCCGAGCTTGAGGCACGCGCCGCAGGCCTTGCATTTGTCTTGGTCAACGGCATACGTCCCCGCGTTCTGCAGCTTGGCGGAGATGCGGCACGGGCCGTAGGCGATGACGACGGCGGGCTCGGGCGCGTCGAGCGCCTCCGCCAGCACTTTCTCCAATTGCGCGAGGTCATACGCGTCCACCTTGGCGACGTGCTTGAAGCCGATGCCCTTGGCGACCTCGGCGATGTCCGTGACGGGGGCCGCGTCGCCGCAGAGATTCTTGCCGGAGCCGGGGTTCTCCTGATGGCCCGTCATGCCCGTGATGCGGTTGTCCATGACGACCGTGGTCGTCTTGCCGCCGTTGTACAGCACGTTGAGGATGCCCGTCATGCCGGAGTGGAAAAACGTGGAGTCGCCGATGACGGCGCAGGTGCGGCCGGGCAGCCCGGCCTTCTCCATGCCGAAGGCGTTGCCCACGCACGCGCCCATGCAGATGGTGGTGTCCATGGCGCTGAGCGGCGGGAACGCCCCGAGCGTGTAGCAGCCGATGTCGCCCGTGACGGTCGCGCCGAGCTTGGCGAGCGTGTAGAACACGCCCCGGTGCGAACAGCCCGCGCACAGCACGGGGGGGCGCGTCGGCAGGGCGGCAGGAGGCGTGCCGGGGCGTACCTCCACGTCGCCCAGAATCTCCTTCCGCAACGCCGTCAGGCGCATGGGGTTCATCTCCAGCATATTCAGCTCGACCGCGTGGTCCAGCACGCGGATGCCCATCGCGCGCACCTGCTCCTCCAGCACGGGGTCCAGCTCCTCGATGACCAGCACCTGCCCGACCTTCGCCGCGAAGGCCTTGACCAAATCATGCGGCAAAGGGTTCGCCAGCCCGAGCTTGAGGACGGCGAACTCGGGGAACACCTCCTTGACGTACTGGTACGTCACGCCCGAGGTGATGATGCCGAGCCTTGCGTCGCCCTCCTCGATACGGTTGAACGCGCTCTCGCACGCGTGCTTGCGCAACGCCTCGGTGCGCGTCTGCGCCTGGACGCGCTGAGCGCGCGCGAACATCGGCACGGGGATGTAGCGGCGGATGTCCTTGGCGTAGGGTTTGCGCTCGCCCTTCCTCGGCGCGAAGTCCGCGCCCACGTCCACCACCGTCGAGGTATGCGACGTGCGCGTGGTGAGGCGCACGAACGTCGGCACGTTGAACTGCTCCGAGACCTCGAACGCCGCCTGCACCATGTCGAACGCCTCCTGGCTGTCCGAAGGCTCGAACAGCGGTGCGCGTGCGAACCGCACGAGGACGCGCGAGTCCTGCTCGTTCTGCGAGCTGTGCATCCCCGGATCGTCGCACACGACGATGACCAGGCCGCCGTTCGCCCCGACGTAGGTATAGGTCATCAGCGGATCCATGGCGACGTTCAGCCCCACGTGCTTCATGGTCGTCAGCGCCCGCGCCCCGGCGATGGACGCGCCGACGGCGACCTCCATGCCGACCTTCTCGTTTACCGCCCACTCGCAGTAGATGGTGTCCTTGAACTTCGCCACGTTCTCCAGAATCTCCGTGCTGGGCGTACCGGGATACGCGGAGGCCACCGCGCACCCTGCCTTCGCGGCCGCCCACGCCACCGCCTCGTTCGCCGACAATAAAACCTTCCGACTCATCACTTCACTCCACTTCGATGCGAAAAAAGAATATCATATCAAAACCCCGGCAGCGTGTCACGTGCCGAGGGACGTTTTTGGGAAATCCACATCCCTCGGGTCAGTGATGCGGCCGGTGAGGGCGGTGGCGGCAGCGGTGTAGGGGGAGGCGAGGTAGATGAGGGCGTCTTTGGAGCCCATGCGGCCGATGAAGTTGCGGTTGGTGGTGCTGACCACCACCTCGTCGGAATGGGTGCGCCCGAAGGTGTCGATGGGGCCGCCGAGGCATGCGGCGCAGGAGGGCGGCGCGATGGGTTCGACGCCCGCCGCCTCGAAAATCGCGCGGAGGCTCTGCCCGTCGATCGCGGTGTCGAGCAGTCCCTGTTCGACTTGGCGCGTGGCGGGTACGAGCAGGGTGCGCACCGCGACCGTACGGCCGTTCATCACCTGCGCGGCCATGATGAAGTCCTCAAGCTTACCGCCCGTGCAGGAGCCGATGTAAACCTGATCGACCTTCACATCGCGGCAGTCGCGGGCGAGGGCGGTGTTGTCGGGCAGGTGCGGTCGGGCAACGACGGGCTCGAGCTTCGACACGTCGTAGCGGCGCTCGGCCTGCACCGTTGCGCCGGGGTCGCTGTGGAGCGGCTCGTAGGGTTTCGCCGTGCGGGCGTTCACATAGTCGAGCGTCTTTTGGTCGGGCGCGATGATGCCGTTCTTCGCGCCAGCCTCGACCGCCATGTTGCAGATGGTGCAGCGTTCCTCGATGCTGAGCGACGCGATGGCGCTGCCCGTGAACTCCATGGCGCAGTACGTCGCGCCGTCCACGCCGATGTCGCCGATGATGTGGAGGATGAGGTCTTTTGCTGAGAGGTATGGCGGCATCTCGCCGTCCAGCACGAAGCGGATGGTCGGCGGCACCTTCACGAGCAGCTTGCCCGTGCCCATGATGAACCCCGCGTCGGTGTTGCCGATGCCCGTGGCGAACGCGCCGAGTGCGCCGTGCGTGCAGGTGTGCGAGTCCGTGCCGAAGATCGTCTCGCCGGGGCGCACGTGACCCAGTTCCGGCAGCGCGACGTGGCACACCCCGCAGTAGCGCGGCGAGCCCACGTCATAGAAATGCGGCAGGCCCTGCTCCTGCGCGAACGCGCGGAGGGTGTCGATGTTGCGCCGCGCCTTCTCGTCCGCCGTGAAGATGTAGTGGTCGGGCAGGATGACGACGCGCTCCGGGTCGAACACCCGCGCGCCCTCGCCGAACTCGCGCTTGAAGATACCGATAGTCCCCGGACCACACACGTCATGCGTCAGCAGGATGCCCGCGTTGACCCAGATGTTGTCCCCCGGCGCGACTACGCGCGCGCCCGACTCCCGCGCCAGAATCTTCTCCGTAATGGTCATTGCCTCACCCTCGTTTCACCAAGTTGAAAAAACGGTCCTGATAATGCTCGAACAGGCCATACTCCTGGAGCATCAGCCCCAGCGGCTTGATGAGGCGCGAATCACGCGCCGCGGCCGCGAAGCCCTTCTCGATTTCCTCGCGCACCCCGGCAGGGATGCCGTCCTGCAACTCGAACAGCCGCCGCTCATGCAGGTCGCGGATGTTGAACGGCGCGGAGTCCTCGATCGTCTTCCAGAACAGCCGCACGAGGCACACGTCCCACGGCTCGTCCACGCCGCGCACGACGGCCGCGAACGGGTCGTCCTTCGCGGCCACCTCGGCCTTGACGCGTTCCAGCACGGCGAGCAGGTTGTCCGAGACGACCTGCTCGCTGAACGACTCCTGCTTCAGCGTGTAGCCGTAGCGCAGGATGCGCACGGAGTCCTCGTTCTCGCGCAGCCACTCCATGTAGCGCTGCGCCTGCTCGCCGAAGCCCTCAAGCTCCATCGACGCATACGCCGAGGGCGCGACGATCTGCGGCTTAAACGCCTGCATGCGCCCCTCGCGCACGCGCACCCGCTGCGGGTCGTCCATCATCTCGCACACGAGGAAATAGTTGAGGATGGTGTTCCCGAACGTCTCCAAGTGCCGACGCGCCGGGACAACAATCTCGGTGTTGTTCACCGCATACCAGAAATCAAACGGTCTTGCTTTTTTATCCATTGTGGGCAACTCTATCGCTTTGCGGCCGCGGCCGCGCGTTTGGCGGCGATGAGGGCCTTGCCGCGGCGGCAGTGCTGGGTGAGCGGGCGGTGCGCGGGGCAGACGTAGGCGCATGAGCCGCACTCGATGCAGTCCATGATGCACACCGTCTCCGCGCCCTCGATGTCGTCGGCCTCGACGAACTGGCTGATCTCGGAGGGGATGAGGCGCATGGGGCAGGCCTCCACGCAGCGGCCGCAGGAGATGCAGGCCTGCGAGGTGTAGCCCGAGGTCGCGGCCCGCGCGGCGGAGAGCAGCACCACGCCGGAGGTCGTCTTGCCGGTCGGCACGTCGAGGGCGTTGACCGCGAAGCCCATCATCGGCCCGCCCGAGATGATTTTGGCGGCCTTGCATTTCAGCCCGCCGCAGGCGGCCACGAGGTCGGCGTAGCTGGCGCCGTTCGGCACGAGCAGGTTGGACGGGGTGTTCACCGCGTCGCCCGTCACGGACACCACGCGGTGCGTGAGCGGCTGCCCGTTGACCACGGCGTCGAACACCGCATACGCCGTGCTGACGTTCTCCACCACGCACCCGATGTCCATGGGCAGGCCGCCGCGCGGGACCTCGCGCCCGGTGACGGAATAAATCTGCTGCTTCTCCGCGCCCTGCGGGTAGCTCGTCGCCAGCACAAAGATCGCGACATCCCCGGCCATGCCCGCGAACGCCTTCTCCATGGCGGCGATGGCGTCGGGCTTGTTGTCCTCAATCGCGACGCGCACGGCCTTCGCGCCGAGGACGGCGCGGATGATTTCCGCGCCGATGCGGATGCCCTCGGCGCGCTCCAGCATCATGCGGTGGTCGGAGGTGAGGTACGGCTCGCACTCGGCGCCGTTGAGGATGAGCGTGTCGATGGGTTTCCCGGCCGGGGGCGAGAGCTTGACCTTGGTCGGGAACCCCGCGCCGCCCATGCCCACGATGCCGGCCTCGCCGACGCGGGCCAGCAGCGCGGCCTTGTCCGCGCGCGGCCAGTCCGCGATGGGCGCGAGCGTCTCCGCATCCGCAGGCGTGTGCGGCTCGATGATGACCGCCTCGCAGGTGCGCCCCGCGGCCGTGACGGCGGTATGCCCGATGCCCGTGACCTTGCCCGCCACCGGCGCATGGACGGGCGCGGAGATGACCCCGGCCGCCTCGCCGATGAGCTGGTTCCGCTTCACATGGTCGCCGTGCTTCACGACGGGCCTTGCCGGCGCGCCCAAGTGCTGCGACATCGGCACGGCCAGATGGGGCGGCAGATCGATTGCGCGGATCGGCTCCCCCGCCGAGAGCCCCTTGTGGTAAGCAGGGTGGATGCCGCCAGAAAAAACGAACGGTGAGGATGTGGTTTTCATAATGCCTAAATCATGCCTTCCTGATGCAATGCCCCGGACACTTGGCGATGATTTCCGTGTCCTTCAATTCCTTGGCGTAATCCACGACCGCGAGCGAGCCGTCCATCACGATCGCATCCCCCGCCTTCTTGGCGCACATGTGGCACCCGATGCACCCCGTGCCGCACACCTTCTTCACGGCCGGGCCCTTGTCCTTCGAGCTGCACAGCACATGGATCTGCGCCGAGGCCGGCACGAGCTTCACCAGCTTGCGCGGGCACACCTTCACGCACTTGCCGCACGCGATGCATGCCTCCTTGTCGATGGCCGCGATGCCCTTCTCGACGCGCACCGCGTTCACGGGGCACACCCGTGCGCACGACCCGTACCCGAGGCAGCCGTAGGCGCAGGCCTTGTCGCCGCCGGCCGTGGCATGCGCCGCCGCGCAATCCGTGATGCCGTTGTAATGCGCGCGGCGCACCGCTTCCGTCTCATCGCCGCAGCACAGCACCAGCGCGACCTTCCGCTCCGCGGCCGCGCCCGGCGCCTGCCCCATGACTTGCGCAATCGCGGCCGCGCCCGCGCTCCCGGCCGGTGCGCACAGGCTCGCCTCCGCGCCATGCAGCACAATCGCGCTCGCGTAATCCGCGCACCCCGCGAAGCCGCACCCGCCGCAGTTCGCGCCCGGCAGCGCCGCCAGCACGGCCTGCACGCGCGGGTCCTCCGGCACGCTCAGGAACTTATCCGCGATCCCCAGCGCCACCGCGCTGGCCAGCCCGCAGCCGCCGACGCACAGCGTCGGGACCAAAACAGATGTGATGACAGGATCCATAATGAAGAGCACCTTATTTGACGAGCCCGCTGAAGCCCATGAACGCGAGGCTCAGGAGCCCCGCCGTGATGAGCGAGATTGCGACGCCCTTGAAGCAGCGCGGCGGGTCCGCCCGCTCGATGCGCTCGCGCAGCCCCGCGAAGATGAGCAGCGCCAGCGCGAACCCGATCGCCGCCGCAAACGCGAACAGCACCGACTTGAAGAACCCGTGGCCCGACTTCATGTTGATGACCGCCGCGCCCAGCACCGCGCAGTTCGTCGTGATGAGCGGCAGGTAAATGCCCAGCGCCGCGTGGAGCGGCGGGGCGAAGCGCTTCATCACGATGTCTATCAGCTGCACCAGCGACGCGATGACCAGGATGAACGACAGCGTCTGGAGGAAGCCGTCCAGCCCCAGCGGCACGAGCAGGAACGTCTGTATCAGCCACGTCACCGCCGCCGCGATCGTCATGACGAACATCACCGCGCCCGACATCCCCAGCGCCGTTGACATCCGCTTCGACACGCCGAGGAACGGGCAGATGCCCAAGAACCGGCTCAGCACAAAATTGTTCACCAGGATCGCGCTGACAAAAAGAATCACATACTCCATAAAATGCAAACTCCCAAAAGCCTAAAAGGGTTTAATATACACCAACGCCCGGCATAATTCAAGCACTCCGCGCACGCCAAGCGCATTTTTAAGAAAGGGGGGGCGGGAAGGGGGTGGCGCGCCCACGGAGAGTCGAACTCCGCTTACTAGGATGAAAACCTGGTGTCCTAACCGATAGACGATGGGCGCAAAGTGGGAACCACAATACCAAATCTCCCCCGCCATACGCAAGCCCCTTTCTGTTATTTTTTCCGTATGGGAATTCCACTTGCCGCCGCACGCCATACGGACACGCCACGCAAAATGTGTTTTACAGGACACTAGCCCCTTGACCCGCCGCGTGTCCCCGTGGTATTATCGCTTCCGCATCTATGGCGGGGAAATTCACAGATTCGGCGCTCGATGAAATCCGCGCGCGGGTTGACATCGTTGAGTTTATCGGGGCGAGGGTCGCGCTCAAACGCGCGGGCGCGTCCTACAAGGGCTGCTGCCCGTTCCACGGCGAGAAGACGCCCTCGTTCCATGTCAACCCCGCGCGCCAGCGCTACCATTGCTTCGGGTGCGGGGAGGACGGCGACGTCTTCACGTTCCTGATGAAACTGGACGGCCTGGCGTTCATGGACGCGGTGCGCCTGCTGGCCGACCGCGCCGGGGTGGCGCTCAAAGAGAATGTGGACGACACCGCGCAGGTCCGCAACCGGCTCTACGCGCTCCATGCGGAACTCGCCGCGTTTTATCAGCGTTGCCTCCGCGAGACGCGCGCGGCGGAGACCGCGCGGAAGTACCTCGCCGACCGCGGGCTTTCGGATGACACCGTCAAGGCATTCGGCATCGGCTACGCCCCGGCGCGGCCGCGCGACGCGCTCGTGAAGTGGGGGGAGAAGTACGGCTACGGCACCGACCTGCTCGTCGCCGCCGGGGCGCTGGTGCCGCCGCGCGACGCCAGCCGGCCGGATGATTTCTACCACCGCTTCTCGGGCCGCCTGATGTTCCCCGTCTGCGACCGGCAGGGGCGCGTGGTGGCGTTCAGCGGCCGCGTCCTCGACCCCAAGGCGCACCCCGCGAAATACGTCAACAGCCCGGAGACCGACATCTTCATCAAGAGCCGCGTGCTGTACGCGCTCGACAAGGCCGCCGCGAAAATCGTGAAGCACCCGCGCCGCGAGGCCATTATCTGCGAGGGGCAGATCGACGTGATCCGCTGCCATGCGTGCGGCCTCGAGACGGCCGTGGCCGCGCAGGGTACGGCCTTCACGGAGGAGCACGTCGCGCTGCTGAAGCGGCACGCGGACAGCGTGGTGCTGGCGTTCGACGGCGACGCGGCCGGGGGCAAGGCCGCGTTGCGCACGGGTGCGCTGTTCCTCGCGGCGGAGATCCCCGTGCGCGTGGCGCAGATGCCCGAGGGCGAGGACCCGGACTCCCTCCTGCGCAAGCAGGGCGCGGCGGCGTTCCGCGACCTGCTCGAAAACGCGGTGTCCATCACGCAGTTTCAGGTCGCGGCCCTGCGCAAGGCGGAGGCGAACCCCGACAGCATCGACGCGCTCAACCGTGTCTCGCGCGGCGTGATCGAGATGCTGGCCGCCTGCTCCAGCGCGGTGCAGCGCTCGCATCTGACGGAGGAGGCGGCGCGCCTGCTGCACCTGCCGCTCTCGGCGTTCGAGGAGGATTTGGAGCGCCACCGCGAGCACCAGCGCCAACAGGCGGCGTACAGGGCGAGTTTCAAGGCCGAGGAGCCGCCGCCGGATGATTTCGCCCCCGAGGAGGATGCGCCGCCCGACCTCGACGCGCCGCCGCCGCCGGAGCCGCCGTCGCGCACGGAGTTCCTGCTGTGCGAGTTCCTCGTGGAGCATGAGCATGACGCGGAGGTGCTGGCGCTCGTGGAAAAACACCTGCCGCCGGAACTGCTGCGGCACACGTTCACGCGCGCCGTGATGAGCGCGGTGATGGGGCAGCACAGGGACGGCGGCGACAAAGTGGCGGGGCTCGGCGCAACCGTCGAGCCCGAGTGGCAGACCCTCCTCGGCAACATCATCGCGAACAAGCAGAAGATGATGAGTGCGCGCGAGCGCACGCCGCTCGACGCGGCCAAGGGCCTCATCACGCGGCTATGGATCGACGCGCTCCAGCAGACCCGCGACAGGCTCGACGCGCACGCCGCGGAAAGCGATATGCCGCGCCTCTCGTTGTCCGCGCAGATCCACCGCCTGAAGTCAGAGCCGTGGGAGCGGGCTTGCCAACTCATGATGCTGGCAAGCCTCGCCGACCCGGCTATGGCGTATGGGGCGGCGGCTGGCCGGGATGCTTCTGGGGCGCCAGTTTCCGCACATGAAGCGGATAGCGCATACGCAGCTGCTGATCCAGGAGGACTTCCACCCAGTGAGTCCCCTCCTGATGAAATGCCAGATTGATGAACACCTCGACGGTCGTCGCGACCTGCTGGTCGTTCGACAACTTGATCGGCACGGGCTGGCCCTCCGCCACGACGGTCACGCGGTCCGGCGCCATGATGCGCGACTTCTGCGTGAACTCGCCCTCGCCCATGCACCAGCGGTTCACCAGGCAGATGCGCGGGCAGACCGGCTGGTTCGACGGGTGCGCGAGCCCGTCGAAAATCCCGATCAGCATGAACTTCCCGTTGCGCTCCTGGCGCACGTCATCGCACAATATGCTCGCTTGCAAGTCAGGTAACATGATCTCTCCTTTCGTTTGATAAAAATTGCATTCACCGTTTGACGTTGGGCCGTTTGTTCAAAAGCATCAAGGTTTCACGGATGGACTCAACGCTGATGATGAATGCGTTCCCGTCTTTCTTCATTTCCCGATCCTCCCATGATTTCCAAAAACAAATATGTTACCCCAATGCCGCACGGAGGTCAAGAGGGGTTTTTTGCCCTGCTGGAAGGGACGAAGGAGACAGAGGGGACGAAGGAGACGAAAGTGTTTTACCCCTGTGTCCCTTAGGTCCCCTCCGTCCCCCTTTATGCCGCGCAGCGCATTTAACTTGGGCGGTCGTTTATTTCAATACAGCCCTCATATCAATGATCTTGACGATCGGCAGCCCCGGGATTGGGAATATGCGCTTACGGGCGGGTGCCACCAGCACCGCAGGTTTCGAGGGCTTGCGCGGCGCCCCGGCTTTGCTGGCGACGTCCCCCCCGGTCTCGCTGACACGTTCAAGCAATTGATCACGTCCATCTTTTTTCATTTTAATCCTCCCATGATTCCCTAAAAACAAATATATTACCCCAATGGTGCACGGAGGTCAAGAAGGGGTTTGTGCCCCTCTGTCCCCTTCGTCCCCTTTATGCCGCCGCCCCCTGTGCCGTGTTGTCCGGGAGCGCAAATGCCGGGAGCGCATAGCGCCGGGAGCGCAGGGCTTCCGCCCTGCATCGTTAATATTGGCAGGGCGGAAGCCCTGCGCTCCCGGAATCCTCCTCCAGCCTCGGTGCGTTCTTCAAAACGTACTCCTCCGCCTCGGAGCACCAGAGGCCGTTGTTGCGGGCGCAGATGTCGGCGAGCGCGGCGAAGTAGGGGTCGCGCTGGCCGAGCGCGGGAAAGTCGGTGATCGCGGTCATGGGCATGGACACGTGCGTATAGACCAGCCGCTTGCCGCCCGGCACTTGCGTGAGGGTCTTGGTCGCGTCCGCAACGGAGTCGATGCCGCCGACGTGCGTGATCATCACCGAGGGCGTGACGAGCCCTTGCGCCGCGTAGTCCATCGAGTCCTGCAAGTCCTTGGTGTTCCCGCCCGACGAGCCGACGATGTGATGCCCCATGTAGTGGACATCGTAGAAATTCACCGCCGCCTTGAAGTCCTGATGCGCGGGCCCGGCGAAGAAGTTGAGGCAGCCGAGGAAGTCGAGCAGCGCGGAGCCTTGCTCGATGAGCGCGGGGACGGGCGCGAACACCATCACGTCGTTGAAGCCGTTGCCGCCGTTGACCGCCTTGATGCGTGGCACGGGGTCGCCCATGCCGGAGGTGTTGAGGTAGATGAGTTCCACGCCGCAGTCCCGCGCGTGGGCGACGGGGAAAATCTGCGCGGCGCGGTCGAGGCGCGTCTGGTCAACGTCGGTGATGACGAGGCGCCCGGGGCGGTGCTCCGGGCCGTGGAGCGCGAGGTCGATCGCGCTCAGCCCCATGGGTCCCGCGCCCGCGAGGATGGCCATCGTGCCGCCGTTTTTGATGCCCATCTGGTGGGCGTACTCGCCGGCCTTGAAGTGGTAGCTGCAACGGAACGCGCCCACGATGCACGACACCGGCTCGGCGATGGAGGACTTGTAGTAGGCGTCGCCGTCGTAGGTCAGCAGGCAGTCGAGCTCCAGCACCTCGCGCGGGATGATGATGCGCGTGGCGTTGCCGCCGATCCAGCGGAACGAGTAGCCCGGCGCCCAGTGCTCGCGGCCGGGGATGTTCAGCTGCGGCTGCACGCCGTACTTCTGCCCCGCGCGGAATTTGTGCTGCCAGTTTTTGCCGACCTCCAGCAGCTTGCCGCAGAACTCGTGGCCGAGGATGACGGGGTTCTGCGCGACATCGTCCGGCACGCGCTTGTGCGCCGCGCCCTGGATCGTCGCCTTATAGTCCGACATGCAGATGCTGTTCGTGACGATGTCCGCGAGGATCTCGTCATCCGTAATCTCCGGGAGCGCGAAACGCTCGAGGCGGAGGTCGTCCTTGCCGTGAAGCCGCAATGCCAAAGTTTTCATTTCATCCATTCCATGCTTGTCTTTATCGATGCGATTTAAGACAATGATACTCCTTTCGCCTGACAAAGGCAAGGATGAACAAAGCCGGGCGCGCGGTCGCCCGATTATCGAAAAGGAGATGCAGATGTTGACGCTGATTTTGAATGGTGTGTTCGGGGTGCTGGTCGCGGTCGTCTTCACGGCCACCAAGGCATCGCACTGGGGGTGGTCGATCCTCTGGGGGCTGCTCGTGTTCGTCGCGGGGCAAGGCCTCGCCGCCTGGCTGCTCAGCCGCCGCATCAAGAACGACATGACCGCCGTGCAGGTCATCATGACCGAAGGGCAGAAGCGGATGCAGCAGAAAGTCCACATGTGGCAGATGCGCCCGCCCGGCAGCCTCAAGCAGGCGCAGACCGAGATTGAGCGCGACCAGAAGCGCATCGTCGAGCAGGCGCTGGCCGCCTCCGCCAGGCTCGAGCGCTACAACCGCTGGATGTTCCTGATGCACCGCCAGATCGCGACCCTGCGCATCCAGCTCTACTGGTCCGTGAAGGACTTCCGGCGTGTGGACGAACTGCTCCCCTCCGCCCTCTACGTCGAGCCCATGATGGCCACGCTCAAGATCGCCCGCATGCACATGCTCAACGCCCCCACCGCCGACATCGAGAAATTCTTCCGCAAGCAGGCCGCCAAGACCCGCTACGGCCAGGGCGCGCTCCTGTACTCGCTCTTCGCGTGGATACTCGTCCAGCGCAACGACCCCGGCGAGGCCAACAAAGTCCTGCTCGAGGCCAGCAAGAAGATGGAGAGCGACGTCGTCAAAAGCAACCTCGCCGCCCTCGCCAACAACCGCCTCAACCAGTTCACCAACGCCGCCCTCGGCGAGGAGTGGTACGCCCTGCACCTCGAGCAACCCAAGGTCAAGACCCAGCGCCAGTCGCCGTTTGCCAAGCGGCACTACTAGTGGCGGATGGCGAATCCCGCGGGCATGAGGTCCCGTATCCAGCAGGCGAAACGGAAAGGAGAAGTGAAATGAGACTGTTGATTTTAAATGCTGTGTTGGGCCTGCTTGCGGGATTCGCGCTGGCGGTGACGGGCGTGATACACTGGGGATGGTCTATCCCCTTGGCTTTGCTCGTGTTCATCGTCGGGCAACGGCAGATTTCCCGCCTGCTCCATCGGTGGCTTGACAAAAGGGATCGAGACATTATGGACGACTTGTGCGAAAATCAGAAGAAGCCGCAACAACAAACCTCCGCATTGCGAGGAAATGCTATAGATAATTGGTATGAGGATGTCAATCAGGCTATTGCCGCATTCATCAAGCTCAAGCGCGTCATCCCTTGGATTCCGTCTGCGAAGCATCAAATCTCGGCCCAGCTTATCAGGCTCTATTGGGCAAGCAATGTTGACAAGGACTTCAAGAAAGTTGACGCGCTGTTCGCTGATGTGCGCGTCTATCGCCACATACAGATGGAAATCAAGATTACCCGAATGTACATGCTCAAAGCCGAGACCGACGACATCAGGATGTTCTTCCGGCAACACATTGGCAGGGTTTACCGCAGTGAAAAAAACGTCCTCTACTCCCTGCTCGCCTGGATTCTCATCCAGCGCAAACGCATTGAGTCCGCCGCCGACCTCCTCGCCGAGGCCGTCAAGGAGACGGGCGATGCCATCATCAAGCGCAATCAGGAGCACCTCGCCAACAACCGCGTCAGCCAGTTCTCGAACGCCGACTTCGGATACGCATGGTATTACCTGAGACTCGAAAAAACGAATGCTAAAATCCATAGGCATAGGCCGTCGCATTTCACCAAGCGGTACTACTAGGGGAATTAGGAATCAGGAATTTGAAATGAGGAATCAGGCCATGGCAGGGGAATGAGGGATGCGGATGAATTTTCACCACAATAGACGCAATGGTTTTCACGATAGGCACAAGAATAGCGTCCTTTGTGGCGAAAGAAAACGGGCGAATAAATGTTGCACAGAGAACCACAGAGATACCACAAAGAGTCACAGAGAATTTTTTCCAAAACTCTGTGTGCCTCTGTGACTCCTCTGTGAAACTCTGTGTAATAAAAACGGAGGTTTATTTTAGACAGGATTAACAGGATTTTACAGGATTTTTTCAATCTGTGAAATCTGCGTTATCTGCGGTTCAAGGAAAACGGAGGATTATCCGCATGTGGGATTACAGCGAGAAAGTGATGGAGCATTTCAGGAACCCGCGGAACGTCGGGAAGATTGAGAACCCCGACGGCACCGGCACGGTCGGATCGCTCGCGTGCGGCGATGCGTTGACGCTCATGTTCAAGCTCGGGCCGGACAAGCGCATCTGCGACGTGAAATTCCAGACGTTCGGGTGCGCGAGCGCGATCGCGTCATCGTCCGCGCTCACGGAGATGCTTATCGGCAAGACCATCGAGGAGGCGCAGCGCATCACCAACAAGGACATCGCCGATTTCCTCGGCGGGCTGCCTGACCAGAAGATGCACTGCTCCGTCATGGGGCGCGAGGCGCTCGAGGCGGCCATCCACAACTACCGCACAGGTGAGGTCATCGTCAAGAACCTGGAGGATCATATCGTGTGCACCTGCTTCGGTGTCTCGGAGAACGAGATTCGCAGGGTCGCTACCGAGAACGGTCTGGACACCGTGGACAAAGTCACGAACTACTGCAAGGCCGGCGGCGGGTGCGGAATGTGCCGGGAGGCCGTGCAGAACCTGATTGACGCCGTCCGGCAGGCGCGTACGGAAAAGTCCGCCGCCGCGCCGCCGCAGAGGAGGCTTTCCAACATCCAGAAGATGAAGCTGATCGAGGAAATCATCGAGCGCGAGATACGCCCGCACCTCCGCCGCGACGGCGGCGACATCGAGCTAATCGACATCGAGGGCGACACGGTGACCATCGCGTTTCGCGGTATGTGCGCCGGGTGCGCCTCCGCCGCGTTCACGCGGCAGGATTTCATCCAAGCGCGCCTGCGCGAATTCATCTCGCCGGAGATTGAGGTTGTGGAAGCTGCGGACTAAAAATGCATCTGTGTTTTACAGGACGCTAGACCCCGCTGTAGGCGGCGAAGCCGCCGTCAACGGGGACGACGACGCCGGTGACGAACCCGGCGGCCTTGTCGGAGACGAGCCAGAGCAACGCGCCGAGCAGGTCGCCCGGCTCGCCGAACTTGCCCATGGGCGTATGCGCGAGAATCTTGTCCGAGCGCGGCGTGAGCGAGCCGTCGGGGTTGGTCAGCAGGGCGCGGTTCTGGTCGGTCAGGAAGAAGCCCGGCGCGATGGCGTTCACGCGGATGCCGGCCTTGGACAGGTGCACCGCCATCCATTGGGTGAAGTTGCTCACCGCGGCCTTGGCCGCGCTGTAGGCCGGGATCTTCGTGAGCGGTCGGAAGGCGTTCATCGACGAGACGTTGATGATGACGCCCGCGCGGTTCCGCGCCATCTGCCGCGTGAAGGCCTGCGTCGGCAGCAGGGTGCCGATGAAGTTGAGGTTGAACACGAACTCGATGCCCTTCGGGTCGAGGTCGTAGAACGTCACGAAGTCGCGGGCCTCGTTGAGCAGGTCGTCGGGGTTGAGGTACTCCATGGCGGTGGTGCCCTTGGGGTGGTTGCCGCCCGCGCCGTTGATGAGGATCGAGACCGGCCCGAGCGCCGCCTCGATTTCGGCGTTCGCGCTTTCGAGGCTCGCCTTGTCCAGCACGTTACACGCGACCGCCAGCGCCTTGCCGCCGCTGGCGGCGATCTCGTCCACCACCCGCTGCGCGGCCTCGAGCTTGAGGTCCGCCACCGCCACCGCCGCGCCGCACTCCGCCAGCGCCTTCGCGAACGCGCCGCACAGCACGCCGCCGCCGCCCGTGACCACCGCCACACGATTACTCAAATCAACTTTAAATGGAACAGACATGACACCCTCCTGTTTGAAAAGTCATATCATATCCTAAAGGGCGTATGCTTTTCAAGAGGAATTGGAATATCTTATAAGCCGCCGGATGGGGATTGATTTTCGTTTTGACTTCCGCTATACTTTTGCGCTTTCAGGAGGGATACCATGGCTTTTGGCGAGATATTGAAAACAGCGCGCGAACAGAAGGGGCTGAGCCTCTCGGCCGTCGCGGAGAGTACGCACATGAAGGTGCAGGTCATCGAGGATCTGGAGCGCGAGGACTGCCACCGCATCGCCGCGCCCATCTACGGCCGGGGCTTCATCAAGCTCTACGCGGAATTTCTCGAGCTGGACCCCGGCCCGCTCATCCGCGAGTTCATGGACCTGTACACGGGCAAGCGCCCGCCGGTCGTCGGCAAACGCGCGTTCGAGGACACTGCCGAGGCGCCCGCGCCGGACGCGCCGCTCACGCGCACGGTCTCGGACGCCGCGCAACGCCCCGAGGCGCCCGCCCGCCCGTCCGTCCGCGCCATCGAGAGCGCCGCGCCGGATGCGGAAGAGGCGTTCGCGGAACCCGCGCCCCTTGACGACGCGCCCGTCGCCGCGCAGGACGTGCGCGACGACACTGCGCGCCCCAAGCCCGTGCTTGTGCTGGAGCCGGAAGAGCCGTTCGCAGATCCCTCCGGCGAGCCCGACCTGTTCAGGCCGCAGGCCGCCGCTGACGCGTCACAGGCGGACGCGGCCGAGCCTGTGCCGCGCCGGAAAACGGAGAGGCGGCCGCAGGGGCGCATCTTCGACATGGACAAGCACCAGAGTCAACGGCCCGTCCCGGAGGTCGAAGAGAAAAACGCCGTCGCCTCCCAGCGCCGCCACGACCGCATGAGGAAGTTCATGGAGGGCATCAACCACCTGAAAGCGACCGCGCTCGGCGACTCGCTCCCCGACACGATGTTCAAGCAGCACCGGACCGTGTTCATCATCGGGGGCGTCGTCCTGCTCGTCTGCATGGTGGCGGGGATCGGCCTGCTGTTCACCATGACCGGCTCGAAGCCCGCCACGGGCCAGGCACCTAAAATCTTCGAGACCGTCGCCCCCCTCCCGGATCTGTACGTGGACTGACCATGCGCCCTTTCCCGGACACCTTCCCAGTCCCGCGGCGAGTCACGCAGCGTCCCGGCCAATATACCCTGGCGGAGCGCCCTGAAATCCTCGTCGCAGGGGACTACGCCATGACCGTTCCGGCGAGCAGGTATCTGGAGAAGTCCCTCCGCGCCACGATCCGCCGCTCTGCCGCCCCCGGCCCTGTTTACTTCCGCATTGCGGATTGCTCCGCCCCCGAGCAGTCCTACCGCATGAGAATCGCCCCAGGCGGCATCGTCGCGCAGGCCCACGACAGTGCCGGCCTGTTCTACGCCGCCGTGACCCTCGTGCGGATCGTCACGGCCTCTGAGGGCGGCGCGCTCCCCTGCTGCGACATCGAGGACTGGCCGGACTTCCCCACGCGCGGCGTGATGCTCGACATCAGCCGCGACAAAGTCCCCACCATGGAGACCCTCCTGTGGCTCATCGACCGCCTCGCGGAGATGAAGTTCAACCACCTCCAACTCTACACCGAGCACACGTTCGCCTACGCCAAGCACAGCGACGTCTGGAAGGACGCCTCGCCGCTCACCCCGGCGGAGGTTCGCGCCCTCGACGCCCACTGCGCCGAACGCTGCATCGAGCTCGCCCCGAACCAGAACTCCCTCGGCCACATGGAACGCTGGCTGAAACTGCCGCAGTACGCCCACCTCGCCGAGCTCCCGCAGGGCGGCGCGCCCCTCCCGTGGGGCGGCGTCTGGGAACGGCCCACCACCCTCTGCCCCACCGACCCGCGCACGTTTGATTTCCTCAACGGCCTCTACGACGAGCTGCTCCCGAACTTCACCTCGCGCCTCTTCAACGTCGGGTGTGACGAACCCTTCGACCTGCGCGGCAACGGGCGCTCCCGCGAGGCCATCGAGCAGAAGGGCGAAGGCCGCGTCTATCTCGACTTCCTCCTGCGCCTGCACGAGATGACCGCCGCGCGCGGTTTCCGCATGGCGTTCTGGGGCGACATCATCAACAACCACCCCGAGCTCATCCCCGAGGTCCCGAAGGACGCGCTCGCGCTGGAGTGGGGCTACGAGGCCGACCACCCCTTCGATGCGCACGGCGCGCGCTTCGCCGCCGCCGGCATCCCCTTCTGGGTCTGCCCCGGAACCTCCTCCTGGAACAGCCTCGGCGGCCGCACCGGCAATATGTTCGCCAACATCCTCTCCGCCGCCGAGAACGGCCTGAAGCACCGCGCCGCCGGTCTGCTCGTCTGCGACTGGGGCGACGGCGGCCACTGGCACCCGCTGGGGCTGAGCTTCCCCGGCTTCACCGTCGCGGCGGGGCTCAGCTGGTGCCTTGAAACCAACCGCGCCGCGCCGTGGCACGAGATATCGGACATCCACCTCACCGGCGGCATGGGCGCGGAAATCTCCGCCCTCGGAAAGATGTACCTCCTCACCGGCGCCCTCCACGCCAACAGCACGGAACTCTACCACATCTTCACCAAGCCCATGACGCGCCCCGTCGCGCAAGGGGTCACCGTCGAAGCCTTAGAAGACTCGTTAAAAGTCCTTGCGTATATCGAAGAGTCCATCCCCGGCACCGGATCCATCCTCGAGCTGGAAACGCAGTATGCCTTTTCCATGATGCACACGGCTATCGCGAAGGGGTTGCTGCTACTCGGCGATGAGACACGATGCGACCCCGATCTCCTGCGTGACCTGCGGATCGCGATGGATGCCCTCATTGAGAGGTTCCCGGACATCTGGCGCTTGCGCAACCGCGAGGGCGGGATGCTGGACAGCCTCGCGCGCATGACGCGCATCCGCGACGGAATGAAGTAGGTTTTCAGAACGTTCCGCGGGGCGCCGCCCATCCCGAAAAGCTTGCCTTCCCCTCAAAAACCGCCTATCATTATTCCCGTGCAAATGAGCGAAAAGTTTTTGAGCGCGTGCGAACTCTGCCCGAGGCGGTGCGGGACGGACCGCGCTGCCGGGCAGACGGGGTATTGCGGGGCGGGCGCCGCGCCGCGCGTGTTCCGCTACGGGCCGCACTTCGGCGAGGAGCCGCCGGTCAGCGGCACGCGCGGGTCGGGGACGGTCTTCTTCTCGCATTGCACGATGCGGTGCGTGTATTGCCAGAACCACCCGTGGAGCCAGGGTGGGCTGGGCGAGGATCTCACCGCCGAGGGCCTGCGCGAGATTTTCCGGGGGCTTGCCAAGAAGGGCTGCCACAACTGGAACCTCGTGTCGCCGACCCCTTGGCTACCGCAAATAAAAGAAGCGGCCGGGCCGCTGATTCAGGTTGGCAACGCCCTACCGTTTGTGTATAATACATCGGGTTTTGAGTCGCCGAAGGTTTTGGATGCGTTCGCGGACCTGATCGACGTGGCGCTGGTGGACCTGCGCTACGCATCGCCGGAGACGGCCGCGGAGGGCTCCGGCGCGAGGGATTATGTCGAGGCGTCGCGGCAGACGCTCACGTGGTTCTGGAACCGCTTGGGCGCGTTGCAGACGGACGCGGAGGGCATCGCGGTGCGCGGCGTGATCTGCCGCATACTGGCGTTGCCGGGGCGCGTGGATGAGGCGGTCGCGAACCTCGCGTGGCTGGCGGCGGAGATCGGCACGGGCGTGCATGTCAGCGTGATGGCGCAGTACACGCCGGTGCACCGCGCGCTGGAGATGGACGGGTGGCGCCGCAGGATCCGCGCGGACGAGTACGCGCGGCTGACGGGCGCGGCCGAGGAGCTTGGGTTCGAAAACGGATGGATACAGGATTTTGAAGGCGACGCGCCGGACGGCCTGCTGGGGCAGACCATGCAGGCCGGCGAAGGCGCGGTGGGAGTGTAAGAACAGCCGCACCGCAAGGTGCGCGAAACGAAGAGGGATACGATGAGCGGTCATAGCAAGTGGGCAACCATTAAACACAAGAAGGGCGCGGCGGATGCCAAGCGCGGCAAGGTGTTCTCGAAAATCGCCAAGGAGATGACGATCGTGGCGAAAGCCGGCGGCGGCGACCCCGGGAACAACCCGACGTTGCGCACGCTCATGGCGAAAGCGAAATCCGTGAACATGCCGAACGACAACATCGACCGCGCCATCAAAAAGGGCACGGGCGAGCTGGCGGCGGACATCCTTGAGGAAATCACCTACGAGGGTTACGCGCAGGGCGGCGTGGGCCTCGTCGTGAAAGTGCTGACGGACAACAAGAACCGCGCCGCGGCCGAGGTGCGCAACATCTTCAAGAAGAACAACTCCGACTTCGCGGGCCTGGGCGCGGTCTCGCGCGGCTTCGAGCGCAAGGGCACCATCATGGTCCCCGCGACCGACGGCCTGACCGAGGACGGGCTGATGGAGGTCGTGCTGGGCGCGGGCGCGGACGACATGATTACGGAGGAGGGCGGCTTCACCGTCACGACCCAGCCGAGCGCGTTCGCGGAAGTCTGCGCCGCGCTGGAGGCGGCCAGCATCGCGTTCGACCAGGAGAACTCGCAGGTCGGCCTGGTGGCTGTGCAGCTGGTGCCGGTCTCGGACCTCTCCGTGGCCAAGGCCGTCAACAAATTCGTCTCCATGCTCGAAGACCACGACGACGTGCAGGACGTGTACACCAATATGTCGGTGGACGACGCCATCGCCGAACAGGCGCACGAGTAGCGCCAGGATTGCCTTGAAGAAAAAAAGGAAAAGGGAGGGGGCCGAGGCGGCGTCCAACGCTCTTTTTGTGGTCGTGCGCTGGTCCCTGCTGGCAGTCCTTGCCGTGGCAGGGTGGTGCCACTATCGGGGGGTGTTCGCGTGGGCTGTGGCGCGTTTCATTGACCCTCTTGAAGATACGGTGTTCGCGTGGACCCCGCTCGTCAGCTTTTTTGCCATTTATCAGAGCCGCAGGAATTTCCGGCCGGCGGCGGGGATGCCGTCGTGGCGCGGCTTCGGCTGGGTTGTCCTTTTTCTCGCGATGGCGTGGGTCGGCGCAAACGGGGGGCATGAGCGTATCCGCCAGCTTTCCCTGATCGGGCTGACATGGGCGGTCCCGTATGCGTACTGGGGTGAGGGTGTCGGGCGGCTGATGCTGTTCCCCGCGTGGCTCTTCCTGTTTACTGTCCCGATCGGTGTCTATCTGGACGTTTTCATGCTCCAGTTGCGGACATTCTCGGCGGCGGCGGCGGCGGGCATCTTCAATAGTCTCAGCGTGGAGGGACTCGTGCGCTCGGGGACGGATCTGCTCCTGCGGGCGTCAGACACGCCGTTCACGCTCACCGTTGCCCCCCCGTGCAGCGGCGCACGCATCACATTGTCGCTGGTGGCGTTCAGCACGACATTCGCGCATTTCTTCCAGAAGGACAGGCTTCAGCGCTGGGCGCTCATCGCCTGTTCCGTCCCGATTGGAATCACCTGTAACATTCTGCGCATCGTCTCGGTCATGATTGTCGCGCGCTTCTGCGGGCGTCAATTCGCGATGGGGTATTTCCACGACTATTCAGGGGCTATGCTTTTCTTGCCCAGCATACTGGTGATCGTCGCGCTTGCGAGGTTTTTCAGCAGACGTGGCGCATGGGCTTGGACGGAACGCCTGTTCCCTGAACGGCAGCCCGCACAGGGCGCGCCCGCCGGGACCGCCAGCCTTAACCATGCGTTTCTCATTGTCGGCCTGACGGCCGCGCTGGCGGTGTTCACGTTCGCATTACTCCGCTAATGCGTCTAACGGCTCGCGAGGACGCTCGCCCTCCATCGTGAAATCTGTGTTTTACAGGACACTAGCGCCCTGCTTGCCGCGCCACACCCTTGCATATTTTTCATGGGCACTCGCCTGTGTCGGACAGGATGCCCTCCTGAACCCGCTTTTTAGAACTTGAAGCGCAGGGCGAGCTCGAATGTGCGGGGGTCGCCGACGAAGCATTGCATGTTGCGGGCGGACTCGATGTAGCCTTGGTCGAGGATGTTCTTGACGGCGAAGGAGAGGGAGGCGTCGCCGAGGTGCCAGGACTTGGGCAGCGGCCACTCGACGGATGCGTCGAAGACGGTGAACGCGCGGATGCGGTAGTCGGGGCCTTGGTACATCCCGCGCAGGGTCTGGTCGGAGCCGTCGCGGTAGCGGCAGCCGAAGCCGAGCACCGTGCCGCTCAGGAATGTGTCCTCGAGCTTGTAGGTGGTGTAGAAGGAGGCGGCGTGGGGCGAGAAGCGGTCGTATTTCTGGTCGCTGTTCTTGTCCTCGAAGTCGATGAGGGTGTAGGCGGCATAGACGGACCAGTTGCGCCGGATGTTGCCGACGGCGGAGAGCTCGATGCCTTGCGAGACGGTCTCGCCGTCGGAGACGAAGGGACCGTTGGGGCTGCCGGAGGTGCTGAGCGGCGTCTTGTCCTGCTCGATGCGGAAGGCGGAGGCGGTGAGCCAGAAGTCGTTGACGGGCGCGACGCGCAGACCGGCCTCGTACTGGGTGGCGGTCCAGCAGTCGGTGAGCTCGCGGCCGTCCTCGCCGAGGCTGCCGAAGTTGGGCGAGGAACTCCACATCACGTTGGCGAAGGGGATGAGCCACGGCGTGACGAGGTAGGAGACGCCCGCGCGGGGGGACCAGGTTCCGGCCGTGTTGCCCTCGTTGCTGAGGTAGCCGCCGTAGCGGATGCCGACCATGGCGCGGAGGTCGCCCCACTCGAGGGCGTCGTTCAGGAAGACGCCCATCCGCTGGACCTCGGTCTCGGTTTTCGCGAGCGTGCTGCGGTCGATGTAGCTGGGCGCGGCGACGGCCTGGAACGAGCTTTTGCCGCGCTGCCCCTGGAGCGTCCAGTCCACGCCGCTGACGATGGTCTGCGTGACGGGGCCGGTCTCCAGCTTGTAGGTCGCGTGGAGGTAGGCGTTGTAGGCGCGCGCGGTGGTGTCGCCCGTGCTGGCCTCATACGGCGTGCGCGCGGTCGGGATGCCGCTGGAGGGCCCGAGGTGGTCGTAGTCGATGAAGTTCCACGCCATGCCGCCGCCCGTGCGCAGGGTCAGCGACTCGGTCACGTCCGCCTCGACCCACGGCATGATCGTGAGGGCGAGGTAGTTGTCCCTCATGCCGGGCAGCGCGTGGTTGGTGTCCCAGTCGTTCCAGATGACGTTGTCCTTGCGCGGCTTGCCCTTGTAGATCGAGATGCCCTGATAGCCCGGCCGGTCAATGTGGCTGATGCTCGAATCCACGCCCATGCGCAGCCAGTCCTTGGTCTCCCAGCGGATGGACGGCGCGAGCGTGTAGCTCTGCCCCCAGTCGTAGCCGCGCTGCATCCAGAACGGCCGGCTGATGTCGATACCCAGCGGCAGACGCGCCCATAATGAGTCACCCGCCACCGCGCCGTTCACGTCGCCCAGCAGACGGTAGCGCTGACCGCCGCCCTCCGAGAACGACGACCTGAGCTCCGCGCTGCCGAACGTCTCGTCGGCCCGCGCACGCTTCTGATAGACCACGATCGAGCCGCCCGCGCCGTAAGCCCCCAGCGTGCCGCCCTGCCCGCCATAGACCGCGCCCACGGGGCCCTTGAGGATCTCCACATGGTCGATCAGCGCGGGGTCCATGAACGTCCCCATGCCCGCCGACAACGGCACCGTACCGTTCAGCAGCACCTGGCTGCCCGACAGCCCGCGCAGGGTGTATTGCCCCGCCGTGCGCGAGAGCAGCGTCTTGCCGCCCGTGTAAACGCCCGGCTGGAGCAGGAGCAGGTTGTCCAGGTCCGCCGGGTTGCGGTCGCGGATGAAATCCTCCGTCAGCACGTCCACGACCTGCGGCGACTCCTCCGCCTTGAACGGGATCCGCGCCCCCTCCGTCTCCTCCACGCGATACTTCGAGATGGCCGTCGCCGTCACCACGATCGGCGGCAGGTTCGTGTCCGCCGCGCCCTCCTGGGCACGTGCGCCCATGGCAATGCCGGTCAATAAAATGAAACAGTGTTTTCTCATGCCCTATCAAACGCATCCCCTCGCCCCGAGGTTCAAAATATAACATTTTAACTTGATGTTGTCACATGCCTGTTGGCAATAGGTCTAAACAGCGTCCTTCTCATCAAACATCAGTCATTATGTATCAAACCGCGAGCCGCAGGATGGGATGTCCCATTAAGTATGCCCACCGCAATAAACGGCTCTATTCGCCCCCCATGTGCCGGTCAGTATTCGAGCAGGCTGTTGCCGATGGTCTCGCGGAGGATGGAGTCGCCGGGGACGACGTCGGCGGAGAGGGAGGAGAAGTTGTGCAGCAGGCCGGAGAGGCGGCGGGCCTCGATGTATTCCTCGTGCCAGGGCTTGATCTGGTTGAGCAGGAGCGTGGCGATGGGCTTGAGCACGGCGAGCTCGTAGTCGAGCGAGGAGTTGAACACGGCGTCGGCGTGGTGCTGGTAGGGGTAGATCCAGCGGCGCTCGCCGCGGGTGACGGATTTCCAGAGGCGCAGGGTGTCGAATGCGGAGCGGTTGCGGAACTGGTGGTCGCGCACCATGCGGCGGATGATGCGGGTGTCGGCGGTGGAGATGCGGTTGCCGCCGTCGATGCCGAGCTGGGTGAGGGTGTTGACGTAGATGAGGAACTTGGCCGCCTTCGGCACGTCGGCGGACATCTGGGGATTGAGGCTGTGGATGCCTTCCATGACGATGATGCCGTCGGGCGGGAGGCGGGTCTCGTGGTCTTGGTCGAGGCCCTGCTTGCGCTTGAAGTCGAAGGTGCGCATGCGCACGGCCTCGCCGGCCATGAGGCGCAGGAGGTCGCTGTTGAGGCGGGGCAGGTCCATGGCCTCGATGTGCTCGTAGTCGAGGCTGCCGTCTTTGTCGCGGGGGTTGAGTTCGTCGCCGACGAAGTAGTTGTCGGTGGAGATGAGGATGGGGTTGTGGCCGTTGACGCGCAGGTGGGTGATGAGGCGCTTGGCGGTGGTGGTCTTGCCGGCGGAGGAGGGGCCGGCGATCAGCACGAGGCGCACGGGGGGGCGGCGCTGGGTGATGCGGTCGGCGATGCGGTCGAGCTTCTTGTTGTGGAGGGCCTCGATGGTCTGCACGAAGTCGGCGGCGCGTTTCTCGAGGATGGTCTGGTTGAGCTGGCCGACGGTGGTGACGCCGACGATCTTGCCCCACTCGATGTGCTCGCGGTAAACCTCGAAGAGGTGCTCGCCGGGGGGGAGGGGGAGCAGTTCGCCGGGGTTCGCGGAGGAGGGGATGTTCAGCACGAAGCCTTCGGCGTGCGGCACGAGGTCGAAGCGCTTGAGGATGCCGGTGCGCGGCACGAGGGCGGTCTGGCTGATGTCGCGGTAGTCGCCGCAGCAGGTGAGGGAGACGGCGGGGGGGTTGCGGTGGGCGAGGAGGTTGAGCTTGTCGGTCTGGTGCGCGTCGCGGAAGCGGTTGACGGCGGCCTCGTAGGTGACGAGCTCGTAGGTGATGGCGAGGTCTTGGCGCACCATCTCCTGCATGGCGGCCTTGAGGCGGGCGACGTTGTCGGCGAGGGCGTCCTCGCGGAGGTCGGGCCAGGCGACGGTGCAGTAGAGGCCCGGGCCGACGGAGTTGCGCACGCGGCATTCGAGGTCGGGGAACAGCTCGTGCGCGGCCTTGGCCATGAGGAAGCAGCAGGAGGCGCGGTAAACGTTCCAGCCGTGCTCGTCGGTGGCGGTCAGGGGCTTGACGGTGACGTCGGCCATGAGCGGTATGCACAGCGACTGCACCATGTTGTTGACGATCGCGCCGACGACGGGCAGGCCGTCTTTGTTGACGGTGGGCAGCACGTCGCGCAGGAGCGTCCCGGAGGAGACCATGACGGGCGCCTGCCCGTGGATTGTCACGGAGATTGCGTTCATGGGTTTTCTGTCCCTTCGTAGAGGTCGAAGATGATGAGGCGGCAGTCGAGCGGGCCGTTGAAAAAGGGGATGCGCTTCAGTGACCGCAGGCCGATCTTGCGCGACATCTCCATGTTGCCCGTGAACACGCACCCGGTGTAGCCCGTGCATTTCTGCTTGAAGAAGTCGCCGATGCGGCTATAGACGGGCTCGAGGTCCATGTCCGCGCCAAGCCGCTCGCCGTATTCGGGGTTGAGGAATACGACGCCCGGCGCGGGCGGCATCTTCGTCTCCGCGAAGTCGCACTCGTAGAACGTGATGTGCTCGGCGACGCCTGCGGCGATGGCGTTCATGTGCGCGGTCTCGATGGCCTCCTCGCTGATGTCGGTGGCGATGATGGGCGGCATGCCCTCCTTGCGTTCCTGCTCGCGGGCGGTCAGCACCATCTCTTTCCATATCTGCTCGGGCGACGCGCCGAAGCGCTGGCGCACGCTCGTTCCGGCGCGCTCGCCGGGGATGGTGATGCGGTAGCCCTTCAGCGCCATGAACGCGAAGTGGCTCTTGAAGCTGCCGGGCGCGCGGTTGAGCGCGATGAGCGCGGCCTCGATGGCCGGGGTGCCGCTGCCGCACATGGGCAGGACGAACGGCGTCGCGGGATCCCAGCCCGAGGCCAGCACGCACCCCGCCGCGAGGGTCTCCTGCATCGGGGCCGCGCCCGGGAGCTTGCGGTAGCCGCGGCGCGAGAGCGGCTCGCCCGTGGTGTCGATGAAGAACGTGGCCTCCGAGCCCTGCCAGTAGAGGAACACCGCCGCGCCGTGCGTCTCGTGCCCCGAGTCCGGGCGGCCGCCGCAGAAGTTGCGCATACGGTCGGCGACGGCGTCCTTGGTTTTCAGTGACGGCATGCGGGTGTCGCGCACGGTGTCGTTGTTGACGATGGAGTTGACCATGAAATAGCCGTCCGCGTCGAAGAGGTTTTCCCACTCGATGCTGTAGGCCGCGTCGTAGAGCTCGCGCAGGTGGCGGCACTCGGCGCGGAGCAGCGGCACGAGGACGCGGTGCGCGGTGCGCAGCTGGAGGTTCAGGCGCATCACGTCGCGCATATTGCCGCGCACGACGGCGATGTTGTCGGTGGCGTCAACGATGGCGTAGCCCATGCGCGTGAGCTCGCCCACGGTCTGCGGCACCATCCCGCGCGCGCAGGAGAGGATGATCGGGTACGATGTGTCTTTCCAGAAGTTCATGGTGAGAAGGGGTTAAGGGTTAGGGGTTAAAGGGTGGACGGGGTGGGCGAAGTGGACGGGGTGGGCAAGATGAACAGAATAGACACGGCTGTTGTCCATATCGTCCGCTACGCCCATTTTGTCCACTGCGTCCATCATCTGCGTTTTCTTTCACCGCGCCGTCCTGAACGCTTCGGGGACGCCGAGCTTGGACCAGACGACCTCGCCCTTGGCCTGCTTGCCCATCTCGTAGTAGTCGCCGTAGAAGACGCTGTTGCAGTCGAGCCAGCAGGTGATGCGGCGCATCTCCTCGGGGGTGAGCTTCACGCCGCCGTGCCCTTTGGAGAGCAGCGCGTAGAGCTTGGTGACGCGCGCGCCGACCTGACCGGGGACGGAGTATTGCGGCTCGTTGTGCGACTGCACCACGCCGTTGCCGCCGCACATGCCCCACGCCATGCTGTCGGGCTTGGCGTGGTTGACGGTGAGCGAGCGGTAGGCCTCCGACCAGCCCCACTTGCCGAACACGTCGCCGCGCAGGTCGGGCGGGCCTTTCGCGTCGGGCTTCTTGGCCTTGCGGTCGGCGGTCTCTTTGACATGGCACTCCACGCAGTGCTTGTCGAGGACGGGCTGCACGAGGCGCGGGAAGGTGAGGGGGTAGGAACCCTCGGCGTCGGGCTGCAACTGCGAGGGTGCGCGCGCGAGGGCCAGCGGGATCTTGCCGTCGCGGCGCGAGCCGGAGGAGGTCTTCTTGCTCTCGTGGCACCCGACGCACGTCAGGCGCTCGCCGGGCTGAACGTAGGTGCCGGAGCGCATGGTCTGCACCGCAAGGCCGTTTTCGTCCAGCGCCTGAAAATAAACCTCGCACCCTGTGGGCAGGGTGAAGTACGCGCTGCCGTCGGCTTCGACGGGGACGGTTCCCAGCACGCCGCGCGCGAGCGACTGCTCGGCTATGCCGACCTTGGGGTCGTCCTGCGCGAAGGTGTCTTTCGGGAACACGGTCACGACGCGCAGGGAGCGGATGGCGGCGCCCTCGGGCCACGGCTCCTGACTCTCGTACACGTCCATGAGCGCGACCTCGCCCATGAGCGGGCGCGGCTCGCCGGGCGCGCGGTCGGCGGCCATCAGTTTCGAGTGGCTCTCGAGGATAGGCGGGCGGGCGCGCGGGGCGAACGGGATGGGGTCGAGGCAACTGATTGCGTTGTCGCGGTAGAGCAGTTCGCGGTTGCCGAAGATGTCGCAGAGGTAGATGCCGTAGGGTTCCTTCTTGCCGCGGCTGTACACCGCGAGGAAGTGCGTCTCCGAGAGCGGCCACGGCGCACCGAACGGGTCGAGGTGCGCGGTGGAGTCGGCGTGGCGCGTCATGGTGCCGCGCTTCATGGGGTGGCCGGGCAGGTCCTCGGACTCGGGGAAGAAATGCTCGGGCGTGACGCGCCTGACCTGGCCGGTCGAGTGGTCGTCGTCGATGCGCGGGTCGATGGTGACGATTGAGCCGTAGGCCTCGCCGTGGTGGATGCCGGTGGTGGCCATGTAGAGCGGCGAGCCGGGGATGGCGCGGATGGACATCTCCATCCACGGGCGCGACTCGCGGATGCGCGGGTAATTGCCGTGGAACGACTGCGGGTTACGCCCGTCGGGGAAACACAGCCACGGGTGATGCGCCACGTCGGAGTCGCGGTCCACGTAGTCCCAGCGCGTATAGACGATCATGCCCGCGTTGTCCACGCTCGGGTGCCACTCCGTCGTCTCGTGGTAACTCATCTTCACGAGGTCGCTGCCGTCCGCCATCATGCAGTGCAGCGTGGTGCACGGCAACGCGCGCGCGCTGCACCGCGTCTGCCCCGCCTGCCGCTCCGACACGAACACGATGCGCCCGTTCGGCAGGAAGCACGGGTGCGTGTCGTTCCACATCCCGTCCGTCAGTTGCACGAGGTTCTTGCCGTCCGCGCCCACGCTGAAAATGTGGAACGCGCCCTCCGGCTTCCAGTAATAATGCTTCGCGTGATTGGGCTGGCCGCCGACTTTCTGCACGCCCCCCGGCTGATCCTTCCAGTCCCAGCCATCCTCCGGCACGCCCCACTCCGCCTCCGTGTACGCGAACGCCAGCCGCGACGCGTCATAGTCCAGGCACAGCCCCACGAACGACCCCTCATCGCCGAGCGCCCTGCCCGCGAGCCGCCCCTTCGCCACAGGCTCCGCCAGCAGCGGCCGCACCGACGGCGCATCGCCGAACGCCCCCTCCAGCACGAACACGCCCCCGCCCTTCTTCTGGTTGAAGCCCAGATACTGGTCGCACATGTGCAACTCACCGCGCGTCATGCGGTCATGCTTCAGGAACACGATGCGGTCGAAACTCAGCAGCGGGTTCTTGAACGCCAGCGCACGGCGCACCGCCGCGATCTCCGCGAAACGCGCCCTGTCCTCCTCCGGCGTGACGGGCGACGCCACGAACGCCGCGAGTTTCTTCACGGCCCCGCCCACGTCCACGCCCTCGCGCCCGAGGTGCGCCGCCAGCGCCTGCGTGCGCTTCAGGATGACCACCGACGGCCACCGCTCCGCCGCGCACAGCATCGCCTCCGGCGTCGCCGACTCCCGCGCCAGCCGCGCCACGTTCCACGCGCGCGACTCCGCGATCGCCCGCTGCGTCTCCGCATACTCCGCCGCCACCTCCGCCGGCATCTCCGCCGCAACGGCCGCGCACGCACACCGCGCGGCAAGCACAACAAGAAGCAATCTGAAATTCATGGGTCAAACCTCCATTTCGTAACACGTTGAAAACGATAACAGATTGGCGGGCGGATAACAAGCCTATAGACGCAATAACCAGAATACGGTTTCGCGGCAATTTATTAGACCTGCTCTAAAACCCTGTCACCCGCCATTCATGCACGCCATTGCCACATGGCCGTTTGATGAGAGGTATGCAATATGGAGTGCGCTTTTTTGGGATAATGCGTAGAGACGGATGATTATCCGTCTCCCCGTGTCATTGCCCTGCGGAGACGGATAATCATCCGTCTCTACGACGCTTGCCATTGAGATGTCCAACTGTGTCAATGTTATTGATAGACACTATATTGCAATAGCGGCTGTATGCGCCCCGAAGCGGAACCCCGCCGCACTCCATATATGACAACATCAAGTCAATGGTTTGGGAACAAATCTATTGGATGCCGCTATTTTGCGCTTTCAACATTTTTAACCGATGTCTCGCCTTTTCCTTGGACCAGTGATCGTTTGGGGGATCGTCGTTTGCGATTTCGGCAAGAAGCGCCAGGTCTGTGATTCTGGATATCGCAAGGTCCATGGTGCTGTGATGCGCGTTGAGCCTTGCGATTTCCGCAAAGAAGGTTTGATGGGTGGCGTTGACGCGCGGAAGGAGGGTCTTCAGCATGGCCTCGTCTTTGGAACTTTTCCCGATTTGCATGAGGAGTGCCTGATCCGTGAGTTGGGATACAGCCGCCAGACGCACAAAGTAGTCGCTGTCGTGGACGGCCAATGTTTCGAGGATTTTCTGGTCGCGGAGTTTGTAGGTTGCGGCAAGGCGCACGAAGCGGTCGTCGTCCGTGGTTGCGATTTCGCCCAAGCGTGTCTGGTCGGTCAACCGATACACCGCCGTTTGGCGCGGCCACGGGTCTGCGTTATCTTGCGCGGCGTTTGTTTGGTTTTCAGGTCTGTCACGCCATTCCAATTCCTTGAGCCGTGCTTTTGCCTCCCCGGAGACTTTCGCGTCGGCATTCCTCGCGAGTTTTTTAAGGCGGGCGGTGTCGTCTAATGTGCAGGTCATCCAATAGATTTGATTCCTTGCCGTGGTGCGTTCCCAATCGGTTTGGGCGTTTTGCGCAAAGTCGGCAAGGATGGCTGGGTCGGTCAACCGTTCTATTGCCTTGACGCGCACACGCTCATTCGCGCTGCTTTTTGCGATCCACGCGATGGCGGCTTGGTCCTCCAGCATCCGCATCGCGTCACCGCGCACCCATTCGTGCTTGTCGTTTTCCGCGATTTCCGCGATGAGGGTTTGGTTGGTCAATTTTTTGACCGCCTCACGGCGCACACTCTCATGCTTGTCCGTTTGGGCGATTTTTTCAAGGAGGGTTTGGTTGTCCAGCCTTTCCACCGCCGCGCCACGCACATGTTCGCCCTTGTCATTCTGCGCGATTTTGGCAAGCAGGGCTTGGTCGGTCAGTCTTGCCACCGCCGTCCTGCGCACTCCCATGTCCGTGTCTTTTTGGGCGATTTTCGCGATGAGGGCCTGATCGGTCATTTTTTGGACCGCCGCCTGGCGCACGTTGGCATCGTGCGCGTTTGGCGTGAATCCGAACTCGGGGAAAAGCGTCAAGCCCTTGAGTTTGCTTGCCGCCTCCTTGCGCACGTCCGGTTCTTTGTCATTCTTCGCAAGACCTTGAAGGAGTGTTCGGTCTGTCAGTTTGCGGATTGCCGCGCAACGCGCCCGAACATCGCCGTCGTTTGCCGCGAGTTCGGCGAGAAGCGTTTGGTTTGTGAGTTTGCCGATGGCTTTCCAACGCGCCCAATCCCAATCGTCCCTGTTCGCGATTCTTGCAATCTCTTCAAGGAGCGTCTGGTCGTTGATCTTGTCCACCGCGACTTGGCGCATAAAACCATCCTGACTGTCCCTTGCGATTTCAGCAAGGCATGACAGGTCGCTGATTTTATACACCGCTGCGTGGCGTTCCCATTTCTCATTGCCGTTCCTTGCGAATTCCATTAAAAGCGTTTGGTCGGTGAGCGCGTGCATCGCCAATTGGCGTGTTCTCTTGTCCTCGCCGCGATCCCGCACGATGCGCGCAAGGAGCGGCTGGTCGGCGAGTCTGGAAATCGCCTCGCAACGCAAATTCGCGTCCGCGTCGCTTTGGGCGATTTCCGCAAGCAGCGCCTGGTCGTCCAACTGGGACACCGCGGCCCAGCGCATCGCCAATGTGTAGGTGTCATTCGTCGCGATGCGCGCAAGGGACGCTTGGTCGGCGAGATGGAGGACGGCCAGCCGGCGCACCTCGTGGTCAGGGTCGTTTTCCGCCAACGCCATCAAAAGCGCTTGGTCAGCGAGTTTTGGCACCACCGCGCGGCGCACCCAAACATCCGCCTCCTTCCGCGCAAGTTCCGCCAGCGCGGCCGGGTCGTCGGGCAATGGTGGTTTTTGTTTCTGCCATACCCGCGCGTCCCGCCCTTCGAGGAGTTCGCCCTTCGCGCGAAAATCCTTGCGCCTCCTTTCCGGCGTCTTGGCGACAGCCGTCCTGGCGTCCAGCCAATAACTACCGTAATTCCCGTCGTCAAACCTTTCCGCGACCTGCGCCCGCTGGACGCTGGACGCGTAACCGGAGAGCAGCCTCGCGAGCAGTTTGTCCAACGTCTGCGCGATGCCCGAGTTCTGCTCTGTCTGCAACCTTTCCAGCATGAAGGTGAAGACCTTCCCCTTGTCCGCCTTGGCAAGTTCGGGATAGGGGGAAGTGGGCGACACGCGCCGCCCCCAATTCTCCTGCTCCCGTTTCCATGCCTTGTAGTCCATGAAGAATTTGGCCAGTTGATGGTATGCGGCCTCGCGGTCGCGCTCGGTGTAACGCCAATCCCGCTCAATCCGTTCGATGAACGGGAGCGCGTCCACAGGCTCGGCGACCTCAATGTACCCCGCAATCGCCGTCTTGCGAGTGTCCTCGTAAATGGCGAGCGACATCTCCTCAAAAAACGGAAGCGAGGCTTTGTCCTTGAGCCTGCTTATCGCCGCCAGCACGGTACCGCAATACATGGCGCGTTCGTCCCACCGCCCTTTTCCGGCGATAGGCGAAAGGCTTTCCTCCATGGCTTCCCTGTACCCGTTCGCCACGGCCGCCAGCGTGCGGACAGCCTCCTCCCGCGACATCTCGCCCTTCTTCAACCGCGCCATGACCGGGACAATCTCGGGCACGTCAATGAATATCTCCGAAGCCAGACACGTGTCCGCCGCCAACAGCGCGACACATGCCGGAACAATTCCGACTACCATTTTCTTGATTGTATCCATGTAGGGAGTATAGCAATTGGGGCATAGCCTCCGCAAACAGAAAACCGATAAAAAACACTACAAACAAACACTTCCAGTATGTAAAAAACAAAACGTATTTCGGGGTAGATAACAAAGACGGAATGTCCAATATCCAACGAAGGGAAGGGCATCGCAAAACGAGGATGCCGTGCGTTACCGTTTTGGTTTGCCATGTGGCGGGTGATGTGGCATACTGTGTGAAACTGTTTTGGAGGATAGGGCATGACGAATGTGCGAAACAGAAAACAGAAAATTAGGGAAGGAACCCCCACGCCATGAAAGCGAAACGGCTTGTCGAGCGCAGACGGTATATGCAACGGCTCCGCGACCTGAAGGACAGGGACGTCATCAAGGTCATCACGGGGGTGCGTCGCGCGGGGAAGTCCACGCTCTTGCAGATGTTCGCGGACGAGTTGCGTCAAAAGGGCGTGACGCGCAAGCAAATCCAGTTTTATAATTTTGAGGATTTGGAGACGCTGGCGCTGGGCGACATTTTCCAGGTTCACACCCACATCAAAAACAGGCTCGTCGCCGATAAGATGAATTACATCTTCCTCGACGAGGTTCAAAATGTTGCGGACTTCCAGCGTCTCGTGGACAGCCTGTACATCAAGCCGAATTGCGATGTGTACATCACCGGCTCCAACGCCCACCTGCTTTCCGGCGAATTAGCGACGCTGTTGACGGGGCGGTACATCCCGACCGAAGTCCTGCCCTTCTCGTACAGCGAGTATGACGAATTTCAACGCCTCTATGGCGAACCGCAACAAATTAGCCCTGACGATGACGCCAAGGCTAAATTCCTAAAACTTTCAAAAAAAGAAAGTTTTGGGAATTTAGCGAAAGGCGGTGTCCTTCCCGTCGGAATGGTCATGAACGAGCGCATGTTCGATTTCCAGTACGACGGCGGGATGCCTTACGCCGTTGGTTTGGGCGCCGACGACCAAGAGCAAAGCAAAGGGTTTCTGCAATCCGTTCTGGACACCATCATTGAAAAGGACATCTTCCAGCGGCATGAAATTTACGCACAGGCTTCATTTCGGAAACTGGTTGATTTCCTGATGGATTCCATCGGCTCGCTGGTTTCGCCCAGTTCGATTGCCAAGGCGTTCAAGGCTGAAAATATGCCCATCGACAACAAGACGGTGAGCCAGTACCTCGACTATTTGACCGAGTCGTACCTGTTTTACAAGGTGTCTCGCTACGATTTGAAGGGCAAGGGCTTGTTGCGCACGCTCGACAAATATTACCTGTCGGACACGGGGTTCCGCAAGGTGCGCCTGGCAAAGGGCAAGTCTGCGGATCTGGGGCATCTGCTTGAGAACATGGTGTACCTTGAACTGCGGCGGCGCTACGTCAACGTCCACGTCGGCAAATGGAACGGGCAGGAAATTGATTTCGTGGTCATTGACCACGACAGGAATGTCGCCTATTTCCAAGTGGCGTTTTCGACGATCGACCCGAAAACCTTGGAGCGCGAACTTGCGCCGCTGAGGGCGATCCGGGACTCCAACCCGAAGTACCTGCTAACCACCGACATCGACTTCAACCCCGTCTATGACGGCATCCGCAAACTGAACGTGGCGGACTGGCTGTTGGGGAAGGATAAAACACAATGAGCATATCGAGTTCAAATGATTTTTGTGCGCTCACAGCCATCCGTGCCGAATGGGTGGAGGTCAACCAAAAAAACAAATCCAGCGTCCCGACATCCCGCAGGGATACCGAATCCAAAGATGACGAGACGTTTTGAAAAGAACGCGGGAGAGCAACGTATGGCGAAACGTGAGGTTGAAAATGGGGGTTATCACGTCGCACTATGGGACGTGCGCAGGAAGGGCGTATCGCCGCCCCGAGGGATTAAGGTTGCCCCACATTCCTTGCTTGCTTTTAGAAACGCTTTAATCCATAATTTTAGAATGTTTTTTCAGATGAATCTTTTTTAAGAAAGGGGAACTTATGTCACCGCAAGAACAGAACCAGAATCGCGAACCAGCGAATCTCAAAACGAATTCACTGCTTGGACTCTTGATTGACACATCCGCCGCCGAGGCGATATCATCTGTGTAAATGTTCACCATCCTCAGGATGCCGACTTCGACCTTCGCCGACGTTTCATTGAGGATAACACCTTAAATGTGAGAAAGTCGGACGAACAGGAGGGGGTAAAACTACTGACGGGGGTAGAGAAAAGGAAAGATGGGGTTTCTGTTGTGGAAAACAAAATAAAAATTATTTTTGACCTTGTACATGGTTATGTTGAAATAGATCAAGACGTGGAATCAATTATCGATACTGCATCTTTTCAAAGATTAAAGTTCATTGGTCAGCTGACAGCACGGCATCTTTTCCCGTCTGCAAATCACACAAGATTTGAACATTCATTAGGGGTAATGAAGTTGGCAAATGACGCTTATTGCCATATTTCCAAAGAGTTAAAATCAAATATCGAGGAGCATATACTTGGACACTCTGACTTCTTAAGGGAACATAGTATTGAAGACCGCTTGCTTTTTCTCCAAATGCACTTGCAATACGCTGCCCTTCTACACGATGTTGGACATGCCCCATTATCACACATTGGAGAAAAGTTTTATGTGAAGGAAGAGATTGAAACTAATTTATCGACCTTTGGAGTCGATAAAGCGTCAACGGAAAAAGGTTCTGCACACGAGTTGATGTCATGTTATGTGATTGCGAAGAATTTCCGAGAGCAGTTGAATTCGATTTTTTCTAGCCTAAAAAATCCGAGAATTCAATTAGACTTGGATTTTATTTGTAGAATAATTACAGGAACAAAGTATTGTGGTCGCGAAGCCAAGAGTTGGAGAAACTTTTGGGATAGAAATATTATTATTGAATTGATAAACGGAACGTTTGATGTTGATAAAATGGACTATTTGATGAGAGACAACTATATGACAGGAAATGTTGGCGGATTTATTGATAAACAAAGAATTTTGTCATTTTTAGCTATATCCGAAACAAAGCATGTTTGTTTTAAAATAGGAGCTTTATCTTCATTAAAAAAACTGATTGATTGTAGAGATAGTCTTTATATGTGGGTATGTAATCATCACATCGTTGTTTATACTGATTACTTATATGCTCAGTGTCTATCACACTTATTCTCTTTATACCAAGAGGAGAATAATTTATTTAGCAACCCTTCTTTGTATCCAGAGGCTGTAAACAAAAAAGAATTATTTAGCTGTGAGGCAATAGCAGATAAAAAAGTTACAGATAATGATGTGTACTATTACATACAAAGAGCAACTAATTTATGTCGGTCAAAAGACGAGAATATTCATGCAACCACGCCAATATTACTAAACCAGTTAACGGACAGAACTTTTTTGAAGACGAGTTGGAAAACATTGTTTGATTATAATCAGTTTTTAAAGCGATTTTCTGATATTAATCGAGATAAAGTGCCCAAGTTTGTTCAAAATGACGAAGCGAGAAGTTCTTTACAAACACATATAGAAGAAAAATTATCCATTCGCAAAGGCGAATTAGCAATCCCTCACAAACAAAATAATTTTTATGATATTTCAGAATTATATATCTATAAAAACGAAAATGGGACAAAGAAAGCTTATAAACTGAAAGAATTGCTGCCCCCTCGTGATTATAAGTTACTGTGTGGCGATGTCGCATTTTATGTTTTTGTAAAAGATAAAGCCATCATGAATCGAGTTCTTGAATATTTCGTCCAGTATGTCAATGAGAACATACATGATTTTCTCCAGCAATAATCAAGTGTTAGCAGCGATAAAAACTATTGCCAACTACAATTTTGGTATGGGTTACAGAAAAAAGAAAACACTAAAAAATGAACTACGACCAACTCTGCGACATCCCCATCCCCATAGACCGAGAAAACCTAACCATCATAGGCGTCCCGTTCTCCGATTTGGCGACGCTCGTCAGCACGGCAAACGCCGTCCGCTCCAGTCAGGTTTTCGGGGGTGTCGCCAAAATTTTCCGCCGTTTCATCGAAGGTAACGCCCTGCGTGAGGAATCCCGATGTCTAAATCAGATGATATGAAAAAGGGAAGCAACCCGCCACCTTACGGTTCGTTCGTCAAAGGAATTAAACAGATCATCACCGTCACAGTATGAGCCGATCACCATTGACGGGGCATATCATCGAACCGAGGGGTATTTGAGTTTTTGAATGACGAGGCAGATAATGAGCAAGAGAAAGAAAGAGATTACCGGGGTGGTCGATGTGCAGATAGACGAACGTTCGCTGTTCGCGAGCATCGCGGGAATCATCGAGACTCGCAAGTCCCGCGCGGGGGCATACGCCAACCGCGAGGTGACGCTGATGTATTGGGAAATCGGGCGGCACATCAATACGGTCGTGCTTGGCGGCGGGCGAGGGGAGTATGGCAAACGAATTGTTGCGCTACTGGCGCAACAATTGGTTGAACGGTATGGTAAGAGTTTTGAGTTGCGAAACCTGCGACGCATGGTTCAGTTCGCGGAGGAGTTTACAGATATAGAGATTGTGTCGCCGCTGGCGACACAATTGAGTTGGTCGCATTTTATTGAGTTGTTGCCGCTTCCGTCGCACGAGGCGAGGTTGTATTATGCCAACGATGCGGCGGCTCGGCATTTGGGGAAACTTGAATTGCGTCGCCAAATCTCCCGCAAAGCCTACGAGCGGCAGGAGATTGCCAATGCCTCGCTGACGGAGAAATCCGTCGTCCCGTTCAACGTGTTCAAAGACCCGTACCTGCTGGACGTTCTGGGGCTGAAAGAGAATTTCCTTGAGGCGGATTTGGAGAAAGCCATCTTGACGGAACTCGAGCGTTTCATCCTTGAGTTTGGTCACGGGGTCACGTTCGTGGAGCGGCAGAAGCGCATGACGATGGACGACGAGGACTTCACGCTCGATTTGCTCTTCTACCACCGCCTGTTAAAACGCCTCGTGGCGGTGGAGTTAAAGGTCGGCAAGTTCATCCCGCAGTATAAAGGGCAAATGGAGTTCTACCTGAAATGGCTGAACCGATACGAACGCCAAGAAGGTGAAAATGAACCTATCGGGTTGATCTTATGTACCCAAGCCAGCCGGAATCAGATTGAACTGCTGGAGATGGACAAGGCGGGGATTGCCGTCGCGGAATACTGGACGAACCTTCCCCCGAAGGCGTTGCTGGAGGAAAAGATCAGAACAATCCTTCACGAGGCGAAAGAGTGCCTTGCCCGCCGCAAGTCGCTCACGGGCGGGAACGTCCAGCGGCAGGTTGATTATTTCCTCGAACCCAAGGACGATGAGACGATTTGAAAGGAACGCAGGAGGCGAAGCGTGAGTTTATGAAGGCGGAGCTATCGCATTACACCACGGGACACATACGGGAAAGGAGTTTAGAATGACTGAGGAAAAAGACCAACAAAAGAAAACACATGATGGCATTACAAGCATCATCGGGTGTTTGGGCGTTGGATTTGCCTTGTTGTGTATAGGAATCGCTTTCATGTTTATCATGTGTGCAAACGTTGGTCCTGGCACTGATGATTTTGAAGCGGAGCTTTGCGGGGGTTATTTACTTTTCCGTTCCTCGGTACATCAGATAATAGTCGTACCTCCAACTAGAATCTGGAATGATACCACACCTCACATCCCAACAAAAGTTGTGGAAATTGGACATGACAAGCGGTTTATTATCGCCAAGCGAAATGAATTGGAGCGACGCTACCCAGATGATCCCAATAGCACGTATATGCAACCGGCTCATGATGTTTTCGATTATTGGATTCTTGACACAAGCATCCCAGAAGTATATGGACATCTAACACAGGAAGAATTTACGCAAAAAAGGCACGCGCTTGGCGTTCCTGATAACATCGTGCTGAAAGATGTCTATAAATTTCGAAAAAAGTGAACCCGTTGAAAAAAGGAGAAATGAAAATGTCTAAACCAACTGTTATCCGCGGACCCGTGTATGTGCTGGAGGACAACATCGACACGGACCTGTTAATCCCCGCGTGTTACCTGAACCTCGTGCCGACGATACCCGAGGAGTACCGCAAGCTCGGCTCTTACGCGCTGGCGGGGCTGCCGGAGGGCTTTCCGAAGTTTGCGGCGAACGCGGACGGCACGACGCCGTACCCGATCGTCATCGGCGGGCGCAACTTCGGTTGCGGGTCGTCGCGTGAGCACGCTCCCATCGCGCTGGGCGCGGCTGGCGCGAAGGCGGTTGTGGCGCAGAGTTACGCACGCATCTTCTTCCGCAACGCCGTCGCCACGGGCGAGGTGTTCCCGTTGGAGTCGGAGGCGCGCCTGTGCGGCGAATTCAAGACCGGCGACGAGGCGGAGGTGGACATCGCCGCAAGTACCGTCACGCGCCTGTCGGATGGCGCGGTGTTCGCGCTCAAGCCCGTCGGGGCGGTCGCGCCCGTGGTCGAGGCAGGGGGTATGTTCGCTTACGCCCGCGAAATCGGGATGATAAAGAGATAGGGCAGGGGCTAAGGGAACCGCCTATGTGAACACGCCTTTGGGGGGCGCCTCGTCGTCGTTCCACCAGGAGGGTTTCTTGGTGGTGAGGCGGGAGATGTCTTTGGAGGTCATCTGGATGCCGCGCGCGCTGACGCCTTTCACCAGCACGTCGGAGGGGGTGAATTCCTGCTGGTGGATGCGCTGGCTCTTGGCGGGCTTGTATTTGACAAAGACGGATTCGGGCGTCCCCTCTTCGAGCAGGAGCAGGTCGCTCTTCTCGGGCGCGAGGCGGTAGTCTTTGTTCTGGATGAGGCCGCCGAAGCTGAAGCGTTTGATGTAGGTGAAGCCGTAGTGGGGTTCGGTGTAGATGGCGGTGAACTCTTTGTCGCGGTCGTAGAGGCGGCAGTAGATGTAGTTTTTGTCCACGAAGCATTTGTCGGGGGGCGGGAGCATCTTGTAGCGGCCGTCGCGCCAGACGATGAGGAGCTTGTCGAGGGAGGAGCATTTGAAGAGCTCTTCGCCGCCGCGGATGTCGGTGCCGAGGTAGCCGTTGTCGCGGTCGATTTTGATGGTGAGCTCGGAGGCGGTGAGCTCGCGGACTTCGATTTCCTCGAAGGCGTCGTCGTTGATTTTGGTGAGGCGGGGGTAGCGTTTCTTGTGCTTGTCGATGAGGGCGTTGAGGTAGGCGATGGCGTGGTCACTGAGGTGTTTGAGGTTGTGGCGGGTGTCGCGCTCTTCTTTGAGGATGCCTTGTATCTCTTGGCGGTTTTTCTCGATGTCGTAGCGGGAGATGCGGCGGATGCGGATTTGCAGGAGCTTTTCGACGTCGTCGGGGGTGATGTCGCGGCGGAGGAGTTTGCGGTGGGGCTTGAAGCCGTCGAGGACGGCCTGCTGGACGGCCTCGTAGGTGGTCTGCTCTTCGATGCGTTTGTAGATGCGGTTCTCGATGAATATCTGCTCGAGGGTCTTGTCGTGGAAGAGGTCGTCGAGTTCGGCGAGGCGTATCTCGAGTTCGCGTTTGAGGAGGTGGAGGAGCTGTTCGGTGTTGGCGCGCAGGAGCTCGGAGACGGTCATCTCGGTGGGGCGGTTGCGGTGGAGCATGACGGGGCGGCTGGAGACGGTGGTCTCGCAGGCGGTGAAGGCGTAGAGGGCCTTGGTGGCCTGCTCCTGCGTGGCGCCGGTGGAGAGGATGAGCTCGATCTCGACCTTCTCGGCGGTGTAGTCGTTGATCTCGCGGACGGGGACTTTCTTTTTCTTGATGGCCTCCTCGATGTCGCCGATGAGCGATTCGGTGGTCTTGCCCCACGGCAGCGCGGTGATGGCGAGCTTGTTGCTCTGGCGCGGCTCGATGACGGCGCGGATTTTGATCTTGCCGATGCCGTCGGCGTAGTCCTTGACGTCGATGGTGCCGCCGGTCTGGAAGTCGGGGTAGAGCCTGCGGGGGTTCTTGCCTTGGATGATGGCGACCTGGGCTTTGAGCAGCTCGATGAAGTTGTGCGGCAGGATGGAGGTCGCGAGCCCGACGGCGATACCGTCCGCGCCGAGCATCAGCAGGAGCGGCAGCTTGGAGGGCAGCAGGACGGGCTCCTTGTTGCGCCCGTCGTAGCTCGGGATGTAGGCGGTGAGCTTGGGGTTGAAAATCTCGTCACGCGCCAGCTCGGTCAGGCGGCACTCGATGTAGCGCGCGGCGGCGGCGGGGTCGCCCGTGAAGAGGTTACCGTAGTTGCCCTGCCCCTCGATGAGGTAACGCTTGTTGACGAGGTTCACGATTGCGTCGCCGATGGACGCGTCGCCGTGCGGGTGGTACTGCATAGTGTGGCCGACCACGTTCGCGACCTTGATGAAACGCCCGTCGTCCTTCTCCCAAAGCGAGTGCATGATGCGCCGCTGCACGGGCTTGAGCCCGTCCTCGACCGTCGGGATAGCGCGGTTGCAGATCGTGTAGGACGCGAACTGGAGGAAGTTGTCGTTGACAAGCTCCCGCAGCGGCCCCACGCCCCCATGCCCGGAATGGATGTGCAGCGGTTGCGCCTCCGTACCGCCGCCCTCGCCGTCCTCCGCGGGGGCGACCTCCGGCGCAACGGCCGGCGCGGCAAGCATCTCCATGTTGTCAAACAAACTCGGCGGCTCGACCGCGTTATCAATCTTCTGTTTCGGCTTTTGCTTCTTTGGCATGGCAATCAATCCTCCGTCACGCGATCAGGTGCGTGACCAGCTGGCAAATGGTTTCTTTCTCGGCGGGCTTGCTCTCCGCGATCATCAGGGTGATGGCGACAAGCGCGTTCTCCGCGATGCGCCGCGTCCCGTCCTCGCGGAACATGAGGCGGTTCTTCTCGAGGAACCATAGGAAGAGCGTCGCGGCGATGCGCTTGTTGCCGTCCACGAACGAATGGTTCTTGACGAGGAAATACAGCAGGTGCGCCGCCTTCTCCTCCTTCGACGGGTAAACGTCCTGCCCGCCGAACGACTGCATCACGGCCGCGAGGGAGCCTTGCAGGCTGTTGTCCTTCTCGCGCCCGAACAATTCCGAGCCGCCGAACTTCTCGCGCATCTGGGCGATGACCTTCAACGCCTCGTCGTAGCCGATGCCTTGCGCCTCGGAACGGGCGCACCCGGCAGGGCGCACGCGCTGGTGGTCGTAATCGTCAAGGATGTCGAGCGCCTTCTCATAGTCCACCACGACCTGGATGATGGCTTTCGCCTGATCGGTCGTGACATCATAATGTTCCAGCACGTTCGCGACCAACCGGATGGACTGGCGCAACTCCTTCAACCGTCGCTCATTGATGGAGCACCCCTTCAAAATGTGGTCGCGCAGCACCTGCGTCGCCCAGATGCGGAACTGCGTCCCGCGCACCGAGTTGACGCGATACCCGACGGAGATGATCATGTCGAGGTTGTAATATCCAGTTTGGTAAATTTTCCCGTCGAGGGCAGTATATGCCAATTTGGAATAAACTGAATTTTTGTCTAACTCACCTATTTCAAAGATGTTGCGGATATGCTTGGCAATTGCGCTCTGCCCAACGTCGAACAATTCAGCCATCTGATGCTGATTCAGCCAGAGGGTGTTCTGCTCCAAGCGGACGCTCAGGTCAACCCTGCCGTTCGCCGCCTGGTACAGCACGACGGCACTGGCGTTGTAGCCAACTGGGGCTTCACGGACGGCAAGGGCTTTTTTCGTTGATTTACGCATCATTGAGGCTCTTCATCAGCCCATCGACGGAGTTGAACGGTCCGATCGTTTCCTTGGCGGCTGCATCCAGCTTGGGCTTGAGCTTGCTGTAGTCATGAAAATTCCCATCTTCGCAGATGTACGAGCCAAAGCCATCGTTGACTTCAATACGCTTGCGTGTTTTTCTGACATCGAACGGTATGCCGCGGTTGTCCACGGCGGCGGCAATGAACATCCGCATTGCCGTGGACGTGTCGAGTCCAAGGCTTTCAAAAAGCGCATCCGCCGCCGCCTTCATGCCGTCATCCACGCGGACTTGTATCGTAGCCATAACGAAAAAAACTAAAAGTTGACAATGAGTGATGAACGGATGAAAATGTACAGTAATCGCACCACCCTGTCAATCAAAATCAGGCTTTGGAGATTCCAATATTAAATGAATCACCCCCGGAGAGAACAGGGACTGGGGCTTGTGGTCATTTAACTTGATGTTGTCACATATATGGAGTGTGGCACCCCCCCCCTTTTTTTTGGGGGGGGACGCATACCGCCTCCGCACGCCATATTGTCGGGGTCGCCTTTGTCTTTGCATTCGTGTATCGTTATCTGTATGTTGCAGCCCCCTAGCTCTGCATTTCGCAGAGGCGGCTGTAGGCGCCGTTCTGGGCGAGGAGCTGGTCGTGAGTGCCGCGCTCGATAATCACGCCGCGGTCCAGCACGAGAATCATGTCCGCGTTGCGGACGGTGCTGAGGCGGTGGGCGATGGCGAAGGTGGTGCGGTTCTTCATCAGGCGGTTGATGGCGTCCTGCACAAGGCGCTCGGTCACGGTGTCGAGGGCGCTGGTGGCCTCGTCGAGGATGAGGATGGGCGGGTTCTTCAGGAGCGCGCGCGCGATGGCCACGCGCTGGCGCTCGCCGCCGCTTAACGTGAAGCCCTTCTCGCCGACGATCTTGTCGTAGCCCTCGGGCTGGGCCATGATGAAGTCGTGCGCGTTCGCCAGTTTCGCGACCTCGACGATCTGCTCGCGCGTGGCGTTGGGCGAGCCGTAGGCGATGTTCGCGGCGATGGTGTCGTTGAACAGGACGGTCTCTTGCGTGACCACGCCGACGAGGTTGCGCAGGCTGGAGATGTCAATGTCGCGCAGGTCGATGCCGTCCATGGTCACGCGCCCGGCCGCGGGGTCGTAGAAGCGCACGAGCAGGTTGGCGATGGTGGTCTTTCCGGAGCCGGTTCCGCCGACGACGGCCAGCACCGAGCCGCGCGGGATCTCGAAGTGCGCGTCCTTCACGGTCAGGTCGCCGTCGGGCTTGTAGCGGAAGTCCACGTGCTCGAAACGGATGCGGTCGTCGAACGATGTTTTCGGGACGGGGTTGGCGGCGACGGGGAGGCACGAGTCGTAGTCGAGCAGCGAGAAGATACGCGCCAGCGCGGCGCGGCCGCGCTCAATCTGCGCCTGGACCTTGCCCAGCTGCTTGACGGGGCGGTACGCCACGAGGAAGGGCACCAGCATGGGCGCGATTTGGTGGATGGCGATCTTGCGGAAGAAGCAATAGACGACGAAGACGAAGACGAGGAAAATCCCCATCACCTCGATGGCGGGGGTGATGAGCAGCTCGAGGCGCACGGTCTTCATCACGGTCTTGAAGTAGTCGCGGTTCACCTGATGGTAACGTCCGATTTCGTAGGCCTCGGTGTGGTAGGCCTTGACCACACGGATGCAGGTGAGGTTCTCGTGCATCTTCGAGGCGATGAATGAGATGCGGTGCAGCGCCTGCCGCGACCACCTGCGGATTTTCGTGCCGAGCGCGGTGAGCGGCAGCATGAACAGCGGGAAGCCCACCATCACGAGGATGAGCGTCTCGATCATCTCGTTGCTGACGGCGAAATAAATCACAAACCCGAACGCGACGAGAATCTCGAACGGCGCGCGGAAGATGTCCGCCAGCGTGTGGGCGATCACATAGTCCACAATCTGCGGGTCGCTCATGCTGCGGCTCATGAGCTGCCCCACGTCCGTCTTGCCGAAAAAGGTGAGCGACTGCTCCTGCAAGTGCGCGAACATCGTCACGCGGAAATCCTGCACGACCCTCGCGCCCGCCCAGCGCAGGCAATACTGGTTGATGTAGAGCGTGACAATTTTCAGGAGCAGCACCAGCGGCACGATGACGATCGCGAGGATCAAGAGCTGCCCCGTCATGCGCCCCTCAGCATCCCGGAACGTGATGCCGAGGTTGTTCGCGTACCGTTCAACGGAGAACATCCACGCGGGCAGGCCGTCAATGCCCTCCGCATCCAGTTCAGAGCTGGAGGGCGAGCGTCCCCGCGAGCCGCTATCGTCTGGTACGGCCTTGTCGGATACGGCCGGGGTTTCCGCCTGCTGGACGATGCCGGCGGCCTGAAACTGCTTCAGGAGCGGCTGGATGACCTGGAACAGCGGTATCCACGACCCCGCCGTGATGGAACCCGCCAGTAGCCCGATGATGAGGCGGCCGCGGTATTTTCGGGCATACGTGTACAGTCGCCCGTAGGCCTCCTTCGCGGTGTACTCTCTGTCAAAAAATTCAGCCATATTTGCGTTTGAAACTCCCTCGCGCTATTTTGTCATTTGAACACGCCGGATATGCCCTCCGCGATTCCCGTGAACAACCCCACGGTATCCGCACCGGCATCCCAGCCCTTGTCAAAACAGGAACCGGACAAGGCGGTCTCCAAATAAACCTTCTGCTTTTTCATAAGAACATCCATTACCATACTATACCTTGGGTTGCCTGTCAAGCGCCACAGGTGGGCATGGAAATTCCGCTCTAGCAGATTGACTTTGGGTTGTCATCTATGGAGTGCGGTGGCTTTCCGCCGCACTCCATATTTTTCGAATTCCTCATTGCAGGGCGGAAGCCCTGCGCTCCCGGCAATTGCGGTAGGTCGCGCAGGACTCGGGGGTTTCGTAGAGGTGGACGGCGAGGACGTTGACGTGGGGGGCGAGTTCGCGGAAGAAGTGGCGGGCGAGGTTTTCGGCTGTGGTGCGGAAGGGCAGCGGCACGCGGCGCATGTCGTGGCGGGCGATCGTCCCGGCGATGTCGCATTCGACCGCGCTGGTCTCGTCGTACAGGAAGGCGTGGTCGAAGCGCGCGAGGATGACGTCGCGCAGGACCTGCTTCAAATCCTTGAAGTCCATCACCATGTCGCTGGCGGCCGCGCTTTCGGCGACCTCGACGATGAGGCGGTAGGTGTGGCCGTGGAGGTTCTTGCAGTGCCCGGCGTGGTTGGTCAGGACGTGGGCGGCGTCGAAGCGGCATTCTTTGGAGACGGTCAGCATGGGGAAGCCTTTCTGAATATCCAACATTCAACAAGGAATGTCCAAGTTGATGCGCTCTGGGAGAATGTCCTGGGAGATGTTTTCGCAGAGGCGCAAAACCTTGGCTTTTGACGTTTCATCTTCATCCTGTTCATCCTGTCAAAAAATCATTTCGCCATGAGGGTGGCGATGAGGGCGATGGCGGCGGTGTCGGTGCGGAGGGTGCGCGGGCCGAGGGAGAAGGGGATGAAGCCTTTGGCGGTGAGCATCTCCAGCTCGTAGTCGATCCACCCGCCTTCGGGGCCGATGGCCAGCAGGGGGCGGCGGCCTTGGGGGGGCTCGGGGAGCGCGGTGGCGCCGTCCTCATCCGGGTCCGGGTGCGCGAGCAGGCGCAGGGAGTCGGGGAACAGCGCGTCGAGCTCGTCCTCGACAAACGGCTTGAAGCGCTCCTTGACGTGCACCTCCGGCACCTGCGACGTGCCGGACTGCATGAGGCCTTCGATCAGCAGCGGCGCGTAGTGTTCCGGCGTGACCCACTGGGTGTGGAAGTAGGACTTTTCGACCTTGAAGGCGTTCACCACGACGATCCGCCCCACGCCGAGCGCGGCGAACTGCGACCAGAGGCGCTTCATCACCTTGGGGCGCGGCGCGGCGAGGATGACGTCGATCCACGGCGCGGGCGCGGTCTCGTTGTGGCACGTCGAGAGCCACACGGCGTCGTTGGTTATGCGCATGACGCGGGACGTGCCGACGGGGCCGTTGATGAAGCCCGTCTTCAACTGGTCGCCCACCTGCGCGCGCAGGACGTTGAGGATATGCGTGGCGCGGGTGCCGGCCAGCATGACGATGCCGCCGGGGGGGACTCCCTCGCCTGAGAAGAGGATGCGGTTCATGTGTGGCTCCACTCGTCGCTGTCGGCGTTGTTCGCGGATTCGGCGAGGGGTTTGCCGATGAGCGCGTGGGCGCGTTCGCGCAGGCGCTGGAGCATCCCGTACAGGCCCGGCACGAGGACGATGCCCACGACGGTGGCGGCGAGCATCCCGGTGTAAACGGTCACGCCGATGGCGACGCGGCTGGCGGAGCCCGCGCCCGTGGCGTACACCATCGGCAGCACGCCGAGGATGAAGGTGAAGGCGGTCATCAGCACGGCGCGGTAGCGCTGGCTGGTGCCGTCGGCCGCGGCCGCGATGATGGAGAGGCCTTGCTCGTGGCGCGATTGGGCGAACTCGACGATGAGGATGGCGTTCTTGCTCGCGAGGCCGACGAGCAGCAGCAGCCCCAGCTGCGCGTAGATGCTCAGCGGCAGCCCCCAGATCTGCAGGCCGATCAGCGCGCCGGCCGTGGCGACGAAGATCGAGAGCATGATCGCGCCGGGGAGGGTCCAGCTCTCGAACTGCGCGACGAGGAAGAGGTAGCCGAACACCAGCGCGGCGAGCATCAGGATGCCGACCTGGCCGGAGGTCTTGTCCTCTTGGTAGCTCAGGCCGGACCATGCGATGCCGTAGCCGGGGGGCAGGGTCTTGGCCTGCTCGCGGATCATCCCCATGGCCATGCCGCTGGGCACGAAGGGGATGGCCATGATGGGGGCGCAGGGGTATTGGTTGAAGCGTTTGACGAGACGCGGGGCGAGTTCGGTCTCGAGTTCGACGAGGCTGCCGACGGGGACCATCGCGCCGGTCTGGCTGCGGACGTACAGGCGCAGGACGTCGTCGGGCGCGGCGCGGAAGGGCGCGTCGGACTGGAGCATGACCATGTTGACCTGCGTGCCGAGGTTGATGTCGTTGACGTAGCGCGCGCCGAGGTAGTTCTGGAGGGTCTCGAAGAGGGTGGCGACGGGGACGTTGTACATCTCGCATTTGGTGCGGTCCACTTTCAGGCGCAGGTGCGGCGTCTGGGCGGTGTAGGTGGAGAAGGCGAGCATGGGGAGGGCGCTCAGCCCGCCGAGGAACGGGCGCATGGCTTCCTCGAGCCGCTGGGGGTCGGGGTCGTCATACGCCTGGAGGTTCGCGTCGATGCCGCCGTTGGCGCTGATGCCGGGGATGGCGGGGGGGGTGATGATGTTGATCGTCGCGCCGACGAGGTGCGCGAGGTTGGCCTTGGTCGCCGCTTGGATGGCCTTGACGTGCAGGTTCGTGGTGGTGCGCTCGTCCCACGGTTTCAGCCCCACGACGAACAGGCCGACGTTCTCGGCGGCGCCGCCCATGAAACTGCGCCCCGCGACGGACAGCACCCAGTCCACGCCCTCCTGCGCGCGGGCGATGCGCGAGACCTCGGCCACCACCTCGGACGTGCGCGCTTGGGACGCGCCCTCGGGCAGGCTCATGTCGATGAACAGCACGGACTGGTCCTCGTCGGGGAGGTAGGCCTTGGGGGTCACGAGGAAAATCCATGCCGCCGTGGCGGCGGTCGCCAGCAGCATCAGCAGCGACAGCAGGCTTCGCTTGGCGACGGTGGAGGCGATGGCGGCGTAGCCCCTGCGGAACCAGTCCAGCACGGCGTTGAACCACGCGAGCGGCCCGCGGCGGATGGGCTCCTGATGGCGCAGCAGGATGGCGCAGAGCGCGGGGCTGAGCGTCAGCGCGGTCAGCGTTGAGAAGCAGACCGCCGCAGAGAGCGTGAGCGCGAACTGCTGGTAAATCTTGCCCGAGATGCCGCCCACGAACCCCACCGGCACGAAGATAGCCATCAGCACGAGGGTGGTCGCGATGACCGCGCTGGTGATCTCCTCCATGGCCATGAGGGTGGCCTCGCGCGGCGGCATCTTGCGCGTCTCGATGTTGTGGAGCGAGCGCTCCACCACCACGATCGCGTCGTCCACCACCACGCCGATGGCCAGCACCAGCGCGAAGAGCGTCAGGATGTTGATGGAGTAGCCCGCGACCATCAGCACCGCGAACGTCGAGAGCAGCGACACGGGGATGCTCAGCGACGGAATCAGCGTCGCGCGCCAGTCCTGCAGGAACAGGTAGCACACCGCCACCACCAGCGCGAACGTCAGCAGCAGCGTCGTGACAATCTCGGTGATGGCGGTTTTCACGAACCGCGTCGCGTCATACGAGATGCGGCAGATCATGTCGTCGGGCATACGCGCCTGAATCAGCGCCAACTGGTCCTCAATGCCCTTCATGGTGTCGATGGCGTTGCTGCCCGGCATCTGGTTGACCGCGAACGGCGCGCAGGCCGCGCCGTTGTAGAGCGCGGAAATGCCGTAGAGGTCGCCGCCGAACTCGATGCGCGAAATGTCGCCCAAGCGCACCAGCGCCCCACGGCTGGCCGGGCGCACCACGATGTTCGCGAAGTCCTCCACGCTGTCCAGCCGCCCCTGCGCGGTCAGCGTCCAGACCTGCTGCGAGCCGTCCGCCGGCTCCGCGCCGACCGCCCCGGCGGAGGCCTGGATGTTCTGGCTGCGGATGGCGCCGATGACCTCGTTGGCGCTCATGCCCATCGCGCTCATGCGGTCCGCGTCCAGCCAGATGCGCATACTGTTACGCGCCCCGAACACCGTCACGCCGCCCACGCCCGGCACGCGCAGCAACTCCGGGCGGATGTTGCTGAAAATGTAATCGCTCATCTGCAGCGACGTGTACGTCCCGTTCGGCGACTGCACATAGAAGAAGCCCATGATGTCCGCCGAGCGCGTCTCCACCGTGACGCCCATGTCCACCGCCTCCTTGGGCAAGCGCGGCGTCGCCTGCGCGATACGGTTCTGAACCTTCACCATGTTGATGTTCAGATCCGTGCCGACCTCGAACGTGACGGTCAGCGCGTAGTTGCCCATGTCATCGCAATCCGAGGACATATAGAGCATCCCCTCCACGCCATTGATCTGCTCCTCCAGCGGCGTGGCAATCGTCTTGGCGATGTCCAGCGCGTTCGCCCCCGGCGAACGCATCATCACCACGACCTGCGGCGG
>WRJS01000013.1 GCA_009778475.1 Kiritimatiellota bacterium | reverse complement strand
CATTGTCATGTCCTCAGTCAGCCCGTTTATTTTCTAAGGTCGGCTTTCCTGATAGGGCATGGAAAGACGCACCTCTGATTTTTTAACAATGCCTAGTTGAGGCACGACCAAATGCCCGATCTCAAACACTGCATGTATTTCAACGGCACGCCTAAAAAAAAGGACGTACCCCATACTCTACACTTGAGATCAAAAACTCTCACGAATGAATGTGTGACTCACATTACCCGCAAGTTTGGTCGTTTTCAACTAGATGCTCTGTACAAAAGTACAAAACAAATTTGCGAAGGAAGTGTGACCTTCGCCGCAAGGTGTCACGGGAAACCCTTTCCCGTGACGGTCAAAGAACCAGCATCCCCGAAAACGGCACCCGCCGCCCCAGAAGATGCAATAAACGTTACCCTTTCCGTCCCCGCTTTGCAAGGGGAAAATGAATTTATAATGCATAATTCATAATTCATAATGCACAATTCGTCCTCCCCCGGGAGCGCAAGGCTTCCGCCTCGCAATTAGAAATTAAAAAGAGGGAAGTAATAGGTGATAGGTAAAATGTAAAAGGTAAAATGTAAAAGGTGATAGGTAATAGGTGATAAGTGATAGCGATTTCTGTTTGCCAGTAACCTATTACTTATTACCTATTACTTATTACTTCCCTTTGTGACCTTTGTGCCTTTGTGTGAGAATATTATTTCTCTGCGGCTCTGCGTGCCCCACTCGTCGCACGTCGCGCGAGCGGGGTCCCCTGCCTCTGCGCGAATATTTTTCTCGCACAAAGGCACAAAGGTCACAACGTTCGTTAACCGCAGATGACGCAGATTTCACAGATTAAAAAAACAATCTGCGTAATCTGTGTAATCTGTGGTTGGAAAAAAATCCTATAAAATCCTGTTCATCCTGTCTAAAACACCTCCGCACCAAATAAACGCCCGCTCTCTTATGCACAGAGTTTCACAGCGGCAAACAACTCTTTTATGCTGGAAAATGTGTTCATATACGGCCAACTCGCATCAGCAATGGCGTCAAGGTCAATGAGATGAGTCCGGCGGAGATTGCTGTGGCGATCACGTTGCCGTATTGCCTGAAGTCAAGCCCGCTCAAAAGCCTTATCCCGACAATGCCCAGCGTGATTCCCGCGACCATTGCCCAATATTTCACACTAACGCCCCCGGTGGCGGTGCTGTCTTGCGGGAGCCTGTAAACCGCACACGCGATGGCCAGCCCGCCTATTATGGTGCTTGAATGCTGCAATATGCGGAACACAGGAAGGCGCATCCCGAGCAAATTGATCCGGTTTGCCAGTGAGGGTATCATTTCCGCAGGGAAACCATGGTTGTGCGTGAAACTGTCCCATAAAATATGCGAGGCCGCCCCGATGAGGATTGAGGCCGCCACCGCCAGCCCATTTTCCCTGAAGTGCTTGTTCCAGTCAAGCGGCCTCAGCGGTGAAAGCCTTGACTTCAAAAAATGCGGCAGGTTGCCCAGTAAAGGGTCGCGCACGATGTTGTGGAAAATGAACGCGCAGAGCAGCCCCAACGGCAAGTCAAGCCAAAAAAGCCCGTCTGCCGTGTGGCTGTAATTACTCCTGATTCTCATCCTCAAGAAATATTCGAAGTCCGGCGTCAAACTGCCGATGACCAGCCCCGTCAACGAGACCCATCGCCTGGGCAGGTAAGCCAACGGCAGAACGAGCGCCGGGTGTGAAAATGTGAAGGGCATATTGCCTGTCCGTTTTGAGCCTCACGCAAAGGATAGAGCGCCCGATTCCTCATTCCTCATTCGGAGGAAAAGAGCAGAGCAATTTTTGGGGCTTAGACTCGGCATCTTCTCTATTTGTATCAATATTTTTCATAAGCACCACCTTTGCCTCGACTTCATCATTTCCTGCGCGTATATGATCTGAAAAACTTCCATCTCTATTGGGTCCGCATGGCCCCCATCGCCAAAACGTTGAAAGTTGGTACTCAACAGTTGTGGCTTCGCCGGAAGCCAACATAATCTTTCCCAATTTTTGCATCGGGTCTCCATCCGTCAATGTGTATAAAAAACCGTCCTCTTCGCCATTTTTATTTTGGAGTGAAATTACAAGCAATGGCGCCACGGGTTCCTCGCGAGCGTCTTCATCGGCGGGAATGGGAAGAACTAAAATACGGGAATTCTTCGAGGTGTTCTTGTACGTGATGAAAATTTTGGAAAACTCACCGTTCTCGGTTGCTGAAAATTCAATAGACATCTCTATGTCAGTAAACGCCAATTCCCGCGTCTTCCCGCAACCGTGAAACAGGGCCATCAGGGCAATCATAACAAGGCAACCCCATTTAAGTTGCGCCATAAAACTATTTTTCGCAGTATTCATCTTCATAGTGTTCGGCAATGGCATAGGCACACCCCTTTTTTCACACAGAGGCACAGAGTTCCACAGGGCAGCCCTCTAAAAATCTCTGTGAAACTCCGTGCCTCTGTGACCCTCTGCGCGACATTCCCGCGTCACCTGTACGCCAAGACAACCTCCCGGTAGCCGTCAGGGTTGCCGATGTCGAAGCGCGTGCCGGGATAGCGGCAGCCATAGACGGGGGCTCCTCCTTCGAGCATCCGCTGGATGGCGTCGGTCAACTGGATCTCCCCGCCGTGCCCGGCCGCGCACGCGGACAGGCAGGCGAACACGCGCGGGTCCAGCACATACCGCCCCGCGACGGCAAGGTCCGACGGCGCGGCATCCGGCGGCGGCTTCTCGACAAGCCGATCCAGCCTGAGCAGGTTCTCCCGCACAGGCGTCCCGCCGGCAATCCCGTAACGCGAAACCCGCTCCGGCGGCACCCGCTCCAGCCCGACCACAGAGGCGTTGCCGAACGCGCGCGAAACCTCCACAAGCCCGCGCGCGCACGGCGCATCGCTTTTCACCAGCGCGTCGCCCAGCAGGACCAGGACCGGCTCCTTCTCGCCCGCGCACGCGGGCGCGGCCTGAAGCACGGCATGGCCCAGCCCCAACTGCTCATGCTGGAAAACGAAGCGCACCGACTTCGAGACGCGGTCCAGTTCGTCAAGCGCGCGCACCGCCTCCGCCTTCCCCTCGACCCTCGCGCGCCATGCGGGATCGGGCGTGAAATACTGCATGATGGACGGCTTCTGCGGCGACGTGACGATAATCACCTCCCCCGCCCCGGCGGCAAGCGCCTCCTCCACGATCAGTTGGATCGCCGGCTTCCCCCCGACCGGGAGCATCTCCTTCGGCACGCTCTTCGCGACAGGGTAGAACCGCGACCCTAACCCGGCTGCTGGTATGATGGCTTTCATTTTCTCTTGTTTGCTGAAATGCAAGGTGGTGCGGGCATTCCTGCCCGCAGAGCGGGAACCCGCGGGCAGGAAGTGCGGTGCAACCCCTACGGGGTTTATGGGTTGATGGACACGTTTTTTCTATTGACATGGATGCCCTACGGGCAAAGGCGCAACCACCAGGCACGCAGGAATCCCATTTGCCCGTAGGGCATGTATATCAATAGAAAAACCATATCCGCCAAACATTAACCCCGTAGGGGTTGTATTCGATTCGTTCCGTCTGCCGTTGATATGCAACGCCTACGGCGTACCCTTGCCCGTAGGGCATGGATGCAATCGAAAACCGTCATTGCGTTCATGATGCCGGGAGCGCAAGGCTTCCGCCTTGCCGATGATGAATGCAGGGCGGAAGCCCTGCGCCCCCGGACTGGCCGCGCCGCGCCTACCCTTCGGGATGCTCGGGCGGCTTCACGACGCTGGCTTTGATGACAAAGTAGAAGGCGCGTTTTTTCTCGTCAGGCACTTTTGTGCTTACCTTCTCCGACTCCGAATAATAATAATCTTCTTGAACCCCCCCGACAACGGTGTGGATTCCATCCTTCAGTTTGAGTTTCGTGGAAAACTTCACTGTCGGGAAATAGGGGCGCTCCATGGGAAGCTCGAGGAATTTCCCATCATCTGTGGTCAGCCGTTTCCCTTGCTCATCCACGTAGTTATGCCCATGCCAGGTGGGCTCTTTCACAACGGACGGCGTGATGTCGAGGTCAATCGTGTTGTCCTCTGGGTTCCATGTCGGGGTCGCGTCCACAAAGACGCCGACCTCTTGCAGGGTGAAGTTTTGTGGCTCGACGACTGCTGGATGCCCTTCCGGTCTATCTGAACCTGAGAAAAACCAAAGCCTAAAATCTTTTGGGTAGATGTATTCCGTCGCGATTTTGCTTGACCCCTGCCGACCTGATTTTGTCACGACACGTTGTATCGATACAGAATTCACATGCTTGGGCAATTTGTTCGTCGATAAGACATCAACACCTTTCAACCCTTTCGAGCCCGTAACCTCAAGGAAGCGGACTTCAACCTCGATTAGCGGCCCATCCTGCCGTACCTCCTCGGCGGACGCGGCGCAAACCGCGAACCCCAGCACACCCAGCCAGCGCATCGTATTCATACCATTCTCTCCTTTTCTTGTTGGGGGCGTATGTGATACGTCCCCGAACATTGACACATATTTTATTGCCCGCAGGGCATGGATGTCAATCGAAAACCGTCCTTGCGTTCATGATGCCGGGAGCGCAAGGCTTCCGCCTTGCCGATGATTATTCCTGCCTCCTCAAACTCCTATCCCCTACAGGATCCTCAGCGCGATTGCCGCGCAGGCCTCCGCGTCCGCCAAGGCGTGGTGGTGGTTCCCGAGGTCATGCCCGCAATAGGCCGCCACGGTATTCAGTTTATGGTTGGGCAGCAAACGCCCGAACGTCCTGCGCGAGGCACGGCAGGTGCAGTGGAACGCATAACCGGGGTACGCCATCCGGTAGGCGCGGAACGCCGCCTCCAGGCAGCCCCTGTCGAACGGGCTGTTGTGCGCCACCAGCGGCAGGCCCGCGATTCTCGGCGCGATCTCCGCCCACACGGCGGGGAAGGTCTCCGCGCCCTCGGTGTCGGCGGCGGTCAGGCCATGCACGCGCGTGTTCCAATACGAATACCACCCCGGCTCGGGGCGGATGAGGCGGTACACCTTGTCCGCGACCTGCCCGCAGCGGACCACCACCACCCCCACGCTGCAGACGCTCGAAGGGTAGCGGTTGGCGGTCTCGAAATCAATGGCGGCGAAATCGGTCAGCATAATAAACTTCGTTTTCGTTTTCTGTTTCACAGAGAACCACAGAGAAGTCACAGAGGCACACAGAGGTTATAAAAAATCTCCATGTAACTCTGTGTCTACTCTGTGCGACTCTGTGTAACTATTTCCCCGGTTATTCTGCCACGCCCCTCGCAAACGCGAAGACGGTTTCCGCGTAAATCGCGGGAAGCCCGGTGTCGAAGTGCCGGCCGTTCACGATGAGCCCTTTCACGCCCTCGCGCTGGCGGAGGCGGTCGAGCGCGGCGGTCAACTCAATCTCCTGCGACCCGGTCCCGGCGGCGGCGTCCCGAAGGATGGCGAAAACGTCAGGGCGCAGCACATACACGCCGTTCACGCAGAAATAGGCGGGCTTGCCGTGATGCTCCATCTTCAGGTTCATCCGCGCCTCGTCCTCGGTCGGCTTCTCCTTAATCTGCTCAATCTGGAGCGTGTCCTCGGAGACCCACTCGCCGCGCACCGCGCCGTAATGCTTGACGCGCTCCAGCCGCTCTTCGTAGATGCCGATGACGCTCTGCGCGTCGCCGAAGTCCTGAAACCGCTCGACGATCTGCCGCGCCACGCTGCGCGCCTCTCCGCTCCTGAACAGGTGGTCGCCCAGCATCAGCAGGAACGGCTCGCCGCCCACGAACTTCTCCGCCAGCATCACCGCGTGACCGAACCCCTTCGCCTCGTGCTGCGGGATGAACGTGAGCACCTTGCTGATCCGGTTCAGCCGCTCCGCCTCCTCCCGCAACGCCTGCGGCAACTTGCCCAGCGTGTCCGCGCGGACATCCGCCTGGAAATACGCGCGGAACCGCGCCTCGTCCTCGGGCTGGATGACCAGCGCGACCTGCTCGACGCCCGCCGACAGCGCCTCCTCGACAATCACCTGAATGACGGGCTTGGCGATGCCCTCCGGCGTCACCACCGGCAGGAACGTCTTGGGCGCCGCCTTCGTGTACGGGAACATCCGCGTGCCGAGACCCGCCACCGGGATGACCGCCTTCCGCACCGACACGGGGCGGCGGATGTCGAGGTTAAAGCACGGCATCCCGTACGCCTCCCCCAAGTACCCCGCCAACGCCTCACGCGCCGCCGCATCCTTGCAGATGAACTGCACGCAACCGTCACCCTGCGACCCGACCCCCTTGCCGCCCCAGACCCACTCCGCCAGACGCGCGTCGCCCAGCACGGCGTGCAGCCTCGGGCTTTTCAACTCCTCGCACACCGGCATCAGGCTCTCATCGAACATCCGCTGGGCTTCCGTCATCAGCGACCCCAGCCCCTCCGCGTCGCCCGACTCAATCATGCGCCGCGCCGACTCCACCACGCGCCGGTTCTCCGCGCCCAACGTGCGCTGGACCGCCTCATCGCGCGCGCCCTTCGCGAACGGGTACGCCGCGTTCAAATCCGACAAGATACGCACCGTGTCCTTCTTCCCGCACAAGTCCGCGACCAGCAGATAAAAATCCCCTCCGGGGCGCAGAGGCTCAACGCCAAGGCGATCCGCATCGAACGTCATCCCCACAGGCACCTGCCCATACGCGCACCCCTGATCCATCCGCCCGCAGCGCGACGGCGTCGCCACCTCCCCCTGATACGCCGCCTCCATCTCCGCCCGCGTCGTCAGCCCCAACTGATAGACCTGATTGAACGCCCGCGCCACCAGCACGCAGAACGCCGCCGACGAACTCAGCCCCTTCCGCACCGGAAGCGTCGTCCTGTAATTATCGATCTCGATCCCGCCGACGCCATAGAAGTCCAGCATATACGCCGCGACCCCCGCCGCATAACTGAAGAACCCCCCTTCCGCCGCCGCCTCATGCAGACGCGCCAAGTCCATCGGGATACGGCACTCCCCCGTCCGGCTCCCGTCCGGCAACGCCGAACGCACGACCAGTTCCCCCGCGACCCTCCCGCACCGCGCATACATCCCCTGATTCGTGCCCGCGATAATCACCGCCCCCGGCGCCAGCCGCGAGTTCGTCCGCCTGTGCCCCCCCGCCCAATCCGAATGCTCCCCGAACAGGCACACGCGCCCCGGGACAAATAAATCAACGCTCATAGCCCACCTCCGTTTTCCGTCTCCAGGTCGTCAATGACCACCTTTATCTGCTTTTCTAACTCTGGGATTTTGTTGACCACGACATCCCACACGATTGCATAGTTAATGCCCACATAATCATGAATCAAACGGTCTCGCATTCCCGCCATATTTTTCCAATCGACATCATGCCACTTTATTTTCACATCGGCAGGGATTTTCTTACAGGCTTCGCCAATGATTTCTAAACTGCGGACGATCGCCCGCTTCATCACCTCATCCTCCAGTAGTTGTTTTTGGGTCTTGCCTGATATGGCGGCGACGATAAACCGGCACTCCTCCAAAATATGGCGCAGATATTCTATCGGCTGTTTAGACATAAGCGACCTCTTCTAGTATATGACGCCCGATATACGGGCTTAACCCATTGACGGTAACGACCTCGACGGTCTCGCCCGCAAACAATTTCTCCAAATCGTCGCACAGGCCCATGAAATTGTCGAACGTCTCTTTCGCGGGTTCAAAATCGACAAGGATATCAATGTCGCTCCCCGGTCGCTGCTCGTCGCGCACATACGACCCGAACAGCCCTATCCTGCTGACGCCATGCGACGCTAATTGCGGCTTGTGCGTGCGTATGGCAGATAATATGGCGTTTTTCGTAATCATCGCGGTTTATGCTCCTGCTTGAAGATTGATGGAATTTGCGGAACAGGAATTAAAGGTCATAATCTCCCCCCCGTCCAGTCCGAATGTTCCCCCAAACAGGCACACCCGCTCAGGGATAAATAAGTCGATAACTGTGTTCATGTGAAACGTGATACTCCTCTGCCGTTTGATATGCCCCTGATGATTTATTGGAGGCGGGGATTCGCCTGCCTCACATTTTCTTCATAACCTGCCAGTATTGAGAATACCCTATACGATCCTTTCAACAACACAAAACCCCATATCAAAAAGGGCAATCCAAAACGCCAGCCTGACCATGGCCACCCGTTGTGCGAGCGTAAAAAGAAAATATAGATTCCGATTGCAAAAAAGAGGGTCATATAATTCCGCAAAGAAGACGACAAGAGCCGTTTTCTCAGCAGGACGGCAACACCCCAAAAAAGAAAAGACATCGGCAATGTTGTAGGAGCGCAGACGAGCACCGTCAGGAAAGCGCCAGACGCAACCATCCACAGCCTGTCAATTTGACCGCCGTCAATTGTGCCTCCCAGAAGGTACCCATAGACAAAAAATGCAGTCATGCCAGCGAGAAAAGGTAACAATAACACCCAAACACAGATGCTCGCAACAAGGAGCCATACATAGCGAAATAGCATCAGCACATAGCGCATTGTTGTAACCAGTAATTGCGGCGTTTGGTAATCCGGCGGGTTTCGCAGAACATCCCCACAGCCCAGACAGCGGCTCTTTAACTCCGAAGCCATACTACGCGCCTGTTGCGGTAGTTTAACATGATGATGTTGCAACGTTTCTTCCGGGGTGGTTCCTGCACATCAGATATGTGACAACACCAAACTAAAACATTAGAACTGTCCTAAAACCGTAAGATTCAAAACCGTTTTAACCGCAAAATGCGCGAAACACGCAAAAAAGATTTACCCTCCAATAAAAAATGCTCATGAATTTTCGCGTCTTTCGTGTTTTTCGCGGTTCATTTCAGGTTGTAACCTCGACCCAGATTGCGCATTGATGAAAAGTCTTTTTGGGAAACTCGGGTTTTAGGACAGGTCTATTATATATGGCAGGGATCAGAGCGCGGAAGTAAGCGCAGGAAGCAACGCCAAAATAAGTATCGCAATAATCATCCCCGTTATACCACGCCACTTGCGTTTGTCAAGCCAAACAGCAATTGCGCCGGAAACGAAGGCAATAGCCGACAGGCACGCGATAAATAATAGGATAGCCTCCTCAATCCCATGGGATATTCCTATATGAACCATGCCGTTGAGGATAACCAGCATCAGCAATACGGCTGAGATGATGGCCAACAGGAACGCGGCATTGCCAAAACTGAAACGTTGCGAAAGTTGGTCCAGTATTTTGGGTTCTATCTCTGCATTTGGCATCCACTATCCTCCCTTGTAAAAATGCTGAACCATTGGGGCCACGTTTTCATTTGGAAGGATACCTCTTTAGGGACAGTATCTACAGGATTGGTTTTATCGTTGTTCACCTTCATATTGAGACAATAGGCTTTTTCCCCAGACCTCATTTGTTATGTTTTGTTTTTGAACCGCAAAGGACGCGAAAGATACGCAATGTACGTAAAGCTGCCGCCCGGACGGGCGCAAAACTTGCCAGGCGAGTTACTGCCACCATCTCGCCCAACCGCCCGTTGTGCATTCGGCATGTTTGCACTTCAACGGAATGACGAAGTGAATGGCCAATGCTATAATGATTTCTGTTGTTGTCATTTATCGAATTGTACCGTTGTTATTTTCCCCGCTTGCTCTTTACTTGTCATGTTTTGCGTTCTCTCTGTCAATTGTCTTGGCAAATAAATATGAAGTAGTGAAAATGCTGTCAAAAACCACCCGACATACGAAAGAGTTGAATTTGGAATTTGTTTTAAAGTTTCCTGCTTGTTAATGATCACCGTTGCTGCGTCATTAAAATTCGGCAGTAGCGCCAAAAACAATAAAGTTAATCCACTGATTACCCCAATTATCGAAATATAAAAGTTTGTTGCCCACCAATAATTTACTTTTTTGCTCAATCGAATTGGAAGTCCTAAACTCAAACAGGCAATAATTGTCAAAACCGAAAGAATAACTCCAATGATTGGTTGAACAATAAATAATCCGAAAAGCCCGTCAAAACCGAAGTCATTGTCAAATAGAGCTAAAAACATATAAATGCAGAAAGTTACGATAAATGTCACAACGATTTGAACTCCTAAAGTCACTATGGTTATTATTTTATTCATTGTCATTTGTTCTTTTACAATTTATGTTTTCACTTCATTGTTCCGCTACACTGTCCGCTTACTGATCTTAATTTTCAATTGTTAATTTTTAATTCTATTCTTGTTAGTTTTTGTTTTTTAGCCTGAAAGGCTTTATTTTCATCACCGCAGGTCAACGACCTGCGGTAAACAAGCGCCCTCAACACTGCCTGAAAGGCAGGACTATTTTCAATCTGCCAAAAAATATTTTTCATTGATTTCAACTCCATTTTCTATTAAAAATTGACGATATTCTTCTTCAAAACTTACTCTTCTATGATGTTCTTTTTGATTTATAATGTAATTTATGATTTTTTGTTTATCGGATAAATTATAACTAAACGCGGCAAAACTTACTGCCCACCCCTCAAAATCGGGGAAATTAGGATTTTTCGTAAGCCATTTGCTTGAATATTCTTTGAGTTCCTTCATAAAATCGGACACTGCAAAAGTCGGATGTATATCAATCAACAAATGCAAGTGATTTTCTATGCCGCCAATGCGGTAAAGTTTTGATTTTTTATTGTTGATAATTCCCAAAATATAAGCATACAACTCCTTTTCGTGCTGTTCGGGAATCGTGTTTTTTCCGTATTTTGTTCTGAATACAACGTGATATAATAATTTTGTGTAACTCATATTGTCCGTTTTTTAGTCCTGCCTTTCAGGCAGAGGTTTGTACTTGTTTTGTCTCCGCAGGCTGCGCTACGCTTACCTGCGGTTATGAAGATTTGGCTTTTCAAGCCGTGGTTTCTGTTATTTATTGTTTTACTAATCATCTTATTGTTTTACTAATTATGTGTTTTTCGTTGTTATTCAATGCTTTTCAATTTTTCAATATCTGCATTTGAAAGAATAGCAATGTTTTGCTTAATTTTTTCAACACTCCAATTCCACCATTTGAGATGAAGTAAAAAATCGATGGTTTCCTTGTCAAAACGTTTTCTTATTTGTTTAGCAGGATTTCCGCAGACAATGGAATATGGCTCTACATCGCTGGCTACCACACTGCGAGCGCCGATAATTGCGCCATCGCCTATCTTTACACCTGCTAAAATGGTTGAATGTTCGCCAATCCAAACATCGTTGCCAATAATGATGTCTCCCTTCAACGGAAATTCGCTAACTGACGGAGTCTCTGCATTCCAACCCTCGAAAATGTAAAACGGGTATGTGCTAAACGCATTCATTTTATGATTTGCGCCGTTCATCATAAAAGTGACACCCTTTGCAATCTGACAGAATTTCCCGATAATCAGTTTATCATTGTAAAAATCGTAAAAGTGCATGATATGCCGCTCAAAATCTTCGGGTTTTTCGTCATCGCTAAAATACGTGAAATCGCCAACAATCACATTCGGGTTTTTGACAAGCGGCTTCACGTAACAAACTGTGTCAACGTTTGGCACGGGAAATTTCGTATCCGGATCTGGATTATTGATGCTATCGCTCATATTTTTCAATTAGACCTGTTCTCAAACCGCAAGATTCAAGATTGTATTAACCGCGAAACACGCGAAGCACGCGAAAAAAGACTTACCCGCCAATGCGACAAGAAAGAGTTCGTTTTCTTTAACCACAATAGGCACAACAGCAATGACACGTCGCCTTGAAAAGATTTCCGGAAAAAAATGCAACCCCTACGGGGTTTATGTTTTGGGAACCCGTTTTTTCTATTGACATGGATGCCTTACGGGCAAGGATACGCCGTAGGCGTTGCATATTAATAGAAAAAAATCAGGTCACGCCGAACCCATACGCCGTAGGCGTTTCATATCAATAGAAACAGAGGCACAGTGCGTACAGAGAGCCGCAGAGGTTATGCAAAAATAATTTCCCTAAAAACCCTGTGTAGGCGAATCCCGTGGCCTTGTTTCTGCATTTGGGAGAAGCGCTTTTTTCTTGCCAAAGAAAAATGTCAAATGTGGAGATACGACCCCGATGCTTTCGATTCCTTTGAAATGCCAAATGTGGAGATAGGATTCCCACACCTTTCAGGGACGGCTAGACTATGGTCGTGCCCAATCCAACAGGATAATGTTGTCGTTTAACGGGCATATGCATCCAACCGCATATTTGGTTATTCTGTGCAACTTCCCAGTCTTGACATTGTAACTCCATTTGCCACAACTACCGTCTTTACGCAGGATGAAGTGATTGTTAACGAATGTAGAAATGGAGTATTTCGAGGCTGGAAACCTAGGCTCAATCAACGTTGTCTGCCCTGTGGTAATGCTGTGGCGGATTATCCGGCTTGAATATGCGTCCCATGCGATGAACTCATCGTTATCCAGCCAAGCCGTCCCGATGCTTGCAAATTGCCTTACCGTCTCGGGGACTTGGACTTCGCCCACCAGCGCCATCGCCCACGGGTCGAGGATGTCCACATGGTTTTTAGACCCGCGGAGAAGCAGCACATGCCTATTGTCGGGCGACGGCAGGATATGGCTCGTGGTGCCTGTCCTGCCGAAAGGGTAGCCCATGGTCTTTTCCGCATCGGCCTTCAAATCATATATGACGACCTGGTCGCTGCGGTCTTTCCAGTGGTGCGAGCTGGTGATGACCGTCTCGTCCGACAGCCAGTGGATTGACTTCATTATTCCGGAAGATGCGTTGTTCGGCCTTTCTTCTAAGACCTTTAATAATGTGCCCGCCTTGGTTGTTATCCGCGCCTCCTCAATTTTTTCTGAATTGAATTCGCACAGGTAAGGAGCAGGGCGTTCTGAACGAATCAGGAACGCCGCCTTTTCCCCGTCCGGCGAGAGCGCCATCATTTTCATGGGGTCGGTCGGGGGCGGTATCGCCGTCTCCCATTTCGCTATGACGACTCTGTTGGTGTCGCGTTCGGAGATGTAGGACTTCCCGTCCCTTTGGCGGCTGTACCGGCGGAAGTGTTTGCCGTGTTCATCGAACGTGAAGAATGTCTCCCCGCCTGCGCCGCGCTGGATGAGCAGGGCTTGCCGTTCCGGGGTTTCCCGCTGGACGAGTGCGACAGCACGGTTGTCTGCCAGATCATAGACGAGCACCCCACCACCATCGTCCATAAGGCATCCCGCCACCAAGAGGGACAATGGAAAGGCTAGGCATCTAAGTGCAGCCCGTAGAAATGAGTGTCTTTTTTTCATCGGCATGGAACCTCTACCCAGAATGAGGATGTGGAGGCATCCTTCTGGATGAAACTGTGCGCCAAGTCTTGACACGGGGAAAAGGCGATTTCCCAGCGTAAACATTTCCCCATAACCGTCTCCATATTAAAAACCGATGTGCCAGACCCGCTCCACGCCGAGCTTGTCGAGGTCGAGGAGGACTTTCTCGCGACGACGAACCGTGACGGCGGTCCCTTCAGCTGCTCGTGCCACTCCTGAAACGTCTTGTCCTTGTCGTCATAAGCAACGTCGCCCACGGCGATAATCAGACCCATCGAGCCGTACTCACGGATCGCGCGTTCCATCGCCTCACGGTCGTTCACGGGTATCTTGTTGCTCGCAGCCTTTGTCGCCATTCTCCTTCATTTCGAGGACAGCCTCCTTGCCGTCCCAGAGGACCGGCACGTTCCGCAACCGCTTCTCAATCTCGATGGAAATTTCGTATGAAATCGACATGGTTGTCCCAAGAAATAAATATCCTTTTATCTCACACAAAGGCACAGAGACGTAGCGTTTTTTTGACAGGATTTCCCCTTCGGGGCGCATATATTACAGGATTTTCAGGATTGTAAATCTTAACCCCACAATTCCTCTCTAAACAAATGTCCGTTTTCATTAACCGCAGATGACGCAGATTTCACAGATTAAAAAGCAATCCTGTAAAATCCTGTTAATCCTGTCTAAAAAATCGTCCGTCTATGGTCTCACGCAGAGGCGTGCGATTTTCTCCTGGACGCTCACGCCGTCGATGCCGTAGCCGATCGCGTCCCAGCCGTCAGCTTTCTGGCGCGCGAAAATCTCCAGCCGCCGCAAGTCCCCGAACAGCCGGACGATCCTGTCGCGGATGACCGGGGGTTTGACGGAATGCCCCAGCCGGCCGTGCATGAGGACCTGCGGGACCGTCTTGTCCACGGATTTGATATGCCCCCTCATGCCGAGCAGGCAGAGCTCGAGATTCGATTTGGTGTAGCTGCCCATCCCGTGCAGGGGCTGGCCGTCCTTCTTGGTCTTCACCCACGAGAACGCGCACGTCTTGTATTTGAACCCCCACGCGGCCATCACCTTCAGCGCGTCCGGCAGCGCGGGCATGGTGGCCCACAGGAAGAGGGCGCAGTTCGTGTCGCGCAGGGCCCTCACGTCCAGGGCGCAGATCTCGTCCGTGGACATGGTCTCGTAATGCCTCTCCGGCGCGAAATGCCCCCCGTCCTTACCCCCGCCCCAGAGGTATTTCCACGGCGGGTCCGCATAAATGATCTGGTATTTCATTTCTTGGTCGCTTTGAGGTTCGGCACGACGGGCACCCACCCCGCCGCGCACACGAACGCGAGCAGCCACATCACCAGGATGGCGGGCGAGCGGAACGGCAGGTCGCCGAACGAGTGGCACACCGTCGCGGTTGTCCCAGCCCAGACCGCCACCGTGACCGGCGATGTCAGGTAAAAACAATTGCCGGGCTTCAGTTTCCTGCTCTTCGCCAACGCCCGCTTCGCACGGCAATACGCTAGCACCTGCCACGCCATCGACCCGAACAGCGTCACCGCAAACGCCACCATCAGCCCGTAGCCGACCACCCCCTGCTCTGCCAAGAATTGCAGCGAGTCGTTATGGACATTAATCCCGCCGATGGACTGCAATTTCTCCTCCGGCGTGACATACGCCAGCAGGTAGGCCGGATACCCCCACCCGCCGACGCCGTACACGGGGTAGTCGTTCCAAATCTCCTTCGCCACACGCGCATGGTATTGCCCCGCCCCCGTCACGCGCTCGGTGACCGACTCCACGGTAATCGTGCTAATCTCCGCTTTCAGTTCTTTCGGGTTGAACGCGAAAAACAGCACCGTCACCACGAACACCACCGCGATCACACTGGCCAGCGCAATCACGCGCAGCCCGGTCGTCATGCGCCACCATGTGAACAGCAGCCCATACACCAGAAACACCACGGCCAGCACCGCGCACAGCAGGATCGCCGCGCGCGACAAGGTCGCGATTGCGGCCGCGAAGCACAATACCGTCGGCACGAGCATCCGGTTCGCCTCGACCTTCGTCGGCGGCTCGAGCATCGCCTGCAAATTCTCCGAGAACAACTCCGACGCCTCCGTCATCTGGTGGAACCAAGCCCCGAACGACAGCGCGAACGCCAGCGTGAAAAACGCCCCCGCAAAGTTCGGGTACCCGAACGTGGAGAAGAAATAATCGGGCACCGGCGTCATCCAGAGAATCGCCTTTGCCCCCGTCCACAACTGGATGAAACCGAGCACCGCCAGCGCGGCCGCGTTCCAGCAGATGGCCTCCAGGAGGATGCGCTTGCCCCGCTTCAGCAGCCCGTGCCGCGCCGCCAGCACCGCGATCATCGCCGGGATGAACCACAGCACGATAACCCCATGCACATCCGGATCCGTGCAGAACGGAAGCCACGCCACCGGCGGCACCGACAACCACCACTTCCCCCCCCCACATCCTGCGGCGCCACCGCGACATTGAACACCGGGATGAGCAGCACCACCGTGAACAGCACGGACAGGTACGTCAGCGGGTCACGCGCCAGCCCACGCCACACGCGCCGCCGCGCGTCCAGCAACGACTCGCTCTTCTTCACCTGCGGATAGACCAGCAGCCACTCCAGCACCGGCAGCGTCAGCCACGGGATAACCGGGAACAGCAGATCCGGCCGCGTCCCTCCGTGTATCCACGCCAACGCGCCCACCAGCACCATCAGGTTCAACAGCAACACATTCTTCGCAAACCAATTCATAACCTATCGTCCCTCTCTTACCTTCACTTAACTGTGTAAAAACACCAACACCAAACACACCTTCATTCCTTCACGGTCCTCGTCGTGTTTCCGAAAGCATCCGCCTTACCGACGACCGCCGTCCCGACCGTCCGGCCGCGCTCATCCTTATAGGTCGTCGCCGTGTTCCCGAAAACATTCGCCTTGCCCGTGACCGCCGTCCCGACCGTCCGGCCGCGCTCATCCTTATAGGTCGTCGCCGTGTTCCCGAAAACATTCGCCTTGCCCGTGACCGCCGTCCCGGTCTTCCGCCCGCTGTTATCCTTATGGGTCACTGTCGTGTTCCCGAAAACGTCCGCCTTACCGACGACCGCCGTCCCCGTATTCCGCCCGCGCTCGTCCTTATAGGTCGTCGCCGTGTTCCCGAAAACATCCGGCTTGCCGACGACTGCCGTCCCGACCGTCCGTCCGCGCTCATCCTTATAGGTCGTCGCCGTGTTCCCGAAAACGTCCGGCTTGCCGACGACCGCCGTCCCGACCGTCCGTCCGCGCTCGTCCTTATAGGTCGTCGTCGTGTTCCCGAAAACGTCCGGTTTGCCCGTGACCGCCGTCCCTGCCTTCCAGTCGGCGGCAGCCGGTCCGAACTGCGCCTCGCTTACGGTGGCGACCATGCAAAGCATCGCGACATGAAGCAGCAACACATTCTTCACAAACCAATTCATGACCTATCGTCCCTCACTACCGTTTTCTCGCGTTTCAACAACAACCGTTTTTTTGTCTCGCGCAAAGACGCAAAGACGACGTTTCCATTGTGTCTATTGTGGTAAAAAAACTTCTTTGGGGTTGGACACACGTTCTCAATGTCACCCGAACCCGTAATGCCGCCCGCCGGAGTCGCTGGTGTCGGGTATCTGCGCGCCGAAGCCCCCAGCGGCGTTGCGGCTCAGGCCCGTAATGACGCCGAAGCGGTAGCGCAGGCCTTTGAAGAGGGACGGCTTGGGGACCGTGATGCGTTTCTGGCCCGTGCCGTCGCTCATGAGAATCGCCAGGCCTTGGGTCTCGTAGCGGCGCAGGATATGGGCGAGGTCGTCCCTCACTTTGTCGGAGCGCACGATGACGCGGCTGAGGCCTTTGTCCTGCAGGTAGGCGGCGGAGGGCATATCCTGCGGGAACACGCTCCAGCGGTTGTCGTAGTCGCCCGGCGTCCAGCGGGCGCCCTTCATCCTGTTGGCGTCGAGCAGGAACGCGGGGGGCGCGTCTGCCCGGAGCCTCAGCCGGGGCAACTCGCCCGCGAAGCCGCACAGCGCGTCCACGATGCCATAGACCGGGACGGCGGCCGGCCCTCCCGCGCCGGACCACGCCCCGCAGACCCCGTTGTAGAGCGGGATGGGGCGGTACCCCAGGCGCGCCAGCGCCATGCCCTCCAGCACCCCTTCCTTGCCGGGCAGATCGACGATGACCGCCGCGGACCTGTCGGGCTGCGCGATCCATTTCAGTTCCGGGACGTCCGACTGCCCGAGAACCGTTTGCGGCATATCCGCGAACAGCACGGGCTTGACCCATTCCGTCCACTGCTCGCCGCACGGCGCCCACAGTTTATAAGCCTCGATGTTGCCCCTCATGACGCGCCGCCCTTCCTCACCAGCACAGGTATGTCCTTCGCGTTCGCGTCCATGCGCGGGGTGGGGCTGACCCTGCCGTAGAACCCCGCGCTTTTCCCGTCCACCGTGAACGCCCCGATGCAGAGGTGGTACTGCTCCCCGTTCTCGGCGGCCAGCGGTCGGCTGCGGAACAGCCGCTGCGCCACCCAGTCCTCAGGGTGCCTCTTCGCCGCCTTCTCGACAAGGCGGATTTCCTTTTCGGGCATGGTCCCCTTGATGGGGATGCCCTCGCCGACCCTGCCCAAGGCGGGCTTCAGAATCCATTCCCCTTGCAGCTCGCGAGGACGCTCGCCCTCCATCGCCGGGAGCGCAGGGCTTCTGCCCTGCATCGAGCAAGTGGAGGGCGAGCGTCCCCGCGAGCCGTAAGCCCTCGTATCCACCGTCTCGGGCAGCAGGCTCTTCCACGTCGGGATGTCAACCCCCAGTTCATCCCATATCAGCGGCAGCCGCTTGGATTGCGCGAAGAGCGCGACCGGGTGGTTGCAGGACGGCGTGGCCGTGTCGAAGTACCCCTCCCACGCCGCGTTGCGGGGCAGGTTCGCGAGCCACTCCAAGGGGAAGAAACGGATGATGCCGTCCGCCCCGACGGCCCGCTTCTTGTCCCACGCGAGACGGTCGGGCGCGGTGTACCATGCGCGGTAGCCGGCGTTCTCAAAACAGTCGCCCAAGCATTGCATCACCTGCCGGTCGTCCGCGTACGACGTCGCGTGAACCAGCGCGATGGTCCCGCCCGGCGCGACCTTGTCGCGGAAAGCGTCCAGCAGGGCCCCGGCGGTATCCCCGTGCGGCGCGAAATCACCGAACCACTTCCCGGCGATCGACGGCAGGACGGAGGCCTCCGCGATGCCCCCCGGCACGTCGCTGTTCACCTCCGAAAGCGCCCACCCCTCCTCGGTCGGGTGGAAGTCAAAGCGCATCAGCCGGACGTTGTTGCCGCGCTCATACCCGGACAGCCCCGCCGCCGCCTTGAGCACCCGCTTCGGCAGCCCCAGCGCTTTCGACAAGTGGGGCTTGCCGATCAGCGCCTCCTCCATCAGCATGGTCTCCGCCGCGAGCCGTTCCGCCCACCGCTCCAGTTGCCCGGCCGCGCCCCTGTCCATCAGCACGACGTGCCGTGCGACGGTGTTGCTGTCGCCCACCTGCGGGTCCCACTTGTACGCGTTGAAGATGACGTCATACCGGTACTCTGGATACGCCGCGTCCGGGATCGTCCCCAATGTCATTCCGTTATCCATGACGCTTAAACAGCCTCTCTCCGATAACCGCCGCCCCCGCCAGCGGCAGCGCCGGCCACCCCGCCCCGAACTCCACGACCGTCATGGGGAAAGACGTCCAGTCGCCCGACGACGCCCTCCCGAGGATAACCCCGCTCGCGAGGAGGTAGCACCCGAAACGGACGCCGCACGCGACGTCCCGCCCCACCGTGACGCGCTCAAACACATCCGTCAGCCGGTTGACCAGCAAGGCCAGCGCGACCCACGCGGCCAGGCCCAGCCCCCCCGCGAAGGCCACGCACCACCACCCCGGCCCGTCGCCGATGTTGGCCGCCGCATAGATGACCGTGAACCCCAGGAACCCCCCGCTCAACGCCCACAACGCCGCCCTGTTGCCCATGCCCAGGATGTCGTCCCGCCACGACAGGTCAAAGAGCGCGTCCATGATGAAAACGCCGAGATGCAGCCACGCGAACCCGAGCAGCGTGTAAAACAGGATGAACAGCGGGCTGCCGACCACGTCCGAGGCCGCCCACGTCGTCAGCGTGACGACAATGACGGCAAGCGCCGCGACGGGCAACAAGCACAACATGGCCCTCCCCAGCCTGCCGCGCCCGGCAGGCCACGCGCAAAAGATCGGCCAGTACCACTTGGCGAGGAACTTAACCGTCAAGAACCCGGACAGCGTAAGGATAACGAACTCGATATGATCCATAACGTTCACTTCCCGAACATCACAAGGTGGTGCGGGCTGTATGCGCCCCCTTCAGGGGAATTCCTGCCCGCAGAGCGAGAAATCACAGGCAGGAATACCCTTGAAGGGGCGCTACAGCCCGTGTCACCTTGGCATGAGCCACCTCTTTGCCCCGAAGGGGCTACATCAACAGCACAGGGCAGCGCCCTGTGTAGGCGTATGCGTATTGTTTCAAGGCTGTAAGTCTTGCATCCTTTTGATGGTAGGCCTACAGCCTACAAACGTTATCCGCCCCCCGACACAGGGCGTTGCCCTGTGCTACTGATAGAAGGCTTTCAGCCTTCCGGTGACAGCCCGGAAAGCCTGTCCACCATTTCGTAGCGCATTCAACTTGGACATTGAATATTCCGTGTTGAATATTGGATATTCCCCTCCCCCCCCTCCCTCCCGCCGACCTCTCACGGCGCATACGCCACGTCGGCCAAGTCAACCCGCGCCGCCGCCGTCTCGCCCAAGACGTCCCCCCGCCACGCGCACCACGCGGACATCATCTCCTTCACGCGCGCCGGCTCCGTCGCCGCGCGGTTGTCCTTCTCGCCGATGTCCCGCCCGAGGTTGTACAGCGCGATGACCTGCTCGCCGCCCTCTTTCCCCGACGGGCACGCGGACACGAGTTTCCAGTCGCCCTGACGGACCGCCCACTGCGTCCCGTACTCCCAGCAGAGCGCGCCGTGCGGCGCCCCCGCCATGTTGCCCGTCAGGAACGGCATCAGGTCCACCCCGTCAAGCGCCCACCGCGCATCCGCCGCCACCCCCGCCAGCGCGAGGAACGTCGCCGTCATGTCCATCTGGATGACGGGCTTTCCGTACACCGTGCCCTCCGGCAGGACCCCCTTCCACTGCATCACGAACGGCACGCGGATGCCGCCCTCCCACGTCTCGCCCTTGCCCCCGCGCAGCGGCGTGTTGCGCGAGGCGTTCGGCGCGTTGCGCGTGATGGGGCCGCCGTTGTCGCTGATGAAGCAGACCAGCGTGTCTTCCTCCAGCCCTGCGTCGCGCAGCGCGGCGGACACGCGCCCCACCGCGTCATCCATCGCCGACAGCATCGCTGCATACGTCCGCCGCGCCTTGTCCGGGATATGCCCGAACCGCTCCAGATAATCCTCCGGCGCCTGCAGCGGCGTATGCACCGCGTTGAACGCCAGATACAGGAAGAACGGCGCCCCCCCGCCCTTCTGCCGCCCGATGAACGCCGCCGCCTCGCGCCCGAACGCGTGCGTCGTGTACTCCGCCTCCTCCGCGCGCGCCTCGCCCCGCATCATCTGCGTGTAGGTGTTGACCTTCTCGCCGGGCTTCAGCGGCTTGTCCGGGAAATAATCGCGGTGCCCCCCGAGGAACCCGTAGAACTCGTCGAACCCGCGCCTCAGCGGGTGGCACCCCTCCGCCTCGCCCAAGTGCCATTTGCCGATGACCGCCGTGCGGTAGCCCGCCCCCCGCAGGTAGCCCGCCACCGTCGGCACATCCGTGCTGAGGCCCGGCTTCCCCGCCGGGATCCAGTCATGCACCCCGTCGCGGTGATGGTAGCGCCCCGTCATCAGCGATGCCCTCGACGGGCTGCACACCGCCCCCGTCACATAACCGTCCGAGAACCGCACCCCCGCCTTCGCCAGCGCGTCGATGTGCGGCGTCGGGATGTCCGCGCACCCGTACGCCCCGCAATCCCCATACCCCATGTCATCCGCCACGATGACCACGATGTTCGGCTTCCCCGCCGCCACCGCGGCCATCCCCCATGCCGCCGCCACAAGGCTCAGCCCCCTCTTCGCAAAACCACTCATAATTGCCCCCCCCTCATCCGTACTAATCCTCTAAAATCCTGTTAATCCTGTCTAAAAAAAATCCTGCGTCTCTGCGCCTCTGCGCGAAAATACCCTTAACCGCAGATGACGCAGATTTCACAGATTAAAAAACCATCTGCGTAATCCGTGTAATCTGTGGTTAAAAAACATCCTGTAATATATGCGCCCCGAAGGGGAAATCCTGTCTAAAAAACTCTGCGCCTTTGCGTCTCTGCGCGGAAATAATCCTAATCCATTCATCCTGTCCCTCCAAGGCCGCCTCACTCACCCGCCTTGAAATTGTAGATCGGCTTGATGATCTTGACGACCTCAACGGTGTCGCCGATGATACCGATAATGTCCTCCATGTTTTTGTATGCCATGGGCAACTCATCCAGCGTGTCGGCGCACACGCTTGTCGTGAATATCCCCCGCATGCTCGCCCGGTATTCGTCCATCGAGAACTGCTGCTTGGCTTTCGTGCGGCTCATCGTGCGCCCGGCACCGTGCGGGGCGGAGTTGTTCCATTCGGGATTGCCCTTCCCGATCCCGATGATACAGCCATCGCGCATGTTGAGGGGGATCAGCAGCATTTTCCCTTTGTCGGCGTTTATCGCGCCCTTCCTGATGATCCCGCTGTCAACGTCAATGTAGTTGTGTATCGTCTCGAAGGCATGAGCAGGCAACGCCCCGGCGCCCATCTTGTCAAGGATGATCCGTCCGATGCTCCGCCTGTTTAACGCGGCGTACTCTTGGCAGATGGCCATGTCATGCAGGTAGTCATCCTTGTGCCGCCCGGTCAGATAGGCAAGGTCCTTGGGTATGTCGGTGTCTGAAGCCTTGTGCTGCTTCCGCAATTCGCTGATAGCCTGCTGCAGTTCGTCCCTGCGCCCTTGGGCCTTATAACTGGCGATCAGCCGCTCCTGCTCATCAAGCAACTTACCCTTACCGCGCAGCAAGTCATAAGCCAGATTCTGGTAATGCTCGGCGACCTGTTTCCCGAGGTTCCGGCTCCCCGTATGGATCACGAGAAACTTGCCGCCGCTTTCATCAACGTCAACCTCGATGAAATGATTGCCGCTGCCGAGCGTGCCAAGGCTCCGCTCAAGCCGCTTCGTGTCCTTCAGTTCGCGATAACATTTGAGCCGCTGGATGCCATCGTACTTGCACACGCGCCCGCTGTGGACGCCCCGACCGCTCGGGACATGCTGCCGGATGACAGCATCGAGGGCTTGCAGGTCAATCTCATACGCGCCAAGCCCCACCGTGAGCATCCCGCACCCGATATCGACGCCGACGACATTGGGGATCACATAGCCGCCGATCGTGGACGTGAACCCGATGACGCACCCCTTCCCCGCATGGACATCCGGCATGATCCTGATCTTCTGGTCGCAGAATGACTTCTGCCGCGCCAGCACCTCAACCTGCGCCTTCGCCTCATCCTCAATAACGGCGGCATATATCACGACATCGCTCATAATCGTTCAGGGAATAGTCGCAAATCTCAGAACCTGCATTCAATTCTCTTTAACCGCAAGGGTCTCACACAAAGGCACTGAGGACACAAAGGAATGGCTTAAAACCGACTCTGAGAATCCCGACAAAAAACTTTGCACCCTTTGCGGTAAATGCTGTTTCATGTTTCCATGTTTAATTCGTAATTGCAAAATACGTCATCCATTCCTTGTACGTGTCTTGCGCTGACAAACAGGTGTCCATCAGATAACCCCTCTCGTTCGCAAACGCTTTCAATCCGCGATAGTAAAACTGTTTGTGGCTGTCGTCGATGATGAACGGGGCTATGTTGCTCCGCAGGCATTCCCGGAACATAATGAGTCGCCCCACCCTGCCGTTGCCGTCCTGAAACGGGTGGATTTTCTCAAAACGCCAATGATACTCCACGATGTTTTCAAACGTAATCTCGGCTATCGAGTGATACCAGGCATTGAGGCTGTCCATATCGGCTCCCACATTTTCGGGCAACGTGGTTTCTGTCCCCCCCACCTCATTCGGCAGCCTTTTCCATTCGCCGACCATGAACCACGCTTTCGCGGCGTCGGATGTGCTTGCCTTCAAGATGCCGTGAACCTTCTTGATGAGCGCGTTGGACAACGGCGTGTCAACCGTGTCGAGCAGATAATCAAACGCGATAAAGTGGTTTGAGGTCTCGATGATGTCATCAACCGGAACAGCCTCCTGATCCTTGAACCCGATTGTGCGGGTCTCAAAGATGTAACGGGTCTGCTCCTCCGTCAGTTTGCTCCCCTCAATCCTGTTCGAGTTGTAGGCAAGGCTCACCTGCGTCTTGTGATACAACCCGCCCCTCCGTCGGGCATCCTTCTCCTCTTTGAGATATGCGGTTAATGTCATGTGGATTTTAAAATCTCAATCACTTTAACACGACCTCAACATAGTCGCTGGGCATGTTAAACTTGCCCATGATATTGGCAATGCGAGCCATGCACATGGAAGCCGAAATGTTGACATGGATGAAGCAGACATCGTCCGTCAGGGGTTCAACTTTATCCCAAGTCTTGCCGTCCACCGTCTTGTAACGCCATTTCATGCTTGGATTTGAATTCCTTTCCATGAGGGGCTTGAGTTCCGACCATTTCAAAATGCCGTCATTTTCTCTTCTGTAAAAAAGTTCGGCGTGATGGTCAAGGATTATTCCAAAGTCAAAATCTTGGCACTCTTTGATGTGCTGAATGAATTTGAGGAATACATCGTTCCATGTTGCCACTTTTATCCTGTTGTTCCCTATGTGCAATTCTAACGGCTTGTTCCCTTCAGCCATATCATCCGCCTCGTCATCCAAAGGAGAAAAGCGCGTGCGGGCGATGACTTTTGTCTTCCAATTCTCCTTGTCCCTGTAAGCGTCTGGCAACGGGAACGTCTCCAGAAGCCAAGCAATCATATTCGCTTGATGCGCCCGGATGCTGGCTTCACCCCAAGTCTCTCTGTTGATGACATCCAACCTGAAATGGAGCGAAGAGGCGTTCAGTTTCCGCTTCTTTTCCGCAAACGGCTTGTTGCCGATTTCGCTGTTAAACTCCGTGAGTATTAAGTTCCCGATGTTATGCAGATACGTCTTGTGAATGCGCGCGCACTCGCCCCCTAACTCCGATTCCCAGCCATTGTCCAGTTTCTGCGGCATAATATGCTCAATCGTGATTTTCGGGTCACGGAAATCCACGGCGACCTTTGCGTTATGCTCCTCGATTTTCCCCAAAATGAATTTCGAGTAGTTTTTCAGCTCATAAAAATTCATCGTCAACAGGGCGGCTTTTATTTCACTGTCATTGGGAACCCTCATCTCGTAGAATATATTGGACAGTAAATCAAACATTGAGACCGAACCCGTCGCCAAGTCCCTGATGCGGTTGACCAACAGGACTATATTTTTGTTTTCGCCTTTCGCCAGCCCGAGAATACGGCGACGGATCAGATAGGTGCGGATGGCAATCAGGATGGAAATGAGCGTCTCGTCATCCATCGCGTGGCACTGGTTAAATGCAAACAGCCCTAAGACAAAGGGCTTAAACGCCTCAGCCCTGATGTCGTGGAAGATATTACGGACAAGCTCGATAATCGCCTTATTGTTTTTCACATCGCTGCTGATGGTATCAGTAACGACTTCCGTGATAATCCATTTATACCAACGGACATAAGGGACTATGTCTTTTATAAAATCATCATGAGAGGCAAAACGCTCCCCCACAAAGTCTTTAAACTGCTGGTAAACTTCCTTGGTGTTGTTGTCGCTGACCACTTTAATGCTGCTGGCTGTCTTGCACTGAAGATAATCGCGGAAAAACTTTGAAGTGTCATCATTCAGAACGGATTCAATGCGGGGATGCCAAAGCGTTTCGTATGTGCTGGATTGGGCATTGGCATTCATGTTTAGCAACACAAAGTTTCTGACCAGGTCGGAGAGCGTGAGCGGTTTTCCAAGGGAGTTCAGGGTTTCAAAAATAATCTGCGGGTCTTCCCCCTTAAACGGTCGCTCGTCCAGAAAGATGACAGCGACGTTCATTCGCATGATTGCCTTGATGTAATGCTCAAATTGAATCTGCGGGTTTAGCTTTTGGGTGTCATTAATCAGTTTTGCAAAAAGCAGATAAGCGTTTCTGATAATCCCCTGGGGCGCCGCCTCTTTCTCTTTATTCACCAGCGCCCTGTAGGCATCCCAGTCCCTTGTGACCTGTTTAAGTTTGATCTTGTCCTCGAACGTTGAGGCGTTGTTCGTCAAATAATTTTGTGTGATATGGTTCCGCTTTGCTTCATCAGGCTCCAAATCACGCAAGGCAATCAAAAACAGCAAGGTTGTCGTGAGCCGTTGCTGACCGTCAATCACCACCGATTTCGTGGCAAAACCTTCCTCTTCTTTTCGGATGACGAGCGTACCGAAAAAGTGCTCCACTTTGTCGTGTTGATGAGGATCCAACTCCGACTTTATGATCCGGATGACATCGCTAAAGTACCTCTCGATTTCCGGCTTCCCCCAAGCATACGCCCGTTGAAATGGCGGGATGAAAAAAGAAGTCGCGTTTTGCGCCAAAACGTCACTGATCGAATGCGTTACTGTTTGCATGTGATTCCTTGCTCTTCAAAGATATTAGACTTGTTGTGAAATACAAAGTGGTGCGGGCATTCCTGCCCGTAGAGGGAAAAATCACGGCAAGGAATGCCCGAGCCTCCTTGGCATAAGCCGTCTCTGTGCACATATAAAGATGCGTCATCCGGGTTGACATCACAACCTGAAATGAACCGCGAAAGACGTGAAAATTGATGAAGGACTATTTTAGACAGGATTTCACAGGATTTTCCTTCGGGCGCATATATTCCCTGCAAGGCGTAGATGGTTGTTGTCACAACGGATACAATAGTTTTCACAATAGGCACAATGATAGTGTCCATTGTGCCATCTATTGTGTCTATTGTGGTTAACGAAAACGAACTGTTTTTTGTCACATCTGAGGGGCAATCTTTTTTGCGTATTTCGTATGGTTTGCGGTTAAAATGACCTTGAATCTTGTGGAAGTGAAACTTCGTGGATTCAAAAGGTGCCCATCTCCATAAATTTTCCATACGGGTTACAAAGTCCATCAACCGGGGCATTTCAGGTAATACCTTACACTGCTGGATTCCCCCGCTGTCAGGGTTACTGAAATACACCAGCAATGTTGCCAAAAGCAAAACAATCCCGATTTTAACTGGATACAGTTTCTTCACGTCATTTAAACCAACAACAAATGATAAGCGTTCCAGAGACTGTGTTCGCCCATGACCCTAATTGTTTTTGATTTTGTCGGGAAGTTCCTCCATCGGGTGATTTTTATATTTCAAAATCATATCGTTCTTTAACACGTTTGATGTGGTCTGCAACCCATTCGCAATTTTTATGTTCTTCCCAAAAGTCATTATATGATAAGTGTTTGAATGTTATATCGTTGAATTTCCCTATTCTGTCCGCAAAATCGTCTATTTCTTTTCGATGCTGCTGTGATTCCGTAATTCTCCAGCAATTTGGGGGTTCCCAGTAAATGTAAACTAAAATCGCCTCCTTGTTTCTCTTGTTGTTTATCAAGCCGATAGAATGTTTTATAAGTTGAGCGACATCTAAATACATTTTATCTCTGCAATTCATATAATGTAAAATCAAACCGTCAAACAATCTTGGAAGATAATCTAATTCTTCTCGCATAAAATACTTGCACAAATTCTTTTTTGCGTGATCTATGTTTTTTTCAAAATGTTCCGTAAATTTACTTTCGAATCCAATCATTGTATCGGCATTTTCCAAATAAAAATCAAGATGAGGTGGAGTACCTCCTAATTTTGTCGGCAATTTCTGTTCAAAGACTGCGATATCAAAATTAGAATCCCATATTTTTTGAATTCTTTGAAAGGCGCAAAATTATTAACACATAGGGCCGAAGAGGAACGTACGGCAAGAAATTTATCGTCCAGGTCCTTGCCATTACCTTTCATCAGTTCTTTTTTTATTTCTTCCCAATTTAAAAATGGGATTAATAGATTTTCTTCAGGTACCCTTCATACCCTTTACTGTTTATTTTTTCTTTGCCCACTTTTTCTTTTTGTCTCTCAATAATATTTTCTTGGATATTCATGTGTTGTCTTCCATCCGTGTCTTTATGCGAGACTCTTTTCAAGTCGTTGCTCCAGAAGACTTTTTCTGCGCCTATTGTGGTAAATGCTGTTTCATGTTTCCTTGCTTAGTCCGTAATTAAAAGAAATTGCACTCACCTCTGTTTTCACGATAGGCACTGTAGCACTGACACGCCATCTTGCTTAATCCGTAATTGAAAAATACGCCATTCATTCCTTGTAAAAATTTTGACAGATTGTCCAATAATTCGCCCTAATTTTCATAAAACCGTTCATTAACTAGCATTTTTAGTTTTTCGCAAAATATTGTTCCTTATTTTCATATTTACCAACCGATATTGTTGTTATTAAGTTGTTTTGTGTTTCATTAAGCAATTGATTAATAAAATTCATTCGGCAATTTGTTTCTATTCTTCTGAAGTCCTTTTTTAAGATTTCCCTTATGTTTTTTTCATCTCCAGAGTTGATAGATGGTGCGTTAAATTTCCTTAACACCAAATTTTTAAAATCTTCATATTCCGAAATAATGGTGTCTAAATGTTGATTTGCATGAATATCTATTAAGTACAGATTTTTTATTAGATGTTCTGTGATATCAAGGGCAATTCTTAGTTTCTTCTCTTTTGGAACATCCATTTCGTGAACTGAATCGTTTCCCAGAAATCTGACACTATGAAGTCGATTCCCATCTTTTTCAGTTATCAACTTATTACGGACAAGATTGTTGATTTGAATTTCTAAATTTCTACCTATAATATTTCGATCAAGACATATTGCTTCAATTACTGCTCGTAGACCAACTCCTGCAAGCAAATAGCAATTATTCTTTAATGCTTCAAGGGTTTCTTCATATACAATACGTAATTTACGAGGCAACTCATATATGTTTTCAAAAACAATATGATTGTTAATGTTTTTGGGATAATATTTAGATTCAGAATATGATTCCTCTTTGCCATCTTCTCTGTATCTGTACATACTTTCATCTGAAAAACGTTTCCTAAATTGAATATTTTCGCAACCTAAGCATTGTATTGTTTCATAGTTCTGCTCCCAATAAAAATCATCATCGTAATCAGAACATTTTCTTATGGTAAACAGGCATTTGTGATTTGTAATCTGTCGACAATCTGGACAGTAATCTTTTGTATTAGAGTTCATAAACTTTTTGATAATAGTTATACGATCATCCCAGAGTCGTTAAAAAATTGGGGTTCATTTTCAAATATCCATACAAACCTGCCGAATATAAAACAACAATAGGCTAGTTTACACGGCACTAGCTTGTCCAGTAATTTTACGAGATGCCTCATAATTAAATTCTTGTCTCAATTAATTTTATATTTCCATAATATTGACGGCAATTAAACTCGATTTCGCAGTTTGTAATTTTTAGCCCTCCTTCAATTATATTTCCTACCCATCTTGGGCTTCTGTTTTGATCTTTGGCTAAGTGTTTTTCAATAAACAAATGTTTCACACACATGAAAGGTATTATATAAAAATCTTTCGCTTCATCTTTATCTCCTATAATGCAAATATTAAAGTTGTCATTAAACCTTTTTATGTAACCATCTAATTTTTGGCACGAAAAATCAAACCAATAATCACACTTCGGGTCTGCTTTTCGTATATAATTCCTTTCGGAATATTTGTTTTTAAGTTGTAGTAGAATGTTTAACATAATTATTCCTCCAATTTATTGGAAACCTTTGTATTGCGCTCGCATGGTGTAAGCGTTTTTTCACACCTCTTGGCAAACACCGTCAATACCGATAATGCTCCGCTTTGTACGGTCCATTAACGGGGACGCCGATGTAGTCGGCTTGGGCTTGGGTGAGCTTGGTGAGTTTGGCGCCGAGCTGGTCGAGGTGGAGGCGGGCGACTTCTTCGTCGAGCTCTTTGGGCAAGCGGTACACGCCCACGTCGGGCTTCTCGTTCCACAGCTTGATCTGCGCGAGCGTCTGGTTCGTGAAGCTGTTGGACATCACGAAGCTGGGGTGTCCCGTGGCGCAACCGAGGTTGACCAACCGCCCTTCCGCGAGCAGGTAGATGCAGTGTCCATCGGGGAAGATGTACTTGTCCACCTGCGGCTTGATGTTGACGTGCCGTATGCCTTGCCACGCTTTGAGCTGCGCCACCTGTATCTCGTTGTCGAAATGCCCGATGTTGCACACGATGGCTTGGTCGCGCATCCGGCTCATGTGCTCGGCGGTGATGATTTCGCAGTTGCCCGTCGTGGTCACGAAGATGTTCGCGTGCGGCAGCGCGTCCTCGACCGTCGTCACCTTGTACCCCGCCATGCACGCCTGCAACGCGCAGATCGGGTCAACCTCGGAGACCCACACCTGCGCCTTGTGCTCCTTCAGCGACTCCGCCGACCCTTTGCCCACGTCCCCATAGCCACACACGAACGCCACCTTACCCGCGATCATCACGTCCATCGCCCGCTTGATGCCGTCCACCAGCGACTCGCGGCAGCCGTAGATGTTGTCGAACTTCGACTTTGTGACCGAGTCGTTCACGTTGATGGCTGGCACGAGCAGTTTGCCCTCCGCCGCCAGTTGATAGAGGCGGTGAACGCCCGTCGTCGTCTCCTCCGAAACGCCCTTCCAGCGCTTGACCGCGGACGGGAAATAATTCGGCGCCTCCGCGAGGATCGCCTTCACGAGCGCCTTGATGACGCCCTCCTCCTCGCTCCCGCTGGGCGCGTCGAGGAACGCCGCGTCGCCGCCCGCCGCCCGCGCACCCCAATGCAGCAGGAGCGTCGCGTCGCCGCCGTCGTCCACGATCAGGTCAGGACCCGAGCCGTCAGACCACGTCAACGCCTGACGCGTGCACCACCAATACTCCTCCAGCGTCTCGCCCTTCCACGCGAACACCGGGACACCCGCCGCCGCGACCGCCGCCGCCGCATGATCCTGCGTCGAGAAGATGTTGCACGAGCACCAGCGCACATCCGCGCCCAACGCCACGAGCGTCTCGATCAGCACCGCCGTCTCGACCGTCATGTGCAGGCTGCCCATCACGCGCGCGCCCTTCAGCGGCTGCTGCGGACCATACTTCGCCCGCGTCGCCATCAGCCCCGGCATCTCCTTCTCCGCAATCTCAATCGCCCGCCGACCCCAGTCCGCAAGCCCGATGTCTTTCACTTTGTAGTCCATAGGATTCCCTTCCTTTTCTCAGTTTCAATTTTTTCTTACACAGAGTTTCGCAGAGGAGACACAGAGGTACACAGAGTTTTTGAAACCCTTCTCTGTGACCCTCTGCTGTTTCTCTGTGGCTCTCTGTGTAACATAAATTCGTTCACCGCCGGATGTCCGCGTCCTTGATGTCAAGGTCTCCCGGTTTCATGTTTGCCGTGCGGACGTTTTTGCCGAGGACGTCCGCGCCGTAGGTGTTCGCTTCAAGCCGGACTTCGCGGCAGCCGTCGAGGACGAAGGTCGTCTTGTTCTGCGCGAACGGCGGGAAGGTCGTTGTCTTGCTCAGCGTGTTCCCGGTGAAGGTCAGGTTGCGGACGGAGCGCGCAAAGAGGATCGGATAGTCGAACGATTTGAACACGTTATTCTCGATGCGGATGTTGCGGTGGTAAGCCTCGTCCGCGTCGCTCTTCGGCTGGAATGAGGGATGGATCGTGATGACCGCGTGCCCCCAGTCTCCGGCGTAGCCCGAACTGAAGCAGTCCTCGAAAACGTTGTTGCGGATCACGAGGTCGTTGACCGCGCCCGACTCGTACCAATAGTTCACGTCACCCTCGACAAGGATCGCGGCGCCGGCTGTCCGAAAGTAGTTGTTCTCGATGACGGCGCGGCGCGGGGTCGAGACCAGCAGCCCGCGCGCGCGGTGGGCTCGCAATATCCGGCAGTCGCGGATTTCCAGTTCGGCGTTCCACGTCTTGTTTTCGAGCGCGTCTTTCGCTTTGACGGAGTCGGGTATCTTCTGCTCGAACACGATGTGCTTGGCGACGGGACGCCCCGCACCGAGGACGTCTTTGATTTCCTTGATAATCCCGGTCGCGCCGCGCTGGGTCGTCTGACCGTCAATGAACCAAACCTCGTCGCCCACGCCGAGGACGTAGGAGGCGCCGCCCTTGCCCGAGGCGCCGACCTTCACCGTGTAGTCATCGACCCGTTCCAGCACCATCACGTTCATGCCGTGGAGGTTCAGGAAGTCGTCCCCCATGCCCGTGTGCTCGCAGTTCTCGATTTTGAGAAGCCCCTTGCAGGTGTTGACGTGGAAGCCGTCCGCGATGATGCTGAACACGCGCCCCTTCGCCTCGTTCGCCCGTATGTTGAAGTTCCGCAGCGTGATGTTCTCCGTCCTGAACCCGACGATGCAGTTGCCCAGCCCGTGATACACGGTGATGTCCTCCATCACAACGTCCTTGCAGCGGGCGACGTCAAAGACATTCGCGACGTACCGCCCGAGCCAGAGCGCGATGAACGTGCCGGGCTCCGCCTTGTGCCGGGGCTTGCCGTGGAAGCGGACGACCCCGTCGGCGACCTCCTCCGAGCGCGTGTTGAACAGCGCGTTGTCGCCGATGGTGCTGTCCCGCGTGGCATAGGCGAGTTCGCGCGTCGTCTTGTCGAAGAGCAGCGTGTAGCCATCGACCTGCCGCCGCCAGCCCTCGCCGAGGAAGAAAATTTTGCCGTCCGCGATTTCAAACGGGTGCGCCGCCTTGTCGAACTTGACATCGAGGTGGTCATCCGCCGTGTCGAGGATGATGCCCTGGGCGATCATCGGTCTGTCCCAATCGACGCTGAAATTGCGGAGCGTCACGTTCTGCGAATCGTTCAACGCCCCGACGCCGAGGATGCCGTGAAAGACGAACGCGCTGCCCCCGCCGTCGACGGTGAGGTTCTTCTGACCCGCGACCGCCAGCCCGACAATCCGCCGCCCCCCTTCGGGCGCGTGGAAATCGTACCGCCCTTTCGGGAACACGAGGACGGACGACTCATGCGCCTTGCACGCTTCCAGCGCCCTCGCGACAGCGGCAACGCAATCCTTCCCGCTGCCCGCCTCCGCGCCGAAATCCGCGACCGAAACCCTGACCGGCTCGGCAGCGAAGAGCGCCGTACCCGCAAGGGCGAATAGAACTGTGATGTACTTCATAACTCCTCCTTCTATGAAAACGCCGAAGGCGTGTAACGTGAGTAACCGCCGGTGGAGCGAGCGTATGCGAGCAGAACCGGCGGACAGCAGATGATCGCCATCAGCCCCGGCAGGGGCTGAACAAGGCACATCATTCAGCCCTTGCAGGGCTGGGGGGGGGTTGACTGCCCCTACCGCCGGTTCCGCTTACGCTCCACCGACGGTTACTCATGTTTAGCACCTGCGGTGCTGTGTGACAACATCAGGTTAAACTGCAAATACTATTCCTTTGTGACCTTTGTGCCTTTGTGTGAGATAATCCGGAGCCATTTCCAACCACCGTGTCTTTGTGTGATGGTCAATCAACAAACTCATTTTGTCCCAATGAGGAACACCGACTCCACCGCGCCGAGTTTCAGCGGGAGTTCTGTCATGCCCTCGGACCATTTCCCTTGCGCCTCAACCCGGCGGCCGTCATGGGGATTCCACCAGACGAACCGGCGCGGGGAATCACACCGCAACAACACGGTCGTCTCAATCGGCCGCTCATGCGAGTTGCTGAAGAAATAGACATCACGGCCGTGAATGACCCGATGCAGAACCATCAGCGAACCCGTCGGCGCACCTGCCGGAAGGGCAGGCACATCAGCGAAACGCACATCGCCCTCGCCCAACACCTCCCCGAGCAGGGCGTAATCACCATCCGACATGAAGGCCGTTGCCAGCACTTCTTTCCCGAATATCTTTTCAAGCAACGCAACCACTTCGGCATCCTTCCCCTGTTCGGCGGATTTGAGCGGGAGCCGCCCCACGGCAATCACGCGGCCGCCCGCTTGCTGGAACGCGTACACCCGGCGGAGCGTTTCAAGGCCGATGACCTCCATGGACGGGATAATCAGCGTCCGGAACGCCACGGGGTTGACCGCGTTGTCCAGCCGCAAGAGCGCTGGCGTGTCGCCGCGCTTCGGGATGACCGAGCAACGCGCCCGCAAGGTCTCCGGATGAAGATAAAAGAAATCGCGCCGCAGCACAAGGGACAGGTATTCGCCCAGCCGCATGTAATTGTCGGCGTCGCTCGGGACACCGCCGACGTATGCCTTCAGCGGCCCGCCGAAATGATACGTCGCCTGCAGCGACTCGATGGGATAGAGGATCGCGATGTCGGCAACCGTCGCGCCGGGCTGCTGCAGCAAGGTGTGCACCCTGCCGACGTATGCGTTGTACTTCGGCAGCGCGTCGGCGTAAGGCTGCGTCCGGTGCGACAACTCCGGCGGCATCATCTTCGGGGCGTCGGGCCGCGCATCGTACCACACGGCGTGCGGCACGAACAGATTGACGCCCTTGGCCGCCTGATCCATCACCTCCTTGTACAGGTTGGCGACCGTCATATTGGCGGTCGCCCCATAGACCTCCGTCATCACGAGATGCCGGTCGTAATTGGCCGCCGCCGAGGCGATCAGTTTGTATATGCACGACCCGCGCCCGTACTGGAAAATCTGGTCGAGGCCGGGGATCGGCTGATGCTCGAAAAACTTGATCGCGTCCCCGCTCACGCCGGTCGGGTTGACGACCTCCTCCTGATCCAGATGCCCCGTCAGCGGCATATTGTAAGGCTTCAGCCAATCGGCAATCGTCTTGACGAACCCCTCGCTGAACAGCGCCGCACGGAAACCGAAGAGCGCGTTACGCGCCGACGCCGTGTCAGGCCCGATGTCCATGAACATCGCCGGGTAGAACGGCACGGGATCATGCCCGAACCGCGCTTCAAAGTACGCGTTGAACCGCGGCGTCCATGCGCGCCCGTCCCCCGGCGTGTACAGCATCGGCTCGTCATAAAAGGCGGAGTCGATGGTCGTCCCGAAATGCTCCGGCATCGCTTTCTGGTACGCGGCGTAGGTCAGCCCGATAAAGGCGCGGACCGACTCCGGCTCCAGATAATCAACAAGGTCGCGCTCGCCGTCGAGGACGCAGACGAACGCCATGATCGTGTATGGGGCGGAATCGCCATCGGGCCGCTGCCAGCGCAACACGCCGTCCTTGACCAAGCCGGTGATGTTGCGCCGGGCAAACGTCCTCGTATTCATTTCCACACACCCCATCAGCGTGCCTTCGGGGAGCGTGAGCGCGACGGCACCGTTCGCGTCCGGGACCGCCTGCGCCATGTCGAGCCGCTTGCACAAATGCTCGGGATGCTGTTCCCGAAGCAGCCCCCCGGCGGAACCGCTGGGGAACCAGTATTCGTCGTAGAGGCAGAGTTTGAGCCCATGCTCCTTGGCGGCATCGGCGGCGACCCTGTACTGTTCCAGATACGCCGGGCCCATGAACTTCATCTCACGCTGCGGGAACACCGGGAGAATGCCCAGCCCGGCATACCCGATTTCCGCAAAGGCCTTGATCTGGCTCCGCGTTTCCTCCGCATTGGGGACCTTGTTCCAAAACCACAGGGGACGCGACTTGCTCGCCGACGGCGGCTCCGCGAAATGTTTTTCAAGCGTCTGCCACACGCGCTCCCCCGTTTCCGGCTGACCGAAAACGGTTGCCCCCGAGGCGGCGCACGCGGCAATGACGGACACGCGCACGAGTCCATTTAACTTACGCATCTGCCTCCTCCCCCTTCCCGATTTCATCTCACACAAAGACACGATGTTTTTTGTTTTATCTCACACAAAGGCTCTGATTTTTATCTCACACAAAGGCACAAAGGTCACAAAGTTTTATTAAAAAATACAAATGCTATTTCTTTGTGACCTTTGTGCCTTTGTGTGAGATAATCCGAAACCATTTTTATCTATCGTGTCTTTGTGCGAGACACGTCGTTTACTTCTTCACCCCCACCGCCGAGCGGAGGGCGGCGACGCGGTTAGGCTTCTCCCACGGGAAGCCCTCGCGCCCGAAGTGCCCGTAGTTCGCCGTCTTGCGGTACGACCAGCCCTTCGGCACCGTCAGCCCGAGATCCTTGATCAGCATGCCGGGGCGAAAGTCGAAAACCTCACCCGCCAGCAGCAGTTTCTCGATCTTCTCCTCCGGCACCTTCGCCGTGCCGTAGGTGCTGACGTTGATGCTCAGCGGCTTCGCCACGCCGATCGCGTAGGCGACCTGAATCTCGCACTTGTCGGCGAGCCCCGCCGCGACGATGTTCTTCGCCACATAGCGCCCGTAGTACGCCGCCGAGCGGTCCACCTTCGACGGGTCCTTGCCCGAGAACGCGCCGCCGCCGTGCGACCCCACGCCGCCGTAACTGTCCACGATAATCTTGCGCCCCGTCACGCCCGAGTCGCCGCACGGTCCGCCGACCACGAAACGTCCCGTCGGGTTGATGTAGAACCTCGTCTTGTTCGTCAGCATCCCCGTGTCCTTCAGCAGGCGGCGCGCGTTCTCCTCCAAGTCCTTGCGGATGCGGCTGATGGGCACGTTGCGCGTCTGGTGCGAAATCACGACCGCCGTAATCTCCTTGGGCATCCCATCCTCATACAGCACGCTCACCTGCGCCTTCGAGTCCGGGCGCAGATACGCGATCTCGCCGTTCTTGCGGAGCGCCGTGAAGAACTGGAGCAGCTGGTGCGACCACAAGAGCGGCGCGGGCATCATCTCCGGCGTCTCGTTCGACGCATACCCGAACATCATCCCCTGGTCACCCGCGCCCTGCTCCTCGAGGGTCTTTTTGCTCACGCCCTGATTGATGTCCGCCGACTGCCCGTGCAGCGCGTTGACATAATTGAACGTGTTCCAGCTGAACCCCTCCTCCGGCGCGTCATAGCCGATATCCCTGACGACCTCCGCCGCGATATTCTTCGGGTTGATCTTCTCCCAGTTCTTGCAGGTGATCTCCCCCACGTTCACTACGAGGTTCATCCCCACCGCCGTCTCGCACGCGACGTGCGCGGCGGCGTCCTGCGCCAGACACGCATCCAGAATCGCGTCCGAAATCTGGTCGCACACTTTATCCGGGTGCCCCTCCGAAACCGACTCCGAAGTGAACACATGACGCCTACTCAACTTACTCATTTCTCTTCTCCTTTATCCTTCCATTCACAGTTAAAAAAACGCATTCCCGTCGCCGCCACCGGAAAACGGCAGACTCCGTCCCCGTAAGGTATGCGAGATTCTCCTTCGATGAAACCCCATAACATCCTCAACACAAACGAATTATGTCAAACAAAGTGCCGTCCCGTCTGAAACAGCAACAGCATCCTTGGTGTTTTGTAATATACCATAAAACGGTGTGCAAACACAAGGGCGAAAACGTGTGTTCTGAGGGTTTGAAATTCCAATATTAACGGTTGCGGATCCCTGGACTCCGCTGCATCCCGCCCACCGCCTGAATCACTGGCTCGTTTTGCTTGTAATTCGCCCCGTTTCCTCGTGGACGACCTGCGCCTCGAACACGAGGAACGCCGCGCCCTCGCGCCATGCGTCGCGGGGGAGACCGGCTTTGAGGGAGAGGTGCGTGAGGGTCTCCTCCAGCGTCCAGCCCTGCTCGGGCGCGACCTGCGGCAGGAACACCGCGCTCCGCCCCGCTTTCGACAGCACCATGCCGTGCTGGCCGATGACGATGTCGCGCCAGCTGTCAACAGGGCGCGGCGGCGTGAGGATGGAAATCTCGATGTCGATCTCCGCAAGCTCGCGCTCGGCCAGCGGCGGGAAACGCGGGTCGTTGAATGCGGCGTTGAGCGCCTGCTCGCGCACCACCTTCCAGATTTCGCGGCGCGGCAAGATCTCGCCGATGCAGCCGCGCAGGTCGCCGCGCTTGTTCAGCGTCACGAAACCGCCGCGCACCGCGCACATCGCGTCGGTCACGGTGTCGGGCATGAGCACGGAGGCCTTACGCTCGCTCGTCTTGAACGCCTCGGTGATTGTGGCCCGCGCGAGCGCCAGAAGGCGCACGCAGTCCGCCTCGGGCAGCTTGCCCTCGAACGCGGGCGCGGCCTTCGCTGCGGGCGCCCCCCACGCGCCGCGCACGAGCGCGCCGATGTAGCTGACGGAGTTGCGCGTGTCGTTCAGCTGGCGGCCGGACGTGTCGTAGGCCGTCTTCTCGACGCGCGCGCCCTCGGGCATCATCGCGAGCAGGAACGCGAGCGGGTCACGCCCGCAGACCGTCGCGCCGGTCTCGTTGAGGTATTTGATGAACCCCGGCAAATCCTTTTTCTCGAACAGGCTGAACACCCCCATGTCGAGCGTCTCGATGTTCTTCTCCACGTCCTGCGTGAACGGCACGTAGCCGTAGCTCGCGCCGTAGTGCGTGAAGTCCGAGCTCGCCACGACCAGCGTGGTGTCGTCCAGCAGCCCGCGCAGGGCCTCGGCTGCCGGGACGAGGTGCTGCGCGTCGAACTGGCCGCAGACGACGCACACCACGGGGATGTTCGTCGCGAGGCAGGCCTGGATGAGCGGCAGCTGGATTTGGTCGCTGTGCTCGCGCTGGTGGGCGGCGGGCTCGTGCGTCACGAACGGGAGCTTGCGCAGCTGCGCGACGAACGCGGCGTCAACGGCCAGGTCCCCGAGCGGCGTGCGGAAATGCGTGGCGTCCGGCACGCTGACGCGGTTGCTCATCGCCTCATAGTGGCTGGGGCCCATCACGATGATGCGCTTGATTTTCTTGGGGTCGATGCGCAGATAGACCCCCGCCGCCACGCGCCCGGAGAAGCGGTACCCCGCGTGCGGCACGACCGCCGCGCAGACGTCGCCCTTGCGGACGACATGGATGTCGCGGCAACGCTCGGCGATGTCATCGCGCAAGCCCTGCTCGGTTGCCGGGAACCACTGCCCGGCCAACGGTGAGTGCATGACCTTCCTTGTCATCTCTTGCTCCTCTTCTTTCTCTCCCGGTGTGGCGGCGCGTTCGGAACACCCCGCCAGCCCGCATACCCCGACCATCAGAATTGACTGTAACAACCGCATGGTTCTCGCTCCCGTCCGTTTGGGATTGCCTTGCTTTTGCGGACAGTATAACGTATTTCAGGCATCGGGTGGTAGGACGATTTGCACTTTTTTCAGGGGCCTTAAGCGCTTCACCGTTTGCCATCGACAGCAAACGGAAGGGGCGGCCGAATACCGCCCCTACTGTGTAACAACGGCATCCCCGCCATTGCCTCGGCTGCGGCCTAAAGCCGCAGCTGCTTACCACGCATAATGCGCGAAGGCCTTGTTGGCCTGCGCCATCTTGTGCGTGTCGTCGCGTTTCTTGATGACGTTGCCCTGATTGTTGAAGGCCTCGATCAGCTCAAGCGCGACGGCCTTGGGCATGGGCGTGCCGCGGCGACCGCTGGCGTAGGTGGACATCCAGCGCAGGGCCAGCGAGAGCTGGCGCCCGGGGCGGATCTCCACCGGGACGGGGTACGTCGTGCCGCCCACGCGGCGGGACTTCACCTCCACCTTGGGCTTCATGTTGGCGATCGCCGCGTCGAGGACCTCCAAGGGGTCCTTGCCCTCGACCCTCACGCGGAGCTCCTCGATCGCGCCGTACACGATGCGCTCGGCGGTCGTCTTCTTGCCGCTCTTCATCAGCGCACGCACCACGCGCGCGACCAGTTCGCTGTTGAACTTCGGGTCAACGGACGCAACCCGCTTTACTGCTCTACGACGTCTTGCCATAATCTACCTTACTTTTCGGCTTTCTTCTGACGTTTCACGCCGTACTTCGAACGGCTGCGGTTTCGCCCCGACACGCCCAGGCTGTCCAGGCACCCGCGCACGATGTGGTAACGCACGCCCGGCAAGTCCTTGACACGGCCGCCGCGCACCAGCACCACGCTGTGCTCCTGAAGGTTGTGGCCCTCGCCAGGGATATAGGCGGTCACTTCATAACCCGTCGTCAAACGCACACGCGCAACCTTACGCAACGCGGAGTTCGGCTTCTTGGGCGTCTGCGTCTTGACGACCAGACACACTCCACGACGCTGCGGACACGCCTTCAGCGCGGGCGACTTGCTCTTCTTGCGCAACGGGCTCCTGCCCTTACGCACTAACTGATTAATCGTCGGCATCTACTCCTTTTCCTTCTCCAATTGGAAACAAATGAGCAAACAATTTACCACAGACCCGAGCCGGACACAAGCGTGATTTTATATTTTTTTGTTTTTTATAACTCGGGGAGGCAGTGTGCTGTAGAGACAACGGAGGACAGGCATTCCTGCCTGTCGCCGCCGGTCTTTCATGACGGGCAGGGATACCCGTCTTCTGTTATCTTTTCCATTGAGGAATCTGTATTTCACAGGACACGAGGAATTTCCTTCCGTTGGAAGGGGGTAGGCGTAGACCGACGAGGTGGTTCCTTGAAATAACAGATGTGTAGCAACATCTGTTTGAACCGCCCTATTTCTCACATAAAATTAGCACGTTCCTGTTTTTTCCCAAACACACCTCTGCTATTCTGGCGGCGTATTTTTTTAACGAAGGGAAAGGTGAGTGAAAAATGAAGAGACTGATTCTGAGCGCAGCCGCCGGGCTGATGTGCATAACAATCCAAGCATCCGCCGCGCGGTTCATCTCACACAGGGGTGAGTCGGCGGCGTATCCTGAGAATACGATGGTCGCGTTCCGTGCCGCCATCGACAACGGCGCGGACGGGTTCGAGCTCGACGCACGGCTGACGGCGGACAATGAGATCGTCGTCATGCACGACGCGACCACGACGCGCACGACGGACGGGAGTTTGACCGTGGCCTCGGCGACGCTCGCGCAAATCCGAGCGTTGGATGCGGGCGCGTGGAAGGGCGAGGCGTTCGAGGGCGAGCGCGTCCCGACGCTCGCGGAGGCGTTGTCGCTGGCGCGGGACGAGTTCGAGATTTACGTGGAGATCAAGTGCGGCACGGAAATCCTGCCGCGCCTCGCGCAGGTGATGGCGGCGGAGCCGAAGGCCACGCCGGGGCGCGTGGTGTTCATCGCGTTCGGCGAGCCGGTGATCGCGGCGTTGCGCCAGCACGCAACGTTGTCGGCGTACCGCGCGTATCTGCTCTCGTCGGACAGCAGCCTGAATGCGGCGGCGATGATTGCCAAGCTGCAGTCGCTCAACGCCAGCGGCGTGAACCTCCAGGACTTCTCGGGTTTGACGGCGGGCTACGTGCGCGACATTCAGGGCGCGGGGTTCGGCTTCCACACGTGGACGGTCAACGATCAGGCGCGCGCGAAGGCGCTGGCCGCGCTGGGCGTGGAGACCATCACCAGTGACCACGGCGCGGCGTTCGCCTTGGCGTTGGGCGCGCCGCAGGATGTCAAGCCGCTCGTGCATTGGACGTTCGACAACGGCTCGGGCGTGAACGTCGGCACGGGCGGTTCGCAGTACGACGCGGTGTTCGGCGGCGCGGTGTCGTTCACCAACGGCGTCGATGGCGACGCGCTGCTGTTCCCCGCCGGGCTGACGCAGGCGACGCGCGTGTATGCCGCGCTCAACTGGACGGCAGGGAATCAGGGGGCCATCGCGTTCTGGTTCAAGCCCACGCGCCTGTTCTACAACTATTGCTCGCTGTTCGACAACAGCATCAACAACGACAACCAGTGGGAGGCGTGGATACCGAGCAACGGGAACGTCTCCTTCCGGGTGAACAGCACGACCACAACGTATGGCAACCTGACCACCCGGCACAACGGGATCGACGCATGGTACCATATCGTATTCACATGGGACCGCGACATACCCGATAACGGCCAGAAGGTCTATGTCAATGGGATATTCGCGGCCGCCAACACGCTGGGGTGGGTCAACCCCGGCGGCACGTTCTATTTCGGCGCGCACCACGCGGGCAACCCCCTGCCCGAGGGCGTGATGGACGACGTGCGCGTCTATGACAATGCGCTGACCGCGCGGCAGGTGCGGGACCTCCATGCGGAAATCGCGTCCAAGGCCCCGATCGTCCACATCACGCTTGACGGGACGCTGGACAACATCGGCACCGGCGGCGAGCGTTACGCCCTCGATCTCATCGGCGACGCGGCATGGACGAACGGCGTGAACAGCAAGGGGCAGGCGCTCTGGATGGCCGGGGACGATGAGTCCGAATCCCCGCCCGAGAGGTCTTACGCCTCCCTGCCCTACCGCCTGAACCGCTCCGCCACGGTGGCGGTATGGTACTACGGGCCGCCGAGGTGGGCCAACTACGACACGGTTTTCGACAACTCCGCGCACGCCGACAGGTACGAGTGTTTCGCCAACAGCGGCAACCAGTTCAGTTGGCGTGGCGGCAGCGCCACCGTCATCAGGACGGCGATGGGGGCCGCCAACAGCAACCGCTGGTGGCACATCTGCGCGACATGGGATCAGGTCTCCGGGAGCACGGTGCTGTACGTGAACGGCGAGGAGCGCGTGCGCGGCACGGACTCCGGCACGACGCTCGTGCCTGGCACGGAGTTCTTCCTCGGCGGCGGCCATTCGAGCAACGACCGCAAGGGCGCGGGCAGATGGAGCGACCTCCAGATTTTCGAGACCGCGCTCACACCCGAACAGGTGGCGCAGGTCCACGCGCAGTTCGCGTGGCGCACCCGTTTCGCGGAGCGCGGCGGGCTGGTCGCCTACCTGCCGTTTGAGGACGGAAGGATCGAGGACATCGCGGGCAGCAACGCCGTGACCGTCACCGGCTCACCTCGCGCAGGCTCGCCCGTGTTCGTGAAGGCGAAGCCCGAGGTCGGCCGCAGGGCGCTCGCCTACATCCCCGACCCGCCCCTGTCGGCCGACCCGGGAAGTTCCAGCGGCGGCGCGTGCGTGTCCGTCGCCAACGCGCTTGGCTCGCACGCCGGCACCATCTCGATGTGGTACTACGCCCGCGGCCCGTTCTACAACTACCACCCCATCCTCGACAACGCCGTGCACGACGAATACTGGGAAGGCTGGATCTACAGCGACGGCCGCCTCCGCATCCGCGTCAGCAACCTCACCGGCGGCGGCGCGGCCACCTGTGACCTCAACAACCTCCGCGGCCCGGACAGTTGGTATCACATCGCGTGGACGTGGGACCGCGCCGCGTGCCAGACCAAACTCTACGTGGACGGCATCCTGCGCGACACCGCCGCGCTCACCGACGCGGGCTGGGTTGACCCCGACCCCGCGCTGAACCTCGGGAGCACCCGCCCCGCCAACCGCGTCGCCAACGGCATCTGGGACGAGGTGCGCGTCTATGACCGCGCCCTCACGGCGGAAGAGATTCTGGACGTGATGGCGCTCCCGCCGCCCCCGGTGGCGAAAGGGACGGTCATCATCATGAGGTGACAAAAGGCTCGACACTCGAAACGGGAAACCGTAAACTTAAAAACGCATCAACGGAAAGGGAGGAATCCATGAAGACGCTGGGAATCAACTTGACTGCAACATCCGCATCACTGCTCGCCGCGCTGTCCGTGTCGGCGGCGGACGCGCCGCGCGCGCGCTTCATTTCGCACAGGGGCGAGTCGCAGACCGCGCCGGAGAACACGCTGGCCGCGTTCCGCGCCGCCATCGAGGGCGGCTCCGACGGCTTTGAACTCGACACCTACCTGACGAAGGACAACGAACTCGTCGTCATACACGATGCGACAACAAAGCGCACCGCCGTGGCGGACGTGAAGGTGAAGGAGGCCACGCTGGAGGAGTTGCGCGCGCTGGACGCGGGCGCATGGAAGGGCGAGGCGTTCAAGGGCGAGCGCATCCCCACGCTGGCGGAGGCGCTCGCGCTCGCCCGCGACGGCTTCGAGATTTACGTGGAGATCAAATGCGGCACGGAGGCCATCCCGCGCCTCGCGGAGGTGATGAAGGCAGAGCCCAAGGCCACGCCCGAGCGCGTCGTGTTCATCTGTTTCAGCGACAAGGTGATCGCGGCCGTGCGCGAGCAATTCCCCGCCCACCGCGCCTACTGGCTCGCCGGCACCGGGCCGAAGAAAGACGGCGCGCCCGGCCCGACCGCCGAGGCGCTCATCGCCAAGGCCAAGGCCTGCAACGCCTCCGGGCTCAACGCGAGCGACTCCTCGGACATCACGCCCGAATTCGTCAACGCCGTGAAGGCATCCGGCCTGAGTTTCCACACATGGACGGTCAACAACTTCCCCCGCGCCAAGGCGCTCGCGGAGATGGGCGTGGAGACCATCACCAGCGACTGCGCCGCCAAGCACAAGCAGACGCTGTACGGCGGGAAGTAGGGCGTTGAAGGTGATGCGGGCCGTATGCGCCCCTTTAGGGGAATTCCTGCCCGCATTCATTCATGCGACACCTTCATATTTATTGTGCTGGACATACTTAATGAGACATTTTTTCTGTCCTCTGTGCGGCTTCCTGCCCCATTGGCCGCACGCCGCGCCAATGGGGACCCCTGTCTCGCCCTCCATATCACGACAGATTTAATGGTAGAGACGGATGATTATCCGTCTCCCCGTGTCATTGCCTTCAGGAGACGGATAATCATCCGTCTCTACGACGCTTGCCAGCCTGATGTTGCCGCATAGCACCATAGGTGCTGAACATGAGTAACCGTCGGTGGAGCGTAAGCGGAACCGGCGGCAGGGGGCAGTCAGAAACCCCAGCCCTGCAAGGGCTGAATGATTCAAGTTAAATGGCTATATCAATTTGAAATGCCACATCGCCTCACAGGTCGAAGATGAAGGGGTCTTTCCTGTCAACGGTGACCCAGACCGCGTTGCCCTCGACCTTCGCCTTTGCGGAGGGGGCGGCGGTTGTGTCGGCGGGGGTCGCGGTGAGGACGTGGACGAATACATAATCCCGCTTCGCCTCCGCAGGGGAAATCTCCATGCGGCATTCGGGCGCGGGCCCGGTGTCGTTCTGCGGCGGATAATTAATGCCGTCGATGGTGTAGAGGTTGTCGCCGCTGAACAGCGCGACATCCACTTTCTCGGGCAGGAGCGTTTGGAGGAACAGGCGGCCGCCGCCGTTGCCCCACGTCCAGCGGCCGTCATCCGTTTTCGCGGGCGGCTTCATCGCCTGGAGATTCCAAATCGTCTTGAAGGCGGGATTCTTCACGCGCACGGTGTCCACGATGATGAACGTGCCGGGGCGCAGGAAAACGATCTGGCGGGTGAAGGCCTCCAGTTTCTGGGCGGAGTAGGCCTTCGTGCAGTCGGCCTTGATGTAAACGTAATCGCCACGCTCCTCGAAGCGGAGGATTTGCCCCGTCTCCCAGATGCCGCGTTGCGCGTTCCACTGCGCGGCATCGGAGACGGCGCCGTTGTGCTGGCGCCAGTCGTAGCGCTGCCCGCCGTCATTGGCGGTGACCTTCCCCGCGCGGATGGGGTCGCGCCCTTGCACCTCCCACGTCTCCGAGGGGTCGATCACGCGGAGGGTGTTGTGCGCGATGGTGCGAAGGTGGTAGTTGACATCGTGTGGCGTGCCGAAGCCGTCGTAATGCCCGCCGTCGCCGATCAGCTCGCCGCCCTTGTAGATCAGGAACGTGCCGACGTCGAGGTGCTGGTGCGCGGTGAAGCGGTTGCCGCACGTGAAGAAGAAATACGTCGCGTCCTCGTCCCACGAGCTCCGCGCATAGACATAGCCGGGGCCCGCGCTGTGGTGCGACAGCCCGAACGCGGCGAGGTCGCCCTTGGGGATGGCCGCGTCGCGCCAGAGGAAATCCTTGTACGCGTAATCGCCGACGCTGACCCTCGGGGTGCGCTCGTCGAACGCATGAACCGCCTGATGCGCGGGGTCGTCGCGGTAACGCCCCGCAAGGATGCGCCGCGCGTTGAGCGTCTTGTCGCGGTCGCCGCCGAAACGCCGCCCCCCGCCGTCGCCCATCGGTATCGACCTGCGCGAGCCGTACTCGCCGACGCCGGGGTACATCTCGAACATCCCCGCGACGGCGCGGTGGCGGAAGAACTCCGGCGCCATCTCGAAATAATCCACGCCCTCACACCGCAGCGCGACATCGCAGAACACCGTCCACTCGTAAATCCAGTAGTTGACGTAATAACCCTCCGCCCAGCCGCCGCCGCCCCCCGCCAACGCCAGCCCCGGCGCGGCGCGTTCGGCGAACTCGCGCTCGATGGCCCGCAACAGTTTCGGCGACTCAGGGTTCTCGTGATACGTCGCATACGCGGCCAGACCGTAGCCCCAGTTCTTGTAGCCGTACCAGCCGTTGTGGAACACGTGCGTCTCCTCGTTCACGTTCGCGGCGACCGTGCGGTTGAAGTAGTCAATGAACTTCGCGCGCTCCTCCGCCGTCCACTGCGCGTGGCAGTAATCATACACGACCGCGCACTCCGCGAGGGCGGTGCCGAACGGGTTATGCCCCGTGATGATGGGCGCATTGACGCGCTTCATCGCGAGCCCGACCGCCTCCCGCGCCAGCACCGCATCCGGCTCGACCGCATTGACGAGCGCAATCGAGAACATCCGCGCATACTCCCCCGCCTGCGGGTTCTTCGCCACCGCTTTCATCCGTGCAAACTCCTGCGGGCGTTTTCCCGCCAGCGTTTTCAGCTCGGCGGCGTTTCCGAACAGCCTCGGATGCTCCCTCGGCACAACATGGCGCTCCGCAACGGACGGTAGCGCAAACAGCATCACAACGATTGAACCCAGCATTTTCTGCATGACACCTCCTCCTTCGGTGTTGTCAACATCGCCTGTGATTATCTCATGGACGGGAATCTCTTTCAACATGATTTTTATTGGAAGAGCCCCATAAAAACTCCAATATAGCATTTTAACCTGATGTTGCCCCATAGCACCACAACGAGCTAAACATGAGTAACCGCCGGTGGAGCGTAAGCGGAACCGGCGGCAGGGGCAGTCAGAAACCCCAGCCCTGCAAGGGCTGAATGATGTACCCTGTCCAGCCCCTGCCGGGGCTGATGACGAGCATCTGCCGTCCCGTAATCCCGTAGTCCGACCGTCCAGCCGCCCTCCCGGAGGCGGATCAGCTAATGCTAGTGTCCTGTAAAACACAGATTTCACGATGGAGGGCGAGCGTCCTCGCGAGCCGTCAGACACGATGCAGGGCGGAAGCCCTGCGCTCCCGGCACATGGAGGGCGAGCGTCCCCGCGAGCCGCCCGTCCCCCCCGTCCCTGTGTCCCCCTCAATCGTAGTCCCGTAGTCCCCAAACCCGGCAGGGCGGAAGCCCTGCGCTCCCGGCGATTCCTCCATCCCGTCATCTGTTGTACATTACAGGACGCTAGGCGCGTGTGCGGCGCGGTGTTGACAGGGGGGGGCGTTTTGTGTTATCATGTTGCATTTATCCGAATGGCGGGGAAGATGAGAAGAGTTGATGTGAGGAAGGCGGCCGGTTTCATGGGCGCGGTGTGCGCGGCGGCGTGGCTGGCGGCGGCGCCGGGGGCCGCCATGGCGCAGGTGACGCTGGACCCGTGGAGCGTCTGGTATATCGGGTTCGCCCACGAGAAGGGGCTGGCCGACGGGCTTGCCCTGTTGACGCCAGGCACGGACAGGCATGTGGCCGACATGGGCCTGATCCCCATGCCGGACGGGCCGGAGATCAACCGCTTCCCGGACTTCTTCCTGAACGGGCTGGCCGCCACCCAGAGCATGGGTTTCACCGTGTGGCCCATGAGCGCCGTCATCGACGACGCGAGCGGCGTCACGGGTTTCTATAACGCCAACGGGCAGCACTTCGCGAGCATCGCCCCGCGGCCGGGATGCTACGCGTCGAACTGGGTGGCCCGGCTGTGGCTGGGCGACCCGCCGCCGGAGCCGCTGGACCCGATATATCTGCCCTCCAAGCTGGAGACGCGGTGGACGTTCGTGGCGCCGAGCAATATGTCCGCCTACGCGGCGGCGCGGCTGAGCGCGGCCTATACCAATGTGCCGCCGGGGGGCGGGGGCGCGCCCGCGTCGCCGCTGTTCCAGGTGCCGGGGCTGCGGATATCGGAGTTCCGCCCCGTGGAGGGGGGCTTCCATTTCGGGCTGGACGCGGGCGGCCTTGCGGCGTACCCGCACCCCATGTTCCACGTGCTGTTCAGCGCGGACCTGGCGGCGCGGGACTGGCGGCCGGTGGCGCGCGAGGCCGTGCCGCCGGCGCAGCCGGGCGGGGGCGCGTCCCTCGCGGTGCCCTACGCGGCGGTCTTCGGCGCGGAGAACCCCTTCGCCGTCGCGGTCACGTACACGCCGTGGTGGGACGGGAGCGGGCTGGTCACGGCGCCGCAGACGGGGCAGCACGCGCCGTGGTGCGTCCAGACGACGAACACCGTCATATCCCCCCTCTTCCCCTACGCGGACTTCCACCTCGACACCGTCTCTTACACGCGCGTGACCTGCTCGTGCGGCGCGCGCGGCGCGGCGTCGCCGAGGGGCTTCTTCGCGCTCGTCTCGGACGTGGACTCGGCGGGCTGCGGCGTGCCGGACTGGTGGCTGAACCTGCACGGCGTGAACCCCGCGGGCGTCCTGGACCCCGTCCCCGGCGCCGAGTGGATAGATTTCCGCGACCTCTACCTCAGCGGCATGAGCCCGAACGACCTGCCGACGTTCGCCGCGGGCCTCTCCATCGACGTGCCCTTCAGCGTCTCCGGCGACTTTGCGGCCTGGGAGATGACCGTGAAGGGCGCCGGGCCGACGGACTTCGTCACCCGCCGGATCGGCCCCTCCGCCATCGGCTCCACCGCCGCGAAGACGCTCGCCCTCTTCAAGGGCAACACCTACACCGTCTCCATGCGCTGGGTGGACTCCACCAGGTACGCGGACATGTACTGGTACTGCTGGGAGTCACTGGTGGACGGCCTGCCGGTGAGCTACACGTTCGACAACTACGACCCCGTGCGCATCCCGGGCGCCTACACGACCATCCGCGGCAACGGCTTCGTCGTCAACAACGCCAGCGGCCTGTTCACCTCGCACACCCACATGAGCGACAGCGGCGGCGGCAACGTCGCCGGCGGCCTGACCGCCACGCTCTACGTCTATGCCGTGGGCGAGGACTGGGACCCCGTCGCGATCGGCTTCAAGGCGGCGGGCGGCGCGCCCACCGAGACGCCCGCCGTCAGCAAATGGGAGGGCGCCTTCCGGCTTGACGGCGCGGACGTCGCGTTCAAGGCCCCCAACTTCATCGGCGAAGACCCCGACCGCTTCCATATCTACGTGAAGGACCGCCGCCGCACCGAGCCCACCATCCAGTGCGACCTCCGGGACGGCCCGCCGCCGGGGCACCCGCGCGCCCAGACCCTGTACCGCCAGCCCGACGGCACCTACCTCTCCACCAACCTCATCATCGTCGCCGACGCCGCCGACACGAACAGGAACGCCCTGTGGATCGCCGGCGCGGAGGAGGGCCTGCCCGGCCTGATGGTGCTGCGCGCCCTCGGCGGCGGGCTCCAGATCGAATACTCCCACGACGGCATCGCGACCAGCGCCGTGGCCACCGTCGGCCAGGATGTCAAGACCCTCGCCGTGGACGTCGCCGTGATGCGGGACGGGCCCGGGCAAGGCGCGTGCGTCACCGAGCAGCGCGTCAGGGACGACATGAGGACGATGCAGGAGCGCTACGCGCAGGCCAACATCAAGGTCGTCTGGAACGAGACCACCTTTGACATCGTCAGCAGCAGCTTCGACCCCCCGCCCATCATCGCCACCAACATGACGAAATGGATCGCGGTCACGGTTGACGGCCAGGCCCAACTCCACATGACGACGAACACGTGGAGGGTGATAGAGGCCTCCGGCCTCGGCACGAACAACGTGCGCGTCATCTACGTGCCGGGGAAGATAAGGGGCGAAGATGGACCGACAGGAAACCTCTTGGCAGATGCTGATGGTTTCGCTTTCGCCGACCATGGTTTCGAAAGCATGGAGGATAAGCTATACGTTGACACCTGCTTCGTGTCGTCCAACGAGACGCCGAATCACGACGAGCGCCTTGGCCCGGCCCATGAAACCCTCCACCTTTTTAAGGGGGAGCATGTCGCGGAGAGGTGGAACATCATGTACCCGAGCCCGCTCCTCGTGGACGACCCCTGCGGCACGAGGCGCCTGACGCAGGAGCAGGTGAACACGATACGGACAGAGGGCATGAAACGCGGCAAACTGAAATGAGGCGGCGGATGAAAAAGGCATTGGTTTTTATGGTAGGCATGATGGCGCTGTGTACCCGCAGTGCCACAGAGGCGGAGACGCGGCAGATAATCCGTGGGTATGTTGAAGAGCTTGACAACGTGTCGAAGGACAGTGCAGGTTTTGAACGGCACATACAGGTTTTACGGGAGTTGAGGATGTTTGACAAGGATGTCAAAATGTCTGTCTATTTCGAGATGCTTGCGGAGAAACCTGATGACCCGGCCACGGTGAATCGAATGATAGAAAGGTTCTTTCGGGATGACGGGATAGATGTCGCCTCCTGTGGAAACCAGCAAGCCCTTGGCTGGGCACGGAAGGCGTTAAGAGATGAGGGGGAAGGTTTTAACACGTACACAGCGGGAATGTATCTAATGATGAAAGGTGACGCGAGAGACCTTGACATCGTCGGGGACGGGTTCAGGGACGCACTGGCGATGCGGGTGGCCGGCACCAACATCATCAATTATTCCCCCCCTTCCTCCGGCATGCCAGCAGGGTCAGGATGGCGCGGCTGCACCCCGTCCGTGACCAACACGGGGCCGCAGGGGCTCTACGTTGAGGCAATCCTGCGCCAGTATTGGGAGAAGATGGAAGAAAGGAATACAGCCAAAGTACCTCCCGAGCTGCTGACCCTCGCGGTATGGTTCGACGACGGCGGCAACCCCGTGTGCAACGTGGATTTGGCGAAGTACGGGCTGACCATGCCCGAGCTCGACGTGCCGAACCGCCCCATGGGGAAATCAGGAGTGAGGGATGAGGAATCGGGAGTCAAGAGCGAGAAATCAGGGACACGCCGCCTCTGGTCCCTCGCCCTCATCATCCCCGCCGCCCTCACCGCCCTCCTCCTCGCCCGCAGGAGGCGGCGATGACGCCGGGAGCGCAGGGCTTCCGC
>WRJS01000012.1 GCA_009778475.1 Kiritimatiellota bacterium | reverse complement strand
GAGCGTTACGGCGGCGTCGGGGTCGAGGCCGATGTGCCCGAGCGATTTGGGATGGATTTGCAGGTCGAATTCCACCGGAGACCACCAATTCGGGAACCAGCCGTCCCAATCGACGACGGTGTAAACATTGCCCTTGACCGACTTCTGTCCGCGCGAGAGATCGCGCACGACGAATGTCCATGCGCCGCCGTTGGCGGGGAGGCGCATTTCGTTGTTGGCGTGGATGCGGTCGCATTCGTCGCCGTCGATTTTGATGTCGAAGAACACATCTTGCAACTGAACCGCGGTGTTGCCGCCGCCGTCGTCGTTGTGTCCGAACGCGCCGTTGAATGTGAGCGTGCCGATGGTGTCGGGGTCGCCGGGCGCGAAGCGGCTGCCGGGTCGCATCATTTGCCCGTGCAGTGACCAAGTGCCGAGCGTGCCGAATCCCGCGAGGGTCATACCGGCTTCGGCGGTGCCGGGGAAGTTGCCGTATGTGATGCCTTCGGCGATGCTGAAAACCGTGTTGGACGCGCAGTATCCGACATACGGCGCGTTGGGATGTCCCATCACCACCGTGCCGTCGTATATGTAAGTCGAGCCCTGCCGTTTGCCGTTGTTGCCGTTGAAACGCAGCGTCCCCTTGTTGCGCCATTCGAGGTCGAACGCGCCGACGACACGCGTGTTGTCCCCCTTGTTGAGGCAGGGGGAGTTTCCTTGGAGGCGGTAGTCGCCGTTGCCGACAAAGCGGGGGGCGGCGGCGATGTTCATGGTGTTCGCGCCGCCCTCGGGGGCGGGCGTGGTGCAGGTGTGGCGGAAGGTGCCGGCGCTGTTGTGGTTGTTGACCGCGCCGCCGACGGTGTTGCCCCAGACGATGCTGTTGTTGACGACGCAGGGATAGAGCGCCCCGTCGTCGTAGGTGCCGCCGCCGCCAACGTCGGCGGTGTTGTCCGCCACGGTGCAGTTGTTGAGGGTGCCGCCGTACGCGCCGCCGCCGTTTTGGTACGCCGTGTTGCCGATGATGGCGCAGTTGTTCAGCACGCCGTGGCGAACCCCGCCGCCGTCCCCGGCGAAGTTGCCCGCGATGAGGCAGCGGTTGCGGACGCCCCGGTACGACCCGCCGCCGCCGGACGCGGTGTTGTTGGTGATGACGCAGTCGTTGGCCGTGCCGTAGGCGACGCCGCCGCCGTAGGTGTAACGTCCGTTGCGCAACGTGAACCCGGCCAGGACGGTGGCGGTATGGGTGGTCAATGTCCCCAGGCTCGCGGCGGGGGCGGCGCCGTTGCCGTCAATGACGGTCGTCGCCGCGCCGTTGACGCTTTGGATGGTGATGGCCTGGTTGGTGGCGGTGACGGCGCCGTACTCGCCGTTGTTGACGAGGATGAGGTTGCCGGCCTGGGCGGCGTCAATGGCGGCCTGGATGGTTTTCTTGGCGGTGGCCCAGGTCGTGCCGTCGCCGCTGTCGTCGGGGCGTTTGACGTCCACGTGGAGGTCGCCGAGTGGGAAGAAGCGTTCGTAGCAGCCCATGTCCACGGCGAGGCCTTGGATGCGGGGGTTGCCGTCGAGGTCGAAGCCGGTCGCGAGGGTGTCGTCGCCCGTGTTGACGCAGGGCGAAACGGACTGGAGGCGGAAGTTCCCGTTTTCGGCGTCCATGAAGAGCGGGTCCTCCGCGATGTTGCCGACACCGCCCGGCAACGGGAACGCGCACGAATGTGTGAACGAGCCGCCGGAGTAATTGTCCACCGTGGTTTTTGCGCGGGTGTTCCCCCACACGATGCAGTTCCTCACCGTGCTGCCACGTATCCCGCCGCCGTTGCGGTCGGTGATTACGTTGTTCAACGTTATTGTGCAGCCCGTCAACGTGCCACCCTCCGCCCCGCCGCCGTTGTTCCCCGCCTCGTTCCCTGTCAACAGGCAGTTGTTCAGCGTCGCGTCAGATGCCCCGCCACCGAACCACGATGTCGCCCTGTTGCCCGACAACGTGCAGCCCGTGAGCGTGCCATAACGCGCCCCGCCGCCGTAGAACGACGTCGTGTTCCCCGACAGCGTGCAATCGGTCAGTATGCCATAATACGACCCGCCGCCGCCTCCGTTCGCCGAGTTGCCCGACAGCACGCAATTCGTCAGCGTGCCGGCGTACGACCCACCGCCGCCGTTGGTGGCCACCCCGTTCGTCAGCGTGAAACCGGCGAGGACGGTGTCCGTGTGTGTTGCGAGCGACCCCAGCGTGGCGCAACGTTCCGAGTTGCCGCCGTCTATGAGGGTGACCTCCGGCCCGTGCGTGCTCTCGATGCGGATGCGCTTGTTCCCCGTCGAGATGGACGAATACGTCCCCGGCCCCACCATCAGCACATCCCCGTCATCAATGTAGTCAATTATTAACTGCAGCAACGACCCGCTGCCGGAGAAGTGATACGTCTCCCCCCGCGCGACCCCTGCCGCGCCCGCCGCCGCCAGCCCGATAACAAGCCAAACGATTTTTTTCATGGTGATTTTTCCTTTCAAATGTGAGTGTTTTTAGGTTAACAGATTGCGGAACGAAAAGCGAAGGTTTTTTTGAAGGTAGGGCGGGCAGGGAAATCCCCCCGCTGGAGGGCGCGCGTCCCCGCGCGCCGAGACAAACGAGGACGTTCGGCGTTCGAGGACGAACGCCCTCCATGCGTTAATTTAACGGTAGGGCGTGGATTCAATTCGGAAGAAGGCCTTGGTTTCGGTGGCGGGGATGAGGAGGAGGAGCCATGCGTGGCCTTCGCCATCGTCGCCGAAGTCGTCGGGGGTCGTGGGGGTGCCAGCGTCGGTCAGGTCGTGCCAAACGCGCGCGGTGATGGCGGCGGGGTCGAGCGTGCCTTCGTAGGTGAAGGCGAGGGTGACGGGGATGTTGCCGCCGATTGCCGCGCCGAGGGTGATGTCCGTGACCACGAGGGAGGTCGGGCCGGGGGGCGCGGGGAGGAGGACGAATTCGTAGCAGCCCATGTCCACGGTCAGGCTGTGACCGCCGTGGAGGATGCGGGGGTTGCCGTCGAGGTCGAACGCCCATGTCGCAATCGAATTGTCTCCCGCGTCAACGCAGGGGGAATGTGGCGCGAGGCGGTAGTCGCCGTGGGCGGGGTCGGCGAAGAGGGGGTCGGTGGCGTGGATGTTGGTGCCGCCGGGGTCGGGGGAGGAGCAGGAGTAGTTGAGCGTGGCGTTCCCGTGGTTGTCAAGGGTGCCGTTGGTTTGGCGGTTTTCCCATAAGACGCAGTTGGTGGCGGTGCTGCTCCTCATCCCGGCGAAGGATGACGCGGTGTTCTTGACGATGGTGCAGTTGTTGAGGATGCCAGCGACCGCGCCGCCGCCTTGGGAGGCGTGGTTGCCGACGATGAGGCAGTTGTCGCGGACGCCGTTACCGTACACGCCGCCGCCGATGTACGCGGTGTTGCCCTCCACGACGCAATGGCTCAGGGTGCCCCAGCCCGCCCCGCCGCCGACGGAGGAACTGGTGGATGTGCCGAGCACCCTGTTGCTGGAGATGGTGCAGTGGGTGAGCGTGCTTTCACACGCGCCGCCGCCATTCGCCGAGGCCTCGTTGTCCGTGATGAGGCAGCGGTTCAGGATGCCGCTGTACGCGCCGCCGCCGCCGCTGGTCGCAACGTTGTTGGAGATGACGCAGTCGTTAAGGGTGCCGGCATACGACCCCCCGCCAAACCCCCCCGTGTCGCCGCCCGTGAGCGTGAACCCCGTGAGGATAGTGTCGGTGGAGGATGCCCCGCCGAGCATGGCGCAACGATCCCCCCCTTTCGCGTCAATGAGGGTCTTGGCGGCGCCGTTGACGCTGTGGATGAGGATGCGCTTTCCAGAAGACGAGATGGGGGTGTAGGTGCCGTCGGCGACAAGGAGGGTGTCGCCGTCGCTGGCAAGGGTGATGGCGGATGAAATCTGCTTCTTGGCGGCGCCCCAACTCTTGCCGTCGCCGCTGTCGTTGGGGCGGGCGATGTCCACATACCAGAAGTCGCCCTCCATGGCGGGGTCGCCCCATTCGTAGGCGCCCATGTCAACGGTCTTGCCGATGGTGCGGGGCTTGCCGTCGAGGTCGGAGGCGGATTTGATAAGTAGGAGCGAGTTGCGCCCGGCGTTGATGCAAGGGGAGTCGGCGCGGAGGCGGTAGTCGCCGTCCGCGAAGTCCGCGAAGCGGGGGTTGTCGCCGATGTAGGTGTCGCCGCCGCTTGGGTTCGCCCCCTCGAAGCAGGAGTAGTTCGCCTCCAGCGCCCATTCGTAACTCTCGTAGCCCGGCGTGCCGCTGGTGTTGCCCCAGACGATGCTGTTGTTGATGATGGCGGGCCCCCCGGTGGAGGAGGCGCTGTCGTTGCCCTTCACGCCGCCGCCGTAGTCCCTCGCATGGTTTTTGACCACGGTGCAGTTGTTGAGCGTCGCGAAGGCCGCGCCGCCGCCGTCACTCGCATTGTTGTCCACGACGAGGCAGTTGTTGAGCGTGCTGTAGGCCGCGCCGCCGCCGCTGGTCGTCGCGTAGTTGCCCGTCAGGATGCAACGGTTGAGCATGCCGGCCCTCACCCCTCCGCCGTTGCCGTAACGCCCGTTCGTCAGCGTGAAGCCCTCGAGCACGGTGGAGACGTGATCCCTGTTCGCCCCGAGGATGGCGCAACAGGCGCTGCCGCCGCCGTCAATGAAGGTCTTGTCCGCGCCGTTGACGGAGCGGATGGTGACGGCCTTGTTGTTGCTGTTAATGGGCGCGTAGGTGCCGTCCGCGACGAGGATGGTCGCGCCGCCGCTGGCGAGCGCGAGTGCCGCCGAAATGTTCTTCTTCGCGGAGTCCCAACGCCTGCCGCTGCCGTTGTCGTCGGGGCGCGTGATGTCCACATACCAGAAGTCGGGGGAGGCGGGGTCGAACTCGTAGCACCCCAAGTCCACGTGGACGCCTTGTATGCGGTCGTTGCCGTCGAGGTCTAACGCCCCCTGCGGCACGACGCCGTCGTCGCCCGCGTCGCGGCAGAGGGAGGGTTTCGTGAGGCGGTAGTCGCCGTTTTCGGGGTCGGCGAAAAGCGGGTCGTCGGTCGTGATGTTCGTCCCGTTGCGGGTCGGGGTTGTGCAGCAGTGCGACCACGTTCCGTCGTAGTAGAGGTAGTAGTTGGACAGCGTATCGTCCATCAGCGTATTCCCCCAGACGATGCAGTTGACCAGCGTGCCGCCGTACACCCCGCCGCTCCCCCACGTCCCCTTATTCCCCACGATGGTACAGTTATAGGCAAGTTCGGCGCTATACACCCCGCCACAGTTGAAGCCCGCCGTATTGCCCACGACGAGGCAGTTTTTTATCTTGCCGCTATATGTCGCCCCGCCGTTAATGTCCGCGTGGTTCCCGACCAAGACGCAGTGGTTCAGGTCGCTGAAGCACGCGCCCCCGCCGCTGGTCGTGGTCGTGTTGTTCGTCAGGACGCAGTGGTTGAGCGTGCCAGCCATCACCCCGGCACCGCCACCGCCAAAGCCGTTACGCAGGGTGAACCCCGTGAGGACGGTGTCGCGGTAATTGGACTCTGATCCCAAGTACGCGCAACGGCTCACGTTGCCGCCATCAATGATGGTGACCTCCGCGCCGTCCGTGCTCTCGATGGTGATGGCGGCGCCGTCCCCGCGCGAGATGGGCGAATACACCCCGGGCCCGACCTTGATGACATCCCCATCGCTCGCCGAGGCGATCGCAGCCTGCAACGCGCCCGGGTTCCCGTTGTGCGTGACGTTGATGATGCCGGCGTGCGCCGCGACGGTGAAGAGACTGGCGGCCAGCACTGCGCTCATTTTCGTGTTCATTGTTTTTTGTCCTCTAATAGGTGATTGCATAATTATTTGACTTTAGCATATCCGTCCGCTTTCGTAAAGCCTCAAAATGGGTGGGCCGAGGGGACGGGACATGGCGTTAAGTCGTTAGTCGTTCAACTTGATGTTGTTGCATTTCATAAGAAAAACCACCCCGTCAGCGCGAGCCAGAGCGGTATCGTGATGAGGCAGAGGAGGTGCGTCAGGAGAATCGCGGCGGCGGAGAAGTCGGCGTCGCTGCGGTACGCTTCCGCCAGCGTGACGCTCGCCATCGCGACGGGCATCGTGGCGATGAGAATCAGCACGCGGCGCGTCTCCTCCTCCAGCGGCAACAGGAGCAGGGCGGTGATGCAGAGGGCGGGCGTGACGACGACGCGCAGGAGGCTCGTGCCAAGGATGAGCGGCGAGAAGAGGCGTTGCGGATGGATCATCGCGATCCGCGTCCCGCAGATGAGCGCGGACGCAGGGATGGTCGCCGCCCCCGCCATGCGGCAGGTGGCGAGGAGGTTTTTGAAGAGCTCGCCAGTCAACGTGTTTTCGGCAGGGAGGCGGCTCGCGCAGGCCGAGCGAATCGCCACGAGCGCGAACGAGACCAACAGCGCAATCATCGGTACGCTGATGATATGGCGGAAGAAGCCGCGCCCGAATTTTTGCCCCGTGATGGACTTGATGCCCAGCGTCCAGACGCACAGTTCCGACCCCAGCGCGGAGAGGACGATGAGCGCGACCGCTTTCTCGCCCCAGAGCGACGTCGCCATGAGGATGGGCAGGAACGAATAGTTGTTCATCATGCACACGAAATGGTAACAGCGCTTCGTGTTCTCGGGCTGGCGTTTGAGCAGCGGCAGCGTGAGCGCCCCGATGACCCACCCCGTGACGAGGATGAACACCGTTCCGGCGGGCATGACCCAATTCTGGAGCAAGGTCTCCCATGTGAAGTTGCTGAGGATGGAACTGATGATGAGGCACGGGTAAAACACGTTCAGCATCACCAGCGACAGCTGGCGGTTGAACGCCGCATCCAGCCATTTTATCCGGCACAGCACATACCCCGCCAGCGACAGCAGGATGAGGGGCAACATCTTTAAGAGGAGAATGAGCATAGGAGATGTAAGAGGTAATAAGTAATAGGTGATAGGTAATAAGTAATAGGTGATAAGTGAAAAAGTGATTTTGTCCCCCCAAAAAACTCTGCGTCTCTGCGCCTCTGCGCGAGACAAAGAAAAAAAGGAAGAGCTCGGCATCGGGGGCTAGGTGATGGGTAGAATGCGCTTCGGGATAACGCTCGCAAAGACGCAGAGGCGCAGGGAAACAAATCTAAAATCTCAACCCTGCAATCTGCTATTTTGAAAGTCACTCCATCAATCCTGTTAATCCTGTCAAAAGAAAACGGCTAGAAGAACAAATCGCGCTCGCCGTTGCAGATGCGGTCGTAATGCTCGCGGACGGTGGGGTAGAATTTCGGGAGGTTCGTTTCAATCTCCGCGAGCTCACGGCTGATGACGGGCTCGCACAGCGCTTGGGTCGCGGGGGAGGCGAAGTCGTCGAGCCATTCGCGGAGGGTCAGCACGGCGTTGATTTTGCAGAACTTGCCTTCCTTGCCCGTTTTGAGCGCGTCCATGATGCACCCGCCCGTGCGCCCGCAGCGGTAGCCCGCCGTGCAGAAGGAGGTGATGATGTCGCGCTGGGCGAGGGCGGCGATCATCTGCTCCAAGGTGCGGGTGTCGGAGAGGACGAATTGCTGGCGGTCTTTCTCTTGGTGCTGCTCGCTGGCGAAGTCGCTGTAGCCCTTGATGGCGATGTTGCTGCTGGCGTCCATCTGCGTGATGCCGTAGCCGACGCAGGTGTCGCGTGAGGCGGGGCTTTCGCGGCAGGTCACGATGATCCCCGTGTACGGCACGGAGAGGCGCGTGATGAGGGCGATGCGCTGGAACGTCGCGTCGTCGATGAGGTACGGCGAGGTCGTCGGGACATCCGTGCCGCTCGCGGGTTCGAGCCTCGGCATGGAGATGGTGTGCGGCCCGATGTTGAATTGCCGTTCGAGGTCGCGGGCGTGGCAGACCGTCGCCATCAATTCAAACCGCCAGTCGTAAAGCCCGTACAGCGCGCCCATGCCGATATCGTCCACGCCCGCCTCCAGTGCGCGGTGGAAGGCGGTGACGCGCCAATCGTAGTTGCCCTTCACCGTGTCCGCCGGGTGCAGGCGGGCATACGTCTCGCGGTGGTAGGTCTCTTGGAAAACCTGATACGTCCCGATGCCGACCTGCTTTAGCACACGCAAATCCTCGATGGGCAGCGGCGCGGCGTTGACGTTGACGCGGCGGATGCCGACGATCGCGCCGCGTGGTGACTTCACCTGATGCGCATAGACGGTGCGGATGGTCTCGGCGATGTAGTCGGTGGACGTGTCGGGATGCTCGCCGTACACCGCGATGAGGCGCTTGTGGCCGATCGCGCCCGCCAGCACGTCGATCTCCTGCCGCACCTCGTCCATGGAGAGCAACCGCCGCTTCTGCTCCGCGTTGCCCGCACGGAAGCCGCAGTAGGCGCAACGGTTCACGCAGAGGTTGCTCATGTAGAGCGGCGCGAACATGACGATGCGGTTGTCGTAAACCGCCTTCTTAATCGCCAGCGCGGTGTCCGCCATCTCGCCGAGCAGGTCGGGGTCGGTGACCTGAATCAGCGCGGCGGTCTCTTCGGGTAAGAGCGTTTCGATGGCGCGGGACTTCGCAAGGATGTCACGCACACGCGCGGTGTCATTCGCGGGCGCATTGCCGAGCGCGGCGGCAATCGCGGCCTCGTCGATGAAGTGCGCCCCACCCGGCAGGTAGCGGTCAATCTGCTCCTGCACGATGAACCGCTTGCGGTAGTCCGCCGCATCCTCGAAATGGCGGATGGCGCACGATGCGCAATCTGTGCAATGAGGCTTCATCACTCAAACGAAAACAACACGTCGGGAAACATCTTCGGCGTGATGCCCGCCCGCTTCAGCACCTCCACATGCGGCGCGAACTCGCCGACCTCTTGCAAGGCGTGGGCATCGGAGGCGAGCGCGATCTTGACGTTCTTCTCCGCGCAACAGCTGATGAACTCGGGATCCGTCTGATAGGCATGGAAATTGATTTCTGCCGCCACCGCCGAGTCCGCCAGCAAGTCCGCCACGACAGGGTAGAGGTGCTTGGGCTCTTGAAGGTTGTTCCACGCGAAGAAACGGAGCGGGTGTGCCAAAACCTTGATCGGAAGCTGAACCAGTTGCGCGGTGTCGCGCAGGAACAGCTCCTCCGCCTCCTGCTGGGTCGTCTTCCCCGGAACGAAATCGTGGATGAAGTGAATCGCGCCGACGAGCAGATCCCAGAGGTCCTCCTTCGCGTCCTCGGGCGCGAGCATCATCTTCCCGTTGTCGTAGAGGTCAATCTCCAGCCCGATTTTCACGAACGGCGAGCGCAGCTTCTCGGCGAAGCGGCGGTAACTCGCCATGCGGTCGCGCGTCGGCGTTGCCCACACCTCCTCAATGCGCTTCGGGTCGGACTGCCACTTGCCGCTCATGGCGTAACGCTTCTCGAAATAAAGCTGGAACGCATGCTCCACGACGCAGTGCTGGGTCACGCCCAGGCACTTCGACAGCGCGATCGCCGCCGCCGTGTCAACCGTCGTCGCACAATAGGCGAACTCCGTGTGGCAATGCACATCCGCGAGGTTGGGGTAATGCAGCGCGAGCGCGTGCTCCTCGACCTCGACTTTCGTCCCGCTCAGGCGGATGACGCTGAACGCGAACGGAGCCTCGCAGAGCGCGGGGACGGTGTGATAGAACACATTGTTGCTGGCCCGCGGCTTCTGCCCTTTGTGGTAGTGGCCGCTCAACGAGAGGAACACGCCCGCCTTGTGGAACGAGTCGATAATCTCCGCCGTGTTGGTCGGGCGGTACGGGTAGTGCGAATCGATCGCCGGGTAGATCGGCGCGTGCTGGAGCGCGACGAGCGGCAGGCCCGGGTTCGCCTTCGCGATCTTCTGCGTCGTCTTGACGTCTTGCGTGTCGCGCATCGTCTCGTGCGTGACGGCGTATATGTCGTCATACACGATGAACCCGTAACCGCCCATCTCGCGCAGGCCCGCCTTCACGCCGAACAGGTTCCTGAACCGTTCGCTCCCCTCGTCGTGGTTGCCGCGCACGACGATGAACGGGATGCCCGTGCGCGTCAGCTCGCTGTGGAGCGCGATCAAGTCCGCCTCCGCCTCCGGGTCCGCCCCGTTCTCGACAAGGTCGCCCAGCACGACCACCACATCCGGCCTGACGCCCAGATGCCGGAGGCGCAGGAACACCTTGTTCAGCAACACGCGCGCAAGACCGCCGTGCACGTACGGCGGCTGCGCCGCCTGCCGCGCCAGCCCCGTGTAATGCAAATCCGAAACCGCTAAAATCGTAAGTGAAGAATCAGCCATGTCCCACCAACCTAAAACCTAATGCTCCCAAAAACATACGATAAGGGTATTTAAAGATTGCCTCATGGTCAACACGAAAAGCACAACAAAATTTTCCATGCACACAACATTTAGGCTTGCAATGCGAGATCAGGCAAACGTAGTGAATGGCGGAGAGGGAGGGATTCGAACCCCCGGTGCCCGTAAGAGCACACAGCATTTCCAGTGCTGCACCTTCGGCCGCTCGGTCACCTCTCCTGAAAAGTGAAGCCATAGTTATAGCGGTTTTCCGCGCGAAAAACAATCCTATTTTTACGGACAGATAAAAAAAGTAGGGGACCCCGTTGGCGCGACCGCGGCCAATGGGGCATGAAGGGGACCCCGTTGGCGCGACCGCGGCCAATGGGGCATGAGGGGGACCCCGTTGGCGCGACCGCGGCCAATGGGGCATGAGGGGACCCCGTTGGCGCGACCGCGGCCAATGGCGAACGGCGGCGATCATCACGACTCAATGGAGTGTGACAACATCAATTTAAATTGACTATCTACACCCGTCTCTCTCCCTTTGACATATCCATCACCCCATTTTCGGTGTCATGAATGATGACGCAACGCATTATGCACTCTGGCTAACGTTTCGTGTTGCGGTTTGGGCGGGGTTGGTATATACTTATCCCAATCTTTTTGGAGGGTTGTTGTATGGATTCGTTTGTGAGCATGGGGCGGAGGGGGTTCCTGTTGAAGGCGGCGGCGTTCGCGGCGGCGGCGCCGCTGGCGCGGGCGCAAAGGGCGGTGCCGCCGTCGGGGACGGTAACGATGGGCGTCGTGGGCTATGGCGGGCGGGGGCGGCAGATGATGCCGATCTTCATGCACCAGCAGGGTGTGCGCGTGCTGGCGGTGTGCGACGCGATGAAAGACCGCCGCGAGCAGATGAAGAAGGACGTGGATGCGTTCTGCAACAATTCGGACTGCACGGCGTACCGCGATTTCCGCGAGATGTTCGCGCGGCAGGACATCGATGCGCTCTACATCGCGACGGGTGACCGCTGGCACGCGCAGCTGGCGATTCAGGCGATGCAGTCGGGCAAGGACGTGTATTGCGAGAAGCCCATCTCGCTCTCCATCCGCGAGGGGGCGGCGGTGCTGGCCACGGCGCGGCGTTACCAGCGCATCTATCAGGGCGGCGTGCAGCGGCGGACGGTGGGCAACTTCATCACGGCCATGAACCTCGCGAAGAGCGGCCGCCTCGGTCGGCTGCACACGCTCCACGCGGGCATGGTCAACATGGGGCACTCGTCCAAGAACAGTTTCCTGCCGGACGAGGCGTTGCCCGACCCTGGCGCGGTGGACTGGGACATGTGGCTGGGGCCTGCGCCGTGGCGGCCGTTCAATGCGAAGTACCTCAGCGGCGGATGGCACGCGCAGTACGATTTCCACGGCGACCTGACGGAGTGGGGCAGCCACACGGTGGACCTCTGCCAGTATATGCTGGGGCGCACGCGGGGCATCCCGACGGCGTATGAGAAGACGGGGCCGAAGCGGCTGGAGGCGGCGTTCGATGACGGCGTCAAAATCGTGTTCCGCGAGGAGGGCTTCAAGAGTTCGTGCGCGGTGCGCTTCGAGGGCGATGAGGGCTGGGTGGAGACGGATGACAGCGGCGACGTCGCGGTGTCCGCGCCGAACCTCTTGGAGGGGCGCAAGATTCAGGCGGAGCGCTGGGAGCGTCCCGTGGCGCACCCTGCGGAATTCCTCGCGAGCGTGCGGTCGCGGCGCATCCCCACGGCCCCGGCGGAGGATATCCATTTCCCGCACGTGACGTGTCACGCGGCGACGGTGGCGTTCCACCTCGGGCGCAAACTGACGTTCGACCCTGCGACGCTGACGTTCACGGGCGACGCGGAGGCGAGCCGCCGCCTGCTGCGCCCGCACCGCTTGCCATGGGTGGTGTGATTTTGGGGGCAGGATTGACAGGATTGTACAGCAGGGCGGTTCCCTCTGTTACGGGGTAGCCCGCAATATAAGGTTGCAATGGATAAGACGTCATCGAAGTTTTTCACGAACGAAACGACGGATACGCTGCTGAACAAGATACGGGGCGTGTTCGAGTACAAGAGCATCCATTTCTTTGATGCGCTGGTGGGGTATTTCAGGGCATCGGGCTATTTCCGCATCCGCCCGTTCGTGGGGAAGGCGGAGGAGATCAGGATATTGGCGGGCATCAATGTTGACGGCCTGATCGTCGAGGCAGGGAGGCAGGGGCTTCTCTTTCTGGAGGATGCGGAGAAGAGCGTCGGCGCGTTTTTTGAGGACTTGAGAAGGAACATCCAGGAGGCGCCGTATGACAAGGCGGTGGAGGCCGGGATGGAGCAGATGATCGAGGACATCATCACGGGGAAGGTCGCCATACGGGTGCACCCGAAGCAGAACCTGCACGCGAAAATCTACATCTTCCGCGAGAAGGAGAAACACGCCCACGGTTACGGTTCGGTGATCACGGGGTCGAGCAACCTGACGGACAACGGGCTGGAGCGCAACTTCGAGTTCAACGTGGAGTTGCGCGAGGACTCGGACATCGATTTCGCGACGGAGACGTTCAACCGCTTGTGGGAGGAGGGCGTGGAGGTCGGGCGGGATTTCGCGGAGCGGCTGAAGCGTGGCACTTTCCTCAATGACGCGCTCACGCCCTTTGAGGTCTATTACAAGTTCCTGATCGAGTATTTCGGGCGCAGTGTTGACTTCGACCCCAATTCGATACAGGACTTGCCGTTCGGCTTCAAGAAACTCTCGTATCAGGTGGACGCCGTTTCGGACGGGTACGCGAAGATGATGAAGCACAACGGCTTTTTCCTGTCCGACGTGGTGGGCTTGGGTAAGACGGTCGTCGCGACGCTGATCGCCAAAAAGTTTTTTTACTCCAACGGTTTCCCCTCATACCTCTCAAAGACGCTGGTGATCTGCCCGCCCGCGCTGTACGAGAATTGGGACGAGACGCTGTCGCAGTTCGGCTTGCACGATTACAAGATCGTCACGTCGGGGAGCCTGCACAAGGTGTCCCGCCCGCACGAGTACGACTTGGTCATCGTGGACGAGGCGCACAAGTTCCGCAACGACACCGCCGGGATGTACACCGAGCTGCAGAAGGTCTGCAAGACGCCGACGCGCAACGCCCAGCAGAAGAAAGTCATGCTGGTTTCCGCGACGCCACTGAACAACCGACCGGAGGACATCGCCAATCAGGTCTATCTGTTTCAGGACGCGAAGGACTCCACGCTGGAGACGGGCAACCTGCAACATTTCTTCGCGAAGAAAATCGAGGCGTACAAGAAAATCAAGCAGGAGCCCGACATCGCAAAAGTCGCGGGGACGGTCAGAACGCTGTACGAGGACATCCGTGAAAAGGTCATCGAGCCGCTCACCGTCCGGCGCACGCGCACGGACCTCGCCGAGAACGAGGAGTACGCCAAGGACTTGGCGGAGCAGGGTGTCGTGTTCCCTGCCGTCAGAACGCCCGAGAAAATCTTCTACCAGTTGGACGCCCATCTGGAGGCGCTGTACGACCGAACGATCGATTGCCTGCGGTCGGGCTTGACCTATTACCGCTATCAGGCGATACGGTTTCTGAAGCCGCACAAGAAGGCGAAGTACAGGCAGGCGGACATGATCTCGTCGCAGCTGGCGGAAATCATGAAGGTCTTGCTGGTCAAGCGTATCGACAGCAGTTTTTTCGCGTTCAAGCAGTCCCTCAAACGCTTCTCGGACGCGACCCGCGCCATGGTCGCCATGTTCGAGAAGAACCGCGTTTTCATCGCGCCCAACGTCAAGGTGAACGAGTATGTCAACGACGGCCGGGAAGAGGAACTGATGGACTTGCTCACCGACCTCTCCCTGACCGACCCCACGATTGAGATTTGCACGGCGGACGATTTCGAGCACGGCTTTCTGGAAGGCTTGACGCACGACCAGCAGCAGGTGGCGGAACTGATCGCCGAATGGGATGAAATCGACAACGACCCCAAGTTGGAAATTTTCATCCGCTACTTGAAGGGGAAACTTTTTAAGAGAGACATCAACAAAGAAGGGAAACTGGTCGTCTTTTCCGAGTCGCAGGAAACGTCCGCCTATCTCGAGCGGGAACTGAAAAAGGAGGGCTTCGGCAAACTGCTGGTCGTGAGCAGCAAAAACCGGAGTGAGAAGTTCCCGCTGGTGAAAGCGAACTTTGACGCGAAGATTCCGGCGAGCGAACAAAAAGACGAGTACGACATCTGCATCAGCACCGAGGTGCTGGCGGAAGGCGTCAATATGCACCGCGCCAACATCATCGTCAACTACGACACGCCATGGAACAGCATCCGCCTGATGCAGCGCGTCGGGCGCGTCAACCGCATCGGCTCAACGGCAAGCGAAATCCACATCTTCAACTTCTTCCCCACCGCCAAGGTGAACAACGACATCGAACTGGAAAAAAAGGCCATCATGAAGCTGCAGGCCTTCCACAGCGCCTTGGGCGAGGACAGCCAGATCTACTCGCCCGATGAAATCACCGGCACGTTCGGGCTTTTCGACAAGACCATCAACGAGGACAAAGACGAGAAGTTGCGGATACTCCTCGACCTGCGCGCGTTCAAAAACGAAAACCCCGAACGCTTCAAGTCCATCAAGAACCTCTCCACCCGCGCCCGCGTCGGACGCAAAAAACCCGTCCTGAAAGACTCCACCATCACCTTCATCCGCGACGACAAGCGCGACGCCTTCCTGTGCGTCCGGGAAAACGGCGAGACAGAGGAGCTCACCTTCCTGCAAGCCGAGAAGGAATACCGCGCACACCCAACAGAGCAGGGCGTCTCCCTGCACGAGCGACACCACGAGCAGGTTTCGGTGGCCATCCAATTCTTTGCCGAGAAGGTGGCGGCGGAAAAACAGCGCGAACGGCAACTGGACACCACGCAAGGGCCGCACGAGAAGCGCGCGCTGGGCTGGCTCGACGCAATCCTGAAACTGCCGCTTGCCAACGCCGAGGAACACGAGATACTGCTCAACGCCAAGACAGCCCTCAGCCTCGGCAAGTTCCAGCAACTCCAGCGCGACGTCAACAAACTCGCCCGCGCCGTAAAGAAAGCCCCGCTCAGCCCCGCCGTGCTACTCGACGAAACCCTCAAAATCGCCCGCAAGTACCCGTTGCACAGTCAAGGCGGCACGGACAGTCAAGATGGCACGGGAACTCCTGCCCGTGATTATAATGACCCGCACCACCTTCCCGAAATCATCATCAGCGAGAGTTTTTCCGTTTGACAATGAAAGCAAAATGTTGCAAAATGCTAACAAATCTTAACGGAAGGGGTTTTTATGGTTGTGCAGGTTTCCACGCGTGTTGACAAGGAGACGAAGCAGCAGTTTGACAAAGTCTGCGAATTCATTGGGGTTTCACCCTCCAATGCGCTCAGCATATTGATTAAAGGGGTCGTCAATCACAATGGCATCCCCTTCACCGTAACTGTCACACCGGAAGCCATCCCACGGAAAAAGAAAATGTCAAGGGAGGAAGTGTTCGGTTGTATGCGTGGACAATTCAACATCCCCGACGATTTTGACGCGCCGTTGGAGGACTTCAAGGAATACATGGAATGAAGTTGCTTTTGGATACGCACACCGCCCTTTGGTGGGTTAATAAGCACGAGACCCTGTCCCACAAGGCGAGAGCAATGTTATTAGACCGCACACACTCGTTGCATATCAGCGTTGTTTCCGTGTGGGAAATCGCCATCAAGGTAAGCCTAGGAAAAATTCATGAGTTTAACGGCGGCGTTAAGGCATTTTTAGAGAAACTTGAAAATAGCCCCGTCACCTTGCTGCCCGTTGCGCCGCGTCATGTGGAAATTGTCGAGGCCCTGCCGTTCATCCACCGCGACCCGTTCGACCGGCTGCTTGTCGCCACGGCACAGGCGGAGGGCATGACCATCCTGACCGCCGACGCAAACATCCGCAAATACGCCGTGCCATCCGTGTGGTAAACGCGAAATCATCATCCGCGAGAGTTCCCAATGAACACGATCCGTTCGTATTATACCGAATCCCCCAGATGGCATGAGAAGATCGGCGGCATTCACGCATTGCTCGAGCGCGTCAAGATGAGCGAAGAGCAATGCGGGGACGTCTTGCGCCTGCGCAAGATCAACCGCATCATGTCCGTCCACGCCTCCACCGCCATCGAAGGGAACACGCTCACGCTGGAGCAAGTGGCCGCCGTCATCAACGGCAAACCCGTCCTCGGCCCCCCAAAGGACATCAAGGAGGTGCAGAACGCATGGCGGGCCTACAATGAGTTGGACAACTACAACCCGTGGGACGTCACGTCGCTGCTCAACGCGCACGCAAGCATGACGGACAGGCTCATCGGCGAGTCCGGCCAGTTCCGCACCGTCGAGGTCGCGGTGGTTCGCAGCGACGGCGCGGTCATGCACAGCGGCTCCCCCGCGACGGAAGTGCCCGGGCTTGTCCGCCGGCTTCTGCGCGCGGGCGAAACCTCCGAGGCCCACCCGCTGATCAACAGTTCCGCCGTCCATTACATGATCGAGCACATCCACCCGTTCCGCGACGGCAACGGGCGCATCGGGCGCCTCTGGCAGACGCTCATCCTGGCCCGCTGGAACCCGCTCTTCGCGTGGATGCCTGTCGAGACCCTTGTCCACCACAATCAGGCCGGATATTACAAGGCGCTCCAAGAGTCCCATGCGGACGGCGTGGACTGCCGCCCCTTCATTGACTTCATGCTGAGCGTGATCGAAAACTCCCTTTACAAATACGTGGACATTGCCACGGTACAAAGCGGCTCGGGCATTCCTGCCCGAGGTTCCACAAATGCCACAGAAAATGTCGGGATAAATGTCGGGATAAATGTCGGGATAAAAGCGGACATCATTGCCCATCTCAAACGTGATTCATCCTTGTCCGCGTCTCGCCTTGCGGCATTGCTTGGCATTACGTCCCGAACAGTCGAACGTCATTTGAAATCCTTCCAAGACCAAGGCATCATCAAGCGTGTCGGCTCGCGCAAGACCGGCCGATGGGAAATCGCCAATCAGGACCAACCATGAACATCACAGACACCTTCCAATCCGACCTCAAGCGCCCCTACAGCCGCGCCAACTGGCAGGAATGGCTCAAAGCCATCTTCACCGGGCAAATCGACTTCGAGGCCAAGCCCCAGCCCATCACCTCAACCGACCCCAAGGTGAAATCCATCGAGCGCTTCGCCGCCATACGCCTCGCCGACGGCAAGAACCTCGCCGTGCTGGACATCGAGATCGCCGCGCACGTCCAGATCGCCCGCAACCGCGTGGGCCTGCGCGACATCGCCGCCAGCCTCATCGACCACGACCGCTACCACGGCCTGCTCGCGCTCTACCATGGAGGGCGCGCGTCCTCGCGCCCCGAATACCGCCTCTCCCTCATCAGCAGCGAACCCGTCATCACCCCGGACGGGAAGTTTGCGCTCCACCAGACCGCCCCCAAACGCTACACCTACGTCCTCGGCGAAACCCAAAGCACGCGCACCGCCTCCGACCGCCTAAAGGCAATCGCCTCAAACCCCGGCAAGGCCACCCTCGGCGACCTGAAAGACGCCTTCTCCGTCGAGCCCCTCACCAGGGAGTTCTACAAAGAGCTTTTCGACTGGTACCTCTGGGCGCTCAAAGACGAAACCGGCGTCACCTACCCCGACGGCAAGAAAGAGGAGCACCTCATCCGCCTCATCACCCGCCTCATGTTCGTCTGGTTCATCAAGCAAAAGGATCTCGTCCCCGAAACGATATTCGACATCGAGGGCTTGCACGGGATACTGAAAGGCTTCGCCCCCTCCAGCCCCGCCTCCGGCAGCTACTACAACGCCATCCTCCAGAACCTCTTCTTCGCCACCCTCAACCGCCCCATCACCGAACGGGAGTTCGCCACGGACAGGACGTATCAGGGGAAGGACAAGCACCACGGCGCCAAGATCCGCTTCCGCGACGACAAGGAATCATCATGGTTCAAGGACAAGGGCAGCGTCATCGGCATCTTCAAGACCGTCCCCTTCCTCAACGGCGGCCTCTTCGAATGCCTCGACAAAGAGACCGAGACCGACGGCAAGGTCACCGTCCACTACTTCGACGGCTTCAGCCGCGACGCCACCCCCAACAAACGCGCCTTCCTCCCCAACGTCCTCTTCTTCGGAGCAGGTAGGGACGGCTCTCCGAGCCGTCCGCAACCAGAAGGGCTAATCCCCCTCCTCAAACGCTACAACTTCACCATCGAAGAGAACACCCCCGACGACGCCGACGTCGCCCTCGACCCCGAACTCCTCGGCAAAGTGTTCGAGAACCTCCTCGGCGCCTACAACCCCGAGACCCAAGAGACCGCCCGCAAGCAATCCGGCTCCTTCTACACCCCCCGCGAGATCGTCAACTACATGGTGGACGAATCCCTCAAAGCCTATTTGTGCAACAACGGCATCCCCGCCGCCGAAATCGACACCCTCTTCACCCCCCTCCCAACCTCCTCCCTACTACCTACTCCCTCCTCCCTACTACCTACTCCCTCCTCCCTCTCCCCCCGCATCCGCGAAGCCCTCCTCGCCTGCAAGATACTCGACCCCGCCTGCGGCTCCGGCGCCTTCCCCATGGGCATCCTCAACCGCATCATCGGCATCATCGAACGCCTCGGGCTACCCGCCCACATCCCCCCCTACGACCTCAAGCGCCACCTCATCGAGAACTGCATCTTCGGCGTGGACATCCAGACCATCGCCGTGCAGATCAGCAAACTCCGCTTCTTCATCTCCCTCGTCGTCGAGCAGACCCCCAACGACGACCCCGCCGACAACTACGGCATCCGCCCCCTGCCCAACCTCGAGACCAAGTTCGTCGCCGCCAACACCCTCATCGGCTTAAAGCCCCGAGAGAAGCAAGGCGACCTCTTCGAAGACCCCCGCATCGAGCCCACCAAGCGCTCCCTCCTCGAAGTCCGCCACCTCCACTTCTCCGCCGACACCGCCGCCAAGAAGAAACGCCACCGCGCCGACGACCAGAGACTCCGCCAGACCCTCGCCGACCTCCTCCAAGCCGACGGCGCCTACGCCCCCGCCGACGCCCGCCAGCTCGCCGACTGGAACCCCTACGACCAGAACGCCTCCTCCCCCTTCTTCGACCCCGAATGGATGTTCGGCATAAAAGACGGCTTCGACATCGTCATCGGAAACCCGCCGTATGTCCGCGCCGACGAGCAAAGCGACTGGAATCAATGCCAGCGGAAACTCATCAAGGCGTCCGGTCAATATGAGACATTGCGGGAGAAATGGGATTTGTTTGTTCCCTTCTTGGAACGCGGGTACAAACTTCTCCGCCCGAACGGTGTTTCCGCCCTCATTGTTTCCGATGCCTTCTGCCATTCCAAATACGCTCAAAAGCCGCAAGACTGGTTTCTGAAAAATGCGCGTGTCCTTCGCCTCGACTTCTGCGGTGACATCAAGATTTTTGATGCCGCCGTCCACAATGTCATCCCCTTTATCCAAAAAACCGACGGCGCACAAAACATCCCCGAACGCCGATTCCACAAGGACACTTTTGGGAATATTGTTGTATTATCATCTGATAAGCAACAGAACCTTACTCACCGAGTATTTTTCCCTAATGAAAATGAAAGTACACTGGTCACATGGAATGTGAAAATAGTGGAGCTAAGTAGCATAGTGTATATCAGTACCGGCATGAGTATCCATGCTAGCGAAAAAATTGCACACGGGGCTTTCACTAAAGATGATGTGATTTCTAAAGTTAAAGACCCCCAACATCCTAAACCGTTTGTCGAAGGAAAATATCTTATGCGTTGGCTTCCCAAAGAATCAATTTGGTTAGAATGGGGAACTAAACGCGCTCCATCGCAATTTAGAGAACCACGATTCCCAGAACTCTTTGAGGTTTCAGAAAAACTCATTTCTGTTGATATGGTAGCAAATGCAGGGAATTTAAGAGTAGCCTATGACAATCAACAGTTTTTTCATAATCAGTCTGCTTGGTCATTTGTCCTTTGGCACTCTCTTTCTGGTGTTCGTAATAACTCATTAAAAAAAGTTGCCCGATACATGGGAGAAAAACCGCCACGTCCAGACCTTCCCAAGCGCGAAACACTTGAAGGAATTTCCCGTCGCTTTGAAATCAAATATTTGCTTGGCGTGATGAACTCCACCGTCGCCCGCGACTATCTCCGTGCCAACCGCCGTAGCAACATTCACCTTTATCCAGACGACTGGAAAAAACTCCCCATCCCCGATGTGCCATTAAAACAACAGAAACCCATCATTACCCTTGTGGATAAAATCCTTTCTGCTAAAATAAAGAACCCATCAACGGACACATCGGATTTGGAACGCCAAATCGACACGCTGGTTTACGCATTGTACGGATTGACGGAAGAGGAAGTGAAGGTTGTGGAAGGGAAGAAAGAGATATGAACAGGATAATTCTAATCGGAAACGGCTTCGATTTGGCGCATGGTCTGGCAACTGGGTATCGGCATTTTATTGGCGATTTGTGGGGAAAAATTGTTGCAGAATTCAACACCAGCCAAGAGGAATCTTTTGAAAACGCGTTTCTCTCTGTGCCTCATGCAAATCGGATTTCTCCTAAAGAGTTTACTGATTATAAGTCGTTCAAAAAGGGGCTTCAAAAAAATAATGTGTTACCTCATTTCAAAAACTATTTTCTTGAGGCAATCCTAGAAAGATCACTCCGCGACTGGGTGGATATTGAAGAAGAGTATTTCCGGCAAATAAAAAAAATTGTTTTTGGCGTAGTTCCTGTTGGTGTACACCAGAGTAAAGAGGACTATCAGAAAAACAGGATAAAAAAGTTAAACAACTGTTTCGAAGAGATAAAGCAGTTAATGGAACAGTATTTGCATAAAGAGGAAGATAAGAGTAGTCGGACGGGAAGAGATGACATGGCAAATCTTTTTTTTGACTTTTTGAGGGTAGATGATTTTCCCAATAACCACAAAAAAGAAAAAACCAATTTGTACTGGAAATATGTATCTGAAATTTTAAGTAATTGTGTTAATGACGTCAATAGTGGTTATCGTCCTTTATATGAAGAACTTGTTGACCGCATAGCATACCGTATTCAAATTAAGGATAAAGATAAAATAACAACAGAACATATAATTAAAAAATTACAGGAAGATTCGGATTTCTCTTCTTATAGGAATCGGTTTTTTCCAAGAACGACGCTTGTATTAAATTTCAATTATACTATTAAAACAGAATCCCCATATTTAAAATCACAACATTGCAATCGTAGTATTCATATTCATGGAGAATTATGCGACCCAGACAACCCTATCATTTTCGGTTACGGGGACGAACTGGCAGACGAATACAAGGAGATTGAAAAGTTGAACGATAACGACTATTTGAAAAATGTTAAGTCTATCAAGTATCTGCAAACGGCGAATTACAGGGAAATGTTAAAATTCATAGACTCTGATTATTATCAAATCTACATCTTTGGTCATTCCTGCGGAATTTCAGACAGGACATTGCTACACACATTGTTTGAACATGAGAATTGTGTTTCCATCAAACCGTTTTACTATCAGAAAGAGGAAAATGGGATAAAATCAGATGATTACGAAAACATCATTATGAACATATCGAGAAATTTTAAAGACAAGGCGGCACTCAGAGAAAAGGTCGTGAACAAAACCTATTGTACCCCATTGCCGCAAAACCCGCGAACTGTAAAGGGAGGTTGAAACGATGAGCAGGATAATTCTAATCATTGACTGGTGTAACACAAATCAAGGTTTCGTGAGCGCAGTTTTGGCTTTGTCCGCTGTGTTTGTGTCGGTATGTGCAATCAGGATTTCAATATGGTCGCAAGGGAAATTCCACCGCCTTTCAACGCAACTCCAAAAGGACATCCATAACCGAGACGTGAAACTGGCATTGCACCAAAAGGTTCTGGAGATATACAACACCGCTTGCGATTGTGTCAGGTTACTGGATTCCGACGACACGATATTGTTCGCAAAACTAGGATGGTATTTTTCATCCAGACATATTGAACACAAATTGAACAAAATAATAGAACACCGTGACATTATTGAGCGGTTGCTGAATGAAGCCTATTTGCTTTTCGCCAGCGATGAGCCTTTGAAAAAATGTTTTCTCGAAATCAGGAACGATTATTTGTCATTGAGTGCAAGATATATTGACCTGACGCAAAAGGCAAGGGCGTTTTCTTCCAAAGCAATTACAATCATAAGCAAGGAATTTCCTGAACTAGGGATACAAAGCCTGTATGATCTCGACAAGATAATCAATCATCAGCAAGCGTGTCAACGATTTGATGAATTGCTTGCGACGGATGAACTCAAAAAATTCTTTGAAGAGGATTTGCGTATATACAAGGGAAAATTCTCTTTTGAAACCTTCGACAACTTGTTTAAAAAGCATCTGATTCTAGACACGCTGTAAGAGGCAGCATTTAATTGGCTAAAATTGGGGTCGTATCCCCACATTTGACATTCCCCATGCCGTTGTCACTCACGCCGTCCCTACTAAAAACTAACAACTAAAAAACTAGAAACTTCTTTCCGCCACCTCATTTCCCAACGCACCGAAGAGGCGTTAACCCGCAAGCGCACCGCATGAGGCGACAAGGCCGAAGGCCTTGCGGATGACAGCGCAGGGCAACGCCCTGCGTATGGGGCGCACAACAAAACCAAGGCTGAAAGCCTTGCGGATAAAGGCGCAACATCATACGCAAGACTTTCAGCCTTGCCATCTTCCCCCCGCCGTTTCGCAGGGCGTTGCCCTGCGCTGTCATCCGTAAGGGCGTTGCCCTTATGAGGGGCGAAAATCGCATCTCCACATTCGACATTTCCCATGCCGTTGCCACTCATGCCGCCCCTTCTAGAAACTAGCAACTAGCAACTAGAAACTTCTTTCCGCCACCTCATTCCCCAACGCACCGAAGAGGCATCAGCCCGCAAGCGCACCGCATGAGGCGACAAGGCCAAAGGCCTTGCGGATGACAGCGCAGGGCAACGCCCTGCGTATGGGGCACACAACAAAATCAAGGCTGAAAGCCTTGCGCATACACCCCGTGCCACCTTGTTCTCCGTGCCACCTTTTTTCTGTTGCAGTTTCAGCGGGGCGAGGATATACTTATCTGAATCTTGCGGGAGGATTTTTGCAAGGCCTAAAGTTGGAGATGAGATGAAGGGGTTGATTGTTGCGATGGGGGCGATGCTGTGTTGCGCGGTGGCGTTTGCGGATAACGCGGCGCTCATCGGGCAGCTGGAGGGCGGTACGGCGGAGTCGCGGGATGCGGCGCGGCGGGAGCTGCTGGTGAAGGCCGGGGCGGGGGATGTCCCGGCGCTGGCGGCGTTGCTGCGGAAGGAGGAGACGTTCGACGCGGCGTGGTTCCTGCTGGAGTCCATCGGGACGCCGGAGGCGGACGCGGCACGGTGGGGTGTGGTGGAAGTTGTGCCCATGCCGGAGCATTTCAGGAGGGCGGCGTGGGCATTTGTTCTGCGTAATCTGGACACCTCCACGGATGTCGCGAGACTGAAGGAGCTTGCGCTCCACAACAACGCCCCGGATGACCTTCGCATACGGGCGGTGGAGCGGCTGGAGGCGTTGGGGGAGACGACGGCTGCCGTCGCGCTCTACGCGCAGCTGGAGGATCACGCGGGACTCCACGAGCACACGCGGCTGGCGGCGTTGTGCGGCCTGCTCAGGGCGGACGCGGGCAATCTGGAGAAGTGGCTGCTGAAGGGGCTTTCGGGGTCGGAGGTTTATCGCGGCACGACGGCGCGTCTGGCGGCGGGGATGCCGTCGAAGGCGCTGGAGAAGCCGCTGGCGAAAATCACGGAGAAGATGCCAAGGGACGTGTGGCGCGTGTTGATGTCGGCCTTAGCGGATGCGGAGAACCCTGCCGCCCTGCCGATGATGCGTAAGGTGCTGAAGGATAAAAATGCCGACGCGGAGGATCGCTTGGTGGCGGTCAAGGCGCTGGGCGTGTTCGGCACGGCGGATGATGTGGATACGTTGATTGCCCTGCTGGGGCAGGGGGATAAGGAGGTTGCGGATAATGCGTTCATTAGCCTCTGCGTCTTGAAAGACCCCAAGGCGCGGGAGAAAATAGCCGCTGTGGTGTTCAAGCAGAAAGACGCGGGCATGACGGTAAAACTGCTTGACGCCCTTGCGCGTCGTGGCACTGAGTTTCCCCGTGACGAAGCGTTGTTTATGAAGGCGTTGAAACATGACGCGCCGGAAGTCCGCACGGTGGCGTTTTCCGTATTCAATAATGCTTGGGATAAAAAACGGTTGGGAGAGATAACTGCCGTAGCGGCGAAAGCGGTTGACGAGAGAGAGCAAAAAGCGGTCACGCACATGCTGATGACGTTTGTACACTTTGATGCGGAAGCCACGGTCGCGGCAATCGGCAAGGTGTTTGCAAATGCGGGCGCGCCGATGAGGTCGGCGTTTTTGAAGGCGGCCGGCGCGGCGGGGTCGCCCGAGGGGCTTGCGCTGGTGCGGGGCGCGTTGAAGGATGCGGACGCGGCGGTCGCGGATGACGCGGCGCGTGTGCTGGCGAATTGGAAGGACATTGCGGCGGCAACGGATTTGCTGGCGATTGCGGACACGCACGCGAACAACAGTATCCGCGTGCTGGCGTTGCGGGGGTACATCCGCCTGATTGAGCAGGACAAGGATGCGGCGTCGCGTGAGGCGCGTTGCCGTGAAGCCGCCAAGCGCGTGGCGCGCGCGGAGGAGCGGATGCTGCTGTGCGAGGCGCTGGGGTCGGTGCCGACGCAAGCGGCCGTTGAGATGCTGAAACCGTTCTTGGAGGACGAGGCGGTCAAGGGCGAGGCGGAGAAGGCGTTGCGGCGTATCGCAGAGACGAAGGATTAAATGTTACACAGAGAACCACAGAGGCGACACAGAGGGTCACAGAGGTTATACAAAAAAATCTCCGTGAAACTCTGTGTCCATCTCCGTGAAACTCTGTGTAAGTAAAAAAAGGAGAGCAAGTAGTATGAAGCAGTTGATGATGACGGTCGGGATGACGGCGTGTGTTGCGGCACTGGCGGCGGATGACGCCGGGCCGGTGAAGTTTGTGGTGAAGCGGGTGTCGAACCACCGCTCGGAGTCGTGCGTGGTGGCGGACTTCACGGGGAACGGCAAGCTGGACATCGCGGCGGGCCCGTTCCTCTACGTCGCGCCGGACTGGAAGCCCGTGCAGATCCGCGAGGTGAAGTCCGACGTGAAGGACGACGGCAAGGGCTACGCGGATGATTTCTTCAACCTCGCGCTGGACGTGAACGGCGACGGCAAGCCGGACATCCTCTCGGGCGGGTGGTTCTCGGAGACCTCCTACTGGTTCGAGAACACGTGGGGCAAGGAGGGCCTGTGGCCCATGCACGCGATCGAGAAGCTCGGCAACCACGAGACCGGAACGCTCGAGGACGTGACGGGCGACGGCAAGGCGGACAACCTCGTGCCGCACACGCACATCACCGTGTGGTACGAGCGCGCGAAGGACGCGGACGGCAAGCCGGGGATGAAGCGCTACACGGTCTCCGACAAGCGCATGAACCTCGGCGCCGGGGTCGGCGACATCAACGGCAACGGCCGCCCCGACATCATCCGCCCCAACGCATGGTTCGAGGCCCCCGAGGACATCCGCAACGGCACATGGAAAGAGCATAAGCTCGCGCTCGGCGCACCCAACGGCGGCACCGACCACACCTCCAACATCCTCGTGTTCGACGTCAACAAGGACGGGCTGAACGACCTCATCGTCTCCTCCGCCCACAAGCACGGCATCTGGTGGTACGAGCAGAAGCGCGACGCGGACGGCAACATCTCGTGGGTGCAGCACCTCATCGACGACACCTGGACGCAGGCGCACTACCTCCTGCTCGCGGACATCGACAACGACGGCAACCCCGAGCTCATCACCGGCAAACGCTTCTACGCGCACAACGGCGGCGACCCCGACGCGAACGGCAAGCTCGGCGTGTACTACTACCGCTTCACGCCCGGCCCCGACCCCGTGTTCAGCAAGCACGTCATCAGCCTCGACGAGGGCATCGGCGCGGGCATGAACATCATCGCCGCCGACCTCGACGGCGACGGCACCCTCGACCTCATCACCACCGGCAAATGGGGCGGCCCGGTCATCTTCGAGAACCAGCTGAAAAAAGGCAAGAAATAAATAGGTTGTAAGTAATAGGTAAGAGATTGAAACGGTGTTTCACCTTTTACCTGTCACTTTCCCGTCACGACCGCCACCGCCATGCCGCGAGCAGGCACGCCCAGACCGCACGGTAGGCGTCGCCCGTGTGGGCGGCGAGGGTCTGCGTGAAGTCCATGGGGGTGGCGGACGTGGTACAGACAATCCACAGCCCGATGCCAAGCACATTCAGCAGATAGATGAGCGCGTAGGAGAAGAGGCGGCCGTGCTCCAAAATGTCCGGCTGGCGCACCATGAGGCTCTGGAGCGTGAACGTGAAGTGGAACGACCATGTGAATCCCACGAGGAACAGCCACACCGCTGGCCACGGCACGGGGTCGAGCAGCAGCCCTGCCAGCAAGCGGATTAGGATTAGCACGATGGTGTAGAACGGGAAGAAGTACGGCGCGAGCGTGATGAGCGCGTTGCTCTTCGTGACGCGCACGCTCCCGCCTTTCGCGCTCACGCGCAGGTCCTTCGCCCGGCCGCCGAACAGCATGGCCCACAGCGCATGAGTCAGTTCGTGCCCGAGGATGTAAACGCGCGCCGGCTGCGGCAGGAAGAACCAGCACAGCAGCCAAATGAAAAAACCCGCCGCCAGACAGGCCGCCTCTATCGAGAAGGCCGACCCCTTGCCTTGGGCATTGCTCAAGACATCCACCGTGGCGCAGGTGACCGCCACGCACAGCGGCAGCAACAACAGACCCGACAGGAATTTGAGAAAGCGGAGCATTTCAGATTTTGAAATCTGTAATCTCAAATCGCTAGGGCCGCGCCATCAGCCCTGTGATGAGGCGGTTGAAGTGCTGGGGGTCTTTGGGGGGGGAGCCTTCGGCGAGCTGGGCTTGCCCGAGGAGGAGGTCGGCGTAGTCGGCGAGCGCGGGGTCGGCGGCGTCGGCGGTGAGCATGGCGTTCATCTTCTGGATGAGCGCGTGGGTGGGGTTGAGCTCGAGGGTGCGCGGCTGGTCGGGAACGGTCTGGTTCATCGCTCGCATGAGGCGTTCCATGGTGGCGTTCATGGCGCGGTCGGTGGCGACGAGGCAGCACGCGGAATCCGTGAGGCGGGGCGAGAGCTTGACTTCGGCGATGTCGTCTTTGAGGTGCTCTTTGATGAAGTCGGTCAGGGCTTTGTACTCGGAGGCGGATGCTTCGAGTTTTTTCTTGGCTTCGGTTTTCTCTTCGTCGCTGCCGAGCTCGAGGTCGCCTTTGTCCACGGGGATGAGTTTCTTGCCGTCGAACTCGGCGAGGCGGTCGATGATGTATGCGTCCACGGGGTCGGTGAGGAAGAGCACGTCGAAGCCGCGCCCGGTGACGGCTTCGATGTGCGGCGATTGGCGGGCGGTCTTGATGTCGTCGGAGATGAGGTAGTAGATGTCTTTCTGCGCCTCGGGCATGGCGGCGGCGTAGTCTTTGAGGGAGATGAAGCCGTTGCCTTCGGTCTTGGCGGTCTGGAAGAGGATGAGGGCTTTGAGCTTGTCGCCGTTCTCCCAGTCGAAGTGCAAGCCTTCTTTGAGGATGCGCCCGAAGGCGGCGAAGAAGAGGCGGTAGTCGTCGGGCGCGTCCTTCTGCATCTCGGCGAGGGTGGAGAGGATTTTGCCGGTGATGTTGCTCTTGATCTTGCGGATGACGGCGTCGTCCTGAAGCATCTCGCGCGAGACGTTGAGCGGCAGGTCGCTGGAGTCCACGACGCCCTTGACGAAGCGCAGGTACTCGGGCAGCAGCAGGTCGAAGTCCGCGCCGATGAACACGTTCCGCACGTAGAGGTTGAGCCCGTGCTTCTTGTTCGGCATGAACATATCGAAGCCCGCCTCTTTCGGCAGGAACAGCAGCGCCTTGAACTCGACCACGCCCTCGACGGAGACGGGGATGGTTTTCAGCGGCGGCTGGTGGTCGTGCGAGAGGTGCTTGTAGAACTCCTCGTACTCCTCGGGCTTGACGTCGCCCTTCGCGCGTTTCCAGAGCGCCTTCATGGTGTTGAGCGGCGCGGCGTCGTCCTTCGGCACCTCACCCTTCTCGCCGAAGCGGATGGGGTAGGCGATGAAGTCGGAATACTTCTTGACCTGCTCGCGGACGCGCCACTCGTCAAGGAACTCCTCCATGCCCTCGCGCAGTTTCAGCGCGACGGTCGTGCCGGGCTTGTCCCGCGCCGCGTCCTCAAGCGAGTACGTGCCGCTGCCCGCGCTGACCCACTTCACCGCCTTCTGCCCCGCGCCGCGCTTGAGGGAGATGACCGTCACCTCCTCCGCCACCATGAACGCCGAATAGAAGCCCACGCCGAACTGCCCGATGAGCTCCGGCACGTTCACGTCCTTCTTCTCCTTCAACGCCTGCGTGAACGCCTGTGTGCCGGAACTGGCGATGACGCCGAGGTTCTTGTCCATGTCCTCCTCGCTCATGCCCATGCCGTTGTCGCAGATCATCAGCGTGCGCTCATCCTTGTCCGCGATGATGTCGATCTTCCACTGCGGCGCGTCCTCCACGACCGCCTTGTCGGTCAAGCCGACGTACTGCGCCCTGTCGATCGCGTCCGACGCATTGGACACCAACTCGCGCAAAAAAATCTCCTTCTTCGAATACAGCGAATGAATCACGAGATCCAGCACCTGCTGAATCTCCGCCTTAAACACATGGTTCTTCTTGCTCATTATTCTTCTCCTTAAATGATGGTTGAAAAATTACCTGCGCCGCCCGTTCGCCCGCATATCGTCTTCGGCGGCATCGACGATGTCTTGGAAAACTCAACACGACAACACTCTTCAAGATACGCATTGAAGGACGCACAGTCGAGAAAGGCGGCAATTACACAACGCTGATGCAACACGCTCAATGATACCAAAATTTTCACCTTATTCCCCTGTCCAGTTTTTGCCTGTCACCGCTGTATTCCAACTGTACAAAGTCGTACAGGAAATGCCCCGTGTTGTTCGATATTGTTATCTCGAGTTTGTTTTGACCGTTTACGAATAACGCATTATCAATACGGATTTTGTTGTGCTGGGAACGTCCGTACGCGAAGGTGCGCGCATTCATGGAGTCGTCGGTTTTGCCGTATCGGTAAACGATATTTTCAAGAGGTTTGCCGTTGAGCGTAAGCCCAATGGTCACGGAAGCACGAACACTGCCCGTCGCGAAGGTAAGAATAGCGTCGGAATCTATGCTTGCATCCTTGTTAAACAATATCGTTCTTACAGCGGATTTTGACTCGCCGCTCACGGTCCCGTGATGATTTGATGACCAGTCATATCTGTCGTCAGCTTCATCAACGTTATACACAGCGTCAAGCGGGAATCTCGGACGGTACGATATCAATGTTTCGTAATCATACACATCCTCCGCGTCAAACAGCCATGTGCCGTCAGGTATGCCTATTCTCCACGCCAGCGGTCCGTTTATTTCTTCTTTGAAAACCGCTGTGCCGATATCGGTTATTTGACCTTTGTTTATCATTATCTTATCCGGCAGATAGAGCGTTCCAACATAACCGTCTTTGAACACGGTTACGTTATACTCGCCGGCATGTAAATTTTTTATTTCAAAAGTGCCGTCGTCGTTCGAGATTCGTGTCCAGTAACCGTATGGGCCTGTGTTTTGCTGCCATGTAGGCTCATAATCGCCCTCTCTTCCGCTATGCACGTTAACAATCACATACGCGCCCTTCGCGGAGGTTCCATCTTCCATTTTCACCTTACCCGCTACATCGCCGCGTTGATGGAAATGTTCATGAGCGACCCATTTATACGGCCACGCTTTTTCTTCTTTTACAAGTTCTGTTTTAGCGTCTTCCATCATATCGATCATGCTGTCACCTGTGTTGATGTACCACACATACGGGCCATATATCTTCGTATATTTTCCGGCAGGGAATTTGAAACCATCCCAGTTAAAATACTGACCGGCAAAGGATATCGACGACATATCCGACGTGATTTCGTTAAGATTCATCCTTAGATTATTGCTGTCAAAGGAATCGTAACTTGGGAACAGTTGCCATAGACCAAGCTTCCTGTCGTTGCTGACATGCCCCCATAGCTTTGTGTCCACGCCGCCTTGCCACCACAGGAACTTGCCTTCAACCTCACCGCTTGCCCCCAAATCCGTCGCCTGCTCAACACTTGCTTTTGCTCCGGTCGGGGTTACGTTATACGCCGGATTTGTCATCCTCGCGCCCACCATCTTTTCGCTTGAGATGAAATAATCGTACATCGCGTTGTTTATTCTCATGTGACTGCCGCCTCGAATACCTGCTGGTTTATCTTTTGTCCCCACACCGTCCTCATCCTGTTCAAGCACGATGTAATTATAAATCTTGCTTTCACCTTTCACGATACGGAATCTGAAATCAAGTGAGTATGTCCAACCACCTCCCGGAAGGATTTTCGTCGATATTTCAACATGGTCGTCGGTTTGCTCTACAACAGTTACTTTCCGGGTAGCACTGCCCCCCGCATGGTCCCAGGTCAGGAATCCGCTCCCTGTAACAATGCTGACATCGCTGCCGTGCATTTTCAGCGAACTGAACCCACCGGCGGATCGGTCGCCCCCGTTAAAACTCACTTCAAATATGCCATTGTCCACCGCATATTCGGTTTCTGAAATTTTTGTAACCTTCACGGCTTGGCTCGACTGCCCGTGCTGCCGGGCTTTTGTCATCTTCGGAAGCGGTGTTCGTTCGCCTAATGTGTTCAACGCTACCGCCGCCTGATGCGCAATGGTTGAATCCGGATTGGCCAGCAGACTCTTCAGCGCGGGGATCGCCGCTTTTGCCAAATCATGCAAATCCACATTCAAGCCTTTACGGTTCAATGTATCTATAGAGCGGATAATAACTTCCCTGTCAGGATCATTCAGCGCTTTTATCAGCGCGCTCACCGATTCCTCCGTATTTGTCATTTCAAGTCTATCACTTGCTATGTTCAGGAGCATTTGATGATATCTGGTCGTTTCGTCGCGCAAAGCCAAAGTCCAATATTGCATTGGAACCAATTCCTCAACATTCATCATCCAAAGCGCCCTTAGCGCGTAAATTCTAACGCCGGCATCTTCGTTTTCGTTTTGAAGAATTTTAAGCAGGCTACTTGTCACCATTCTTGAACTTGCCCCAATCTGGTTTAATGTGACGTAAAGGTCACGGCTCTTGTTCGCAAAAAAACCATGGGGATGTTGGTTATCGGAAAGTGCTCTCGCGGCGCGCTTCTTCTGCTCTTTCGTGCCGCTTTCAAGCAGGTTCAAAAGATCGTTCGTGATTTGAATCGGCGCCACGCCTTTTCTTCTTAAAACATTATACGCTTCAACACGGTAATAGAAGTTGTCCTGCAACAGACACTTCATGTCGTCTTCACTTAAAGCGGGTTTTACCGACGGGCGGTATTTATCGTATAATGTCGTTCCGGTTGACTTCATCTCCGTGCCAAGTGAATAATACATTAACATGGCAACGACACCCCTCGTCGCGGTATCGGTCGAATAGATGTTTAACCCCCTGGAAACACAAAGCCTGTTGCCGACATCGCGGTATCCGGCCGGATACCCGCCGGCTGCCTGCGCCTCGCCGTCATAACCCAGTGCCGATAAGATGATTGCCAAGACCTGCGTTTCTTTGATTGTTTGCGCCGGGGCTGTTGAGAGTTGCGCATAGATTGGCGTTGCAAATGCCGTAACGCCGAACGCTTTCTTCGCGACATCCAAGAATTCGCCCGCTGTGATGTTTTTATCGACACCGAAACGTGTCGCGCTTTCGCCGTCCATTATCCCGAACTGTTTCATGATGTAAACGGGATATTCGTATGCCGTGTCGTTCGTGTCTGAATATATTTTTGTAATGCGGCTTGTGATTGCCGCAGCGTCTGCTATGTCCGGCGGTGTAAGAACCTTCGTGTAGCCCGCAATCTCTTCCATTTCAGGAGTTGATACGATAAGCGGATCATAGACCCTGACATTGTCAAACGCGAAATATCCGCCTTGCCCTTCAACACGAACAATCAGCGTTTGCAATGAAGCCGGTTTGCCATTGCCGTTCCAAGTCAGATACGGTTTTTTGTCATGATCGAGATAGAGATTGTAACCGCCGTTATCAAGGTCGCACACGACTAAAATATGGTGCCATTTTTCGGGTGCTACTTCCGCGCCTTTTTTGCGTGTTCCGTTCGGGCCATCTTGAACCTCAAGATAATTTTTACCGAACTTAACATGGAACCCGTTACTGTTTTCCCAATAAATAATTTTATCGGCATCTGTAGCGCTTGCCTTAAATTCCATTTCATAATGGATTATGCCAGACGTTAACATTTTGCTGAGTTTGCGTTTCGCAAGGTATCTGTTGTCGCAATTCATCACGGCATAATTCCCGCGAACATCGTCTTTTTCGCACCGGAACTGCGCCGCCATCACGTTGCTCCACACGCCAAAGGTCGGGTCGAACGTTTCCTCAAGATAGTCCGTACTCATTGCCTTTGCCGACGGCGTGAAAATGCCCGCGATGGAAATCATCCCCGCAAGCATTGCTGTTGCACATAATGACGCTATATTTCTTGCCGATGCTTTTATTTTTTTCTCCTGTTTTTGCGAGGCTTTGCCAAAAGGGCAATTATGAGGCAATAGGGCGGTGTCATCAGCGACGCCACCGCCCCCGCCACATACGTCATGAACGCCGCGTTCAGCACCTTCGCCGCATCCCCCACCTGCGCAATCATCACCCAATACATCGGGGTCAAAAAACATATCCGTCCTTCTCTCATGGTCACAAAAAAATCATCCGCTAAATTATGCGCATTAGGCCGCCAAAAGTCAAACGCAAAAATGGAGGGCGAGACAGGGGACCCCATTGGCGCGGCGTGCGGCCAATGGGGATGGAGGGCGAGCGTCCCCGCGAGCCGCGAAAGCATATATATCGTCTTTTAAGCTGCAATGTGTCTAACGGCTCGCGAGGACGCTCGCCCTCCATCGTGAAATCTGTATTTTACAGGACACTAGCGGGGTAGATTCACGCGAAATGTTTTCTTATTCTGTAGTCTGCGCCAGTCAGGCATCGTTCCGCAGGGCGAGGCGACGGCGCACGATTTTCACGCCTTGCAGGAACAAGATAATGACAGTCAGACCGAGGTTGCCGAGTGCCTTAAACCCAAGTGCTTGGACGAAATCATCCGTCCCTTCAAATACACCCATGTCTGGCACGGCATCGGCGTTTACCGGAGAGGCAAGGTCGGTCTTGTCGCGCCCCGCTCCCTTACTCGGCTTGTTGCGCTTACGGCAGCGTCACGGGCGCGTCGTCCTTCTCCCACCAGGGCTGGGAGAGGAAGACCGTCTCGAGGTCGGCCGCGAGGCTGATGACGGAACGCTGCTTGGTGTCGTCTTTCGAGCCGGGATAGCCGTACCAGTAGCAGCGCACGACGGGGAAGCGGTTCAGGGGATAGGCGCCGGGCGAGGCCTGCGTGGTGTCGCCGCGCGCGAGGTGCCAGAGCTTGGCCTCCTGCCAAGAGACCTCGCCGTCCTTGTCGAGGTCAACGGTCGCGACGGAGGGGCTTCCCGCGAGGTAGGACTTCCAATCCCATTTGGCGGTCGCGGAGCAGAGCTCGTACAGGAAGCTGCAGTCGGGCTCGTCGGCCTCCTCGGACTTCTGCCATTGGTCATAGCTCTTCGGGACGCCGCCCTCCTTGCCGCCCGTGGGGTCGGATGCGGAGACGAGCGCCTTTGCCGGGAGCAGGCCCTCCGTGACGAGCGCGGTGAGGCTTCCGGGCCATTTGCCGTTGTGCTTGGCCCGATAGGCTTTGATGGCCTTGCCGATGGTCCGCAGCTCGTCGGCGATGACCCCCTGCTTGGCGGAGGACGTGAGCGAGGCATAGACGGCCGGGGTCATGGCGGCTGGCTTCACCCCCGAGAGGGCCTTGCCCTGCGCGGTGGACATGCCCTCCGGGATGACGGTTGCCTGCTCTTGCTGACAACCCGTGATGGCGGCAACAGCCGCGAACAGTGCGAGTGATACGAGTGATTCTTTCATGGTGATTCCTTTCAGTTGTAGGGGCGGTTCATGAACCGCCCGAGTGGTTAGTGGTTGGTTTCGACTGATGTCGATTGATATCGACTGAAGCCGACTAAAACCGAGGTCAGTCGATGTTAGTCGATGTCAGTCGATTTTAGTCGAAAAATCCTCATCTCATAATTTCCATCCGTTGTGGTAAGGCTGGCGCAGGAGCGCGTCGGCCTCGGGTGAGTTGGTGATGCGCACGGCCTGCGGGTCGTAGGCGATGCGCTTGCCGGTGCGTAGGGCGATGTCGCCGAGCAGGACGAACTCGGCCAGCACGCCGCCGAACCCGAAGTGGCATCCGGCCGGCTCGCCGCCCTTGCAGGCCGTGTGCCATTCCGCCCAGATGTCGCCGCGCCGTTTGAGCGTGGCGGGGATGGTCTTGGCCTTGGCCTCCAGATCGGGGTCAAGGATGCGGTCACCCAGCATCTTGCCCTTGGTGCCGATGTAGAGGATGCTCTCGTCGGGCAGCTCCTCGTCGCCCATCTCGGCGGGGCGCGGGGGCTTCAGGCCGCCGTCGTACCACACCACGCGCACGGGTGCCATGCCCTCGCGGGCGGGGTAGTCGTAGGTCACGATGGCCGCGAGCGGGAAGGACTCCTCATACTGGCGCGAGGACGACGCGGAGACGGCGGTGGGGTAGCCGAGCTTCAACGCGCGGTAGGGCGTGTTCAGATAGTGGCAGCCCATGTCGCCGAGCGCGCCCGTCCCGAAGTCCCACCAGCCCCGGTGGTTGAAGGGGTGATAGACCTTGCGCCCGCCCCAGTTCTTCGGCGGGAGGTCGGGGATGGGGTTTCCGTTGGGCCATGCGTCCTTAAACGGGCGCATGGGCGCGGGGCCGACCCAGAGTTTCCAGTCGAGCGTGTCCGGCACGGGGTCCTCGCCGTCGGGGCGGCGCGGGATGCCCTGCGGCCAGCAGGGGCGGAACGACCAGACGTGCACCTCCGTCACGTCGCCGAGGATGCCGGACTGGATGCGCTCGGTGATGCGGCAGCCCCAGTCGCTGGTGTTGGGCTGGGCGGTGACCTGCGTGGCGGTTCCGGCGGCCTGCGCCGCGGCCATCACGGCGCGGGCCTCCTCGACCGTGCGCGTGAGCGGCTTGACGGTCATGGCGTGCTTCTTGTCGCGGAGCGCGGCGAGGGTGATGACCGCGTGGGTGTGGTCGGGCGTGCCGCAATAGACGGCGTCCACCTTGTCCTTCTCGGCCGAGAGCAGCTCGCGGAAGTCGCGGTAGCGGCGGGCCTGCGGGAACGCGTCGTAGGTTTTCTTGGCGTGGAGGTCATCCACGTCGCAGAGCGCGACGACCTCGAAGCCCGCCTTCGCCAGCGCCCCAATCTGCGAATGCCCCACGCCGCCGATGCCGATGCCCGCGAGCGTGATTTTCCCGCTCGGCGCGTCCTGCCCCAGCACATGGCGCGGGACAATATTGAATGCGAATGCCGTCGCCGCCGACGCCTTCAGGAACGCACGGCGGTCAAGTGCGGCCGCGTATGTCATCTGTTTCATAACCCTCCCTTAACGTAGTATCCAGATTTGTCATATAGTTTACGCTTCCCCATGCGCGGTGTCAATCCTGCTTATCCTTATTTTTTATCGTCCGTTTTATTTAACCGCAGATGACGCAGATTTCACAGGTTAAAAAACAATCTGCGTCATCCGTGTAATCTGTGGTTTAAAAAAAACTGTATGCGCCCGAAGGGAAATCCTGTTCATCCTGTTAATCCTGTCAAAAAAACCTCCGTTTTTATTACACAGAGTTTCACGGAGTAACGCGGAGACACACAGAGTTTTTTGAGAATTTCTGTGTGAAACGCTGTGGCATCTCTGTGGTTCTCTGTGTAACATTTATTCGCCCTTTAAAAATCGGCGGCTAAAACGACAGGTCGCCCTCATGGAGGACAACGCCGATTTGCTCGAGGCTGCCTTTGCGGCCGTTGTACCAGAGCAGCCACTTCTGGCCGTCGAAGATCGCGTAGGGCTTGTAACAGGCATCCGCGTCCCAGTCGTTGGGGCTGCCGCGCGGGGGTGTGGGGACGATGGGGTTCTTGTCGTGGCGCGTCCAGGCGATACCGTCGGCGGAGGTGGCCATGCCGATCTGCGCGTGATGCTCGTCCTCAAAACCGATGTAGAACATCAGGTAGCCGTCCTTGCGCTTGATGACCTGCGCGCCGGTGACCTTGTGCTTCTCCCAAGCCTTGCCGGGGTTCGCGCGGAAGACGGGGTTCTGCGGATGTTTCGCCCACGCGACGCCGTCGGGGCTTGTCGCATACCCGATGGCATCCGGCTCGTACTGGTCGCCCGCGCTGTACCACATCTTGAACAACTCCTCCTCGGCGTCCCAGTTGACGTGCGGGCACATGACGGCGACTTTCTCCCACGGCCGTTCGGCGGTCAGGACGGGCTTGTCGCTGTGGCGCGTCCACTGCACGCCGTCCGCGCTGGTGGCGTGGCCGATGGACGAGCGCCCTTTCGCCTGGCCCGTGTACCAGAGGTGGTAAAGCCCGTCCTTCTTGAGGACGACGGGGCGGTTGATGTCGTCCTCCCAGCCGGTCTCCTTGCGCGGGGGCAGCACGACGACGGGCGGGTCGCTCCACGCCAGCCCGTCCTTGCTCTCCACGAGCGCGAGGCTGGCTTTCGGCCGCCACGAGACCCACATGCGGTAGCCAGCATCCTCGCGCAAGACGGAGATGTCGAAGCACGTCCCGTGCTTCCCGCCCAGCACAGGGTTACCCTCGTGCTTTCGCCATTCGCCCGCCTGCGCCGTCATGGCGCAAACCCACCCGGCAACCGCAACCGCAAACACATTTTCGCTGAACCGCATAACCTTGCTCCTTTTTTGAACCATCGTAGCACAGGGGGCGCGTGCTGTCAAACGGTATATCGCGTTGCCTCCCGCGTCTCCTCCCGCCGTCGTTTCCGCAATCATTTCAGCCCGCGCGATTAGGCGGTACCGGCGTATTGGGCCGTGGAGGTCAGGATGGTGGCGGATGCGCGGTTGACGGTGAGGATGAATTCGTCGCTCTTGAAACAGACCCATGCGCCGTGCTGCTCGATGCGGATGATACCGGCGGGGCAGGCGGCGGTGAGGGGTTCGTGACCGGCCATGATGCCGATGGAACCTTCATAGGTCATCACCTGAACCTGCGTGATGTCGCCGCTGACGGTGACGCCAGAGGGGGTCAGGATACGGAACGAGAATGTCTTGGTGGTCATGGGAATGAATTAGAAATTCAATGCTCGGGCGGCGGTTGACAGGCTGCTGCATCCCGCCTGAAACCCCTTGAACATGAAGGACTCCAAAGATATTCTTGCTTTTCTGAAAGGCCGGGGAGTTCCCTGCGCACCAACTAGCGTTCCACGTTTTTTCACTTTTTTCCCTCGTTTTGACAACAGCATTTTTGGGGGCGGGGCAACACATCCTCCCCGTTCATGGAGTAATAATAGTCGCATATTATTCTGCGCCATGCAAGTCATTTCTGGCGCATCAGCTCGCCTACCGTGTTTGGGAGTCTCCGCCGTTTTTCTGTGAACGTTTGCTCTGCCCCAAAGAATGCGGGTTGCAAAACGTTCTTTCCCCTCTTGTGTTGCGCTTGTGTTTGGGGGCGCGGAGTGGTATTTTATTTTTTTACGCAAATGGAGGATTTATGTTTGACCGTTCGAAATTGCATGTGCGCCCGCTGGCGGAGCGCGTGAATAAGTTGCAACTCGCACAATTGGCGATTGACCCGGATGCGCCGCCGCCGGAGTGTTCGGACGATGCGCGGGATTTTATCCAGCAATCGGCGGAGGCGGTGCGGGCGGCGCGGGCGGCGGGGCGTCCCGTGATCCTCGCGTTCGGGGCGCACGCGATCAAGAACGGCCTGGGGCCGGTGCTGGTCGCGCTGATGCGGGACGGGTGGCTGACGCACTTGGCGACGAACGGCGCGGGCGTGATCCATGACTGGGAGTTCGCATTTCAGGGCGAGAGCGGCGAGGACGTGCGCGCGCACGTCGCGGAAGGGATGTTCGGGCTGTGGCAGGAGACGGGGATGTACATCAACCTCGCGCTGCTCGTCGGCGCGTGGCAGGGCAAGGGCTATGGCGCGTCCATCGGCTCGATGATTGCGGAGGAGTGCCTGACGATTCCGACGGATGAACAGATGGCAGAGGTCGCGATGGAAGGCACGGGTTTCCTCGACCGTGTGGCGGCGGGATTTGATTTGATGAATGCAATCAACGCGGCGGGCATTAAGCCGGGGCGCATGGAAATTCCGCACCCGTTCAAGGCGCAGAGCGTGCAGGCGGAGGCGTGGCGTTTGGGCATCCCGTTCACGGGGCATCCGATGTTCGGCCACGACATCATCTACACGCACCCGCTCAACTCGGGCGCGGCGATCGGCCGCACGGCGCACACGGATTTCCTGACGTATGCGGGCGCGGTTCAGGACTTGCAGGACGGCGTGTATCTGTCGGTCGGGTCGGCGGTGATGTCGCCGATGATTTTCGAGAAGTCGCTCTCGATGGCGCGGAACGTGGCACATCAGGAGGGCAAGGCCATCGACCGCTTTTTCCTCGGGGTCGCCGACCTCGCGCCGTCCACGTGGGACTGGCAGAACGACGGCGAGCCGCCTGTGGACAACCCCGCCTATTACCTGCGCTATCTGAAAACGTTCAGCCGCATGGGCGGCACGATGCGTTACGGGTCAATCGATAACCGCGCGTTTTTCCTCGGGCTGAGGCAGGCGCTGAAAAGGAGTATGGAATGAAAACAACGCTTGTGATTGGGCTGACTGCCCTGCTCGGCACCACCGTTTTCGGGACAAACCAGATTCTCGACGAAATGACGTATGGCGGGACAAACTACTTTGTGCGGAGCAGCAGTTATCAAGCCCGTATTCACTTTGACTCATGGAATCGAAAGGACAGCACAAACTATTTCTGGTCCTACAATTTTCCCATCGCCTGTACCCAGAACTTCCCAAGCTATTCGTGGATTGACTGCTTCGCCATGCGCTGACACCGGGCTGGCTTGCCCCTGCGCCCCCTCTTTTCCTCCCTAATCCCTAAATGCAAGGCAGAAGCCTTGCGTTCCCGGCGGCATCGCGCCGTCGCGCCCCGTTTGCTGGGAGCGCAGGGCTTCCGCCCTGCATTCTAGCGGCAAGGCGGAAGCCTTGCGTTCCCGGCATCACGCCGCCTTGTTACATCCCTTGTTTCTCTATTTGCGCCTCCGCAACCCGCCCGCCCAGCCCCCGCCGCCCGAGAAGCTTGTGCGCCCGTGGAAGCACTGAGCAAAAAAAATGAATAAATGTTACACAGAGAACCACAGAGGAGACACAGAGGTTCACAGAGAAATTCTAAAAAAACTCTGTGTGCCTCTGTGCCTCCTCCGTGAAACTCTGTGTAATACAAAACGGACGGGGTTGTTTTTGAAGCGTGGATTGGGGGTTCAGAACGTCGCGACGAGTTCGACGCGGAGGAAGTAGCCGTTGCTGGGGTGGCTGCCGTAGTAGTAGTTGCCGTAGATCATGTCCTCGGCGACGATACGCCCTTTCAGGCTGCCGCGCCCGTTGACGGCCTCTTTGACCATCAGCCAGTCGTAGGACAGTTGCGTGTACCAGCCACGATAGAGGTTGTCATCGCCCACGGGCGCGCCCGCGCGGTCGTCCCTGTGCGCGAACATGGGGCCCGTCTGGGCGCGGAACGTGTGGCGGTCGTTGAACGGGCTGAACCCGCCCTCGGCGTGGGGCCAGATGAGGTTCGACCATCGGCACCCGGAGTACATCTCCGCCGGGACTTCGCCGATGTAGATGTGGCGGGCATAGACGGGGTTCCAGCCCGTGGCGGTCGCGGCGGGCCCGCCGGGGCGGTCGAACACGCTGTCTTTGCCGTCGCCCGAGAGAACGAGCGCCGCCGCCTTGATGTACGGTTTCCACGCCCACTCCACTTCCGTGTAGGTCAGCCCGGCGTACAGCATATAGGCACTGATGGCCTGCCCGTCCGCGCCGTTGCCGGAGTCCGTGCGCCCGAATTGGTATGCGGCCTCTAGCTCGCCGCTCAGCTTCTCCGTGAACCTCGGCATCAGGCGCAGGCCCGCCGTGCCGTACTTGCGCCCGGGGACGCGGACGGATCTGTCCGTGCCGTCCGGGAACCAGCGCGACTCATCCTTGTACAGCAGGTAGAACTCCATGGGCAACGCGTCGATCTCCTCGACCGTCCAGTACGTCCCGATACCCCACTCCGACAGCCCGCCGTTGTTCTCCGGGCCGCCGTAAGGGCCGCGGTACGAGGTCGGGTAATACCCCGTGTTGCGGTCGCCGAGCGTAAGGTAGTCGTCACGCGACGGCATATAGGTGAAGAACACGTCCGCCTTCGTCGCCTCCGTGACGCGCGTGGTGACCTTGACCGCGTCGAACGCGAAACGGTCGCTCTCCCCGGATGTGCCGTTCGCGATGACGCGCCCCTCGCCATACATCATGTCCTGCCGGCCGATGCGCACGTCCACGCGGTTGTACAGCAGGTTGTTCATGTCGAGATAGAGGTTGTCCATGATGAGCCAGCCGGGGAAGTGCTGGTAGTTGCGCCCGCGCAGGTTGTGGAACTCGCGCACCTCGTCGTAAAGCCGCGCATAGATGCCGAAGTCCCCCGCATACGCAGAACCCCACACCTTCGCGCGGAGGCGCAGCCGGTCCGCGTAATTCGGCGCCGCCTGCCCGTACTTGCCCGGCAGGTTCCTCATCCACTCATAACGGGCCCGCAGCTCCGCCCCGCCATCCAAATCCAGCAGGCTGGACGACTCCTCCTGCGCCACCACGACCGCCCCGCTGAACACCGCCACGACGAACGACACGACACGTCTCATGCTTTCCTCCGCCACAACATCAACGCTAACTAACCACTACCCACTACTCACTACTCACTAACCACTTTCCCATAACGGTACGTCGGGTTCGGGTAGCCGGGGCTGAGGCAGCGCCACGCGACCGTTTGCGCGGTGATGGCCTCGCCGCAGGCCTTCGCCATCTGCTCGCGGACGATCGCCTCCAGCTGCTCGGGCGTCATCTGTGCGCGGGCGTTGAGCGTGAGCGTCGCGTCTGTGCCGTTGACGGCATCGCCGTGAACCTCAAGCGTCTCGCGTGTGCCGACCAGATTCGCGGTCACGAGCGACGTGCCTGACGTGATCGCCAGCTTGACGTGACCGACGGCGGCGGGCATGGCGTCGAACGCACGGCTCAGCGCGTCGAGCAGGTTTTCCGCGAACGCTTTCCAGTCCACCGCTTGCGCGCTCGTGAGCTTATAGGTCGCGTTCAGCCAGCCCAGCACCGCCTCGCCCTCGGCGTACACGTCGTAGTCCACCTCGGCGCACAGGTGTGTGCCAGCACCTGTGCGCGTCATGACCGCGTCCAGCCATGCGTCCAGCCCCGCCCCTGATTTCGCGCTGACCACGAACACCTCCGCCTCAGGGTACGCCGACGCGAGGCGGATGCCCAGTGCCGAGAGCGTCGCCTCGTCCAGCGTGTCCGCCTTGGTGAGCAGGATGAAGTCCGCCTCTTCCAGCTGCTTGCGGAAGATGTACGCGGAGCTGTCGTGCAGCCCGGCGGAGTTGCCGTCGAGGATGCCTTGCAAGCGTTTCGGATCCGCCAGCACGGAGAACGGCGCGAGCGACACGTCGCCGCCCTTCTTGTCCTTCAGCGGCTGGATGATGGTCGCGGACAAATCCGTGCAGCTTCCGACGGGCTCGGCGAGGATGACCTCCGTCTGCGCGTCCGCCGAAAGTTTCTCAATCGCGCCAACCAGCCCCGGGAAGTTGCAGCAGAAACAGCTGCCGCTCACCTCCGTGACCGCCGAGCCTGTGGTGCGCAGGAACGCGGTGTCCACGAGTTCAGGCGCCTGATCGTTCGTGATCAGCCCCACGCGCTTGCCCTTCGCGGTCAGGCGCTTGGCGGTCTCGAACATGAGGGTGGTCTTGCCCGCCCCCAAGAAACCGCCGACAAAGATAATGCGTTGTGTGCTCATGATGACTCCTCTTACTTTTCCGGTTTAACCGCGTTCATCAGCGGCGTGATGATGTGGTTGAACACCAGCGCCGCGACGATTCCCCCCACGACGGGCGCAAGGATATACACCCAGAACGCGCCGCCGTTGGCCGGGAACGCCGCGCCCTTCCAACCCATCAGCCACGACACCAGCCGCGGCCCGAAATCACGCGCAGGGTTCAGCCCCGTCTGCGTCAGCGGCGCGGTCAGGCAGATGAGCGACGTCACCGTCAGGCCGATGAGCAGCGGCGCACTGTTCTCGTTCGGACGCCCCACGTTGCAGTCGTCCGTCAGCGCGAAGATGAACAGCACCAGCAGAAACGTCGCGAAGGCCTCCACGCCGAACGCCAGCGGCATCGAGACCACCGCCTGCCCCTCGCCGTCGAGGCTCGGGTTCGGGTAGAACTCGCCGAACATCTTCGCCGTGAACACCGACTCCGGGCTTCCGCGCACGATGCCGTTCGCCGCCTCGAACGCGGCGATGGACGGGTTGAAAAGCAGGTACACCGCAAAGCCCGCCACGATCGCGCCCGCGAACTGCGCCGACACATGGCGCAGCAGCTTCCGCGCCGGCATACGCCCGCTCACCACCATCGCGACGCTCACCGCCGGGTTGAGGTGCGCGTTCGACAAATGCCGCGTGATGTAGATCGCCAGCATCACGCCCACGCCCCACACCACTGCCACCTGCATCAGCCCCACGTGCGCCCCGAACAGCACCGACACCACCACCGCCCCGCAACCGAACAGCGTCAGGATGAACGTCCCGAGCGCCTCCCCGACCCAACTCCGAATATGCCTCATGCTCTCCTCCTTTATTGGTTAATGACCACTATTAGAGTTAGTCCAATAGTTGGCATTAAGTGTAGGGTATCCGCGCACGGAAGTCAACCCCTAAAAAACAGAAAATTTTCATCAGTATGTCTTTGCAAAAACTTCGTGTATCCCTGTGACTTCTCCATGGTTCTCTGTGTAATAAAAAGCAGAGGATTAATTGTAACCGCAGGGGCTTACTCCTGCGAAAAGAGGCATAGGTGGCGAAGGAGACCCAGGTGACGCAGGTGTTTTCCCCGTCGTCCCCTACGTCACCGAAGTCCCCGCTCCTTTCGCCTTTTCAATTACTAAAGAGTGTGAGTGGAAGTTTAACAACCGGGGGCGAAAAACCAGTTGACCCTGCGCCTGAAATGGGTTAAACTGTATTACAAATCGGGACTGAAATAGTTTGTTTATCTATGCCTGCCCCTATTTATTTGTTCGGGGAAAATCCCGATTGTTTGATGACCCTTGACCACGGATGATTATGTACCTGCTAGAAGCCACAGGCATTCACAAGACGTACATCCTCCCGCACAAGCGCGTGGAGGTCCTCAAAGGCGCGTCGTTTAGCGTGGGCGCGGGCGAGCGCATCGCGATCATCGGCCGCAGCGGCGCGGGCAAAAGCACGCTCCTGAACGTGCTGGGCGGGCTTGACCGGCCAGACGCCGGGACGGTCGCCATCATGGGCCAGCCGCTCTATCAGCTTTCTCAGCGCAGGCGCACCGCGCTCCGCGCCGCGAACATCGGCTTCGTCTTCCAGTCCTACCACCTCCTGCCCGAGATGGACGTGACCGAGAACGTGATGCTGCCGGCGATGACGGGCGCGCGCAACATCAGCCGTGCGCAGATGCGCCGCCGCGCACAGGAGCTGCTGGAGTGGGTCGGTCTTGCGGACCGCATGAACCATACGCCGCTGGAGCTCTCGGGCGGGGAGCAGCAGCGTGTCGCGCTCGCCCGTGCGCTGGTCAACGAGCCCGCGCTCATCCTCGCGGACGAGCCGACGGGAAACCTCGACCGCATGACGGGCGGGCAGATTATCGAGATGCTCTTCGGCCTCTCGCGCACACGGGAGCTGTCCGTCGTGATGGTCACGCACGCGACCGAAACCGCCGACCTCTGCGACCGCGTGTTTGAGCTCCAAGACGGGCGGCTCGAGGAAATGAGGGATGCGTAATTCGTAACTTGCCCCCAATGCCCACTCACACCATCCGCACAACCGACCTGCCGGTCTCCAAAGCGAAAGCGGAGTTTTTCGCGGACAAGCGTTTCCGTGTCCTGTCGCACTCGGGGCTGCACATCACCGAGGCGCTCCTGATTCAGCACATCTGTGCGCGGCAAGCGCCCCTGTCAAGCCTGCTGCTCACGGGCAACCGCACAGGTGCGCTCGCGATGATCGCGGCGGCCTGCCACCCCGGCAGCCGCATCACCTGCCACGCGCTCGACCTCCACCACGCGCGGGCCATCCTGCGCAACCTCGGCGCGAACGGCCTGCCCTGCGCGTTCGCGCACGACCCTTTCGTGCGCTGCGCTATCGGGGCTGACGCACCGGACGCCGCCCGCGTCCGCCTCGCTTGCACGTCGGGAATCCCCGCCGCGCACTACGACCTCGCCCTCTTCGCCGCATCCGCCGCGACGACGACGGGCGAGTTGCTCATGGACCAGATCGAGGCGACCCACGCGCGCCTGAACACCGGCGGGACGTGCGTCATCGCCTACGAGGGCGATGCCGGAACGCTCATCAAGCAAATCCGCCAGATGTTCGGCAACCTCTCCGCGCACACCGACACGAAAGGCCTCTTCTGCGTCACCGCCGTCAAGCGCGCGCCGCTCGCCAAGCCGCGCACGTTCCGCGCCGAATTCACGGCCTCGCTCCCGGGCGGGGCGCCGATAACGCTCGCCTCCCTCCCGGGCGTGTTCTGCCACCGCCGCGCCGACATGGGCGGGCTGGCGCTTGCGGAGATCGCGGCGCACGGCCTCCAGCCCGGTCAGCGCATCCTCGACCTCGGGTGCGGGTGCGGCCTCGTCGGCCTCCTGCTGGCGGCGCAGCGGCCCGACGTGAACGTGACGTTCGTTGACTCCGACGCGCGCGCGCTCGACGCGACGCGCCGCAACCTTGATGCCCTCGGCCTCTCGGGGCATCCGCTCGTGCTGTCCGACACCGGCATCACGGAAAGCGGCTTCGACATGCTGGTCGGCAACCCGCCCTACTTTTCCGATTTCCGCATCGCACAGCTCTTCGTCGATACCGCCGCCGCCGCACTGCGCCCCGGCGGCACCGGCCTGCTCGTCGCGAAATCCCCGGCGGGTCTCCACGCCTGCGTCAAAACCCGCTTCGCCGACGCCGCCGTCATCGCGCGGCGCGGTTACAGCGTCATCCGCTTCACACGCCAGAAAGGAAACAAACCATGAACAAAGCACTCATCAGCGTTGCCGGCCTGTTGCTGGCCCTCGGCTGTGACAGAAAAGACAACGCCGACGCCACGGCGAAAAACGCCGACGGCATCACCGTCGCGTGCTACTACTTCGGCAACTACCACCCCGGCGACCCGCGCAACGAGCGCGACCGCGGCAAAGGCTGGTCCGAGTGGGAGCTGGTCAAAACGGCCAAGCCCCGTTTCGAGGGCCACCAGCAGCCCAAGGTCCCCGTCTGGGGACACGAGGACGAGTCCGACCCCGCCGTCATGGCGCGGAAAATCGACGCGGCCGCCGACTACGGCATCGACGCGTTCATCTTCGACTGGTATCATTACGACGACGGCCCCTTCCTCGACGCGCCCATCGACAACGGCTTCCTGAAGGCACCCAACAACCGCCGCCTCAAATTCGCCTTCATGTGGGCCAACCACGACTGGGTGGACATCTTCCCCGCGCGGAAAGACAAGCCGCCGCAACTCATGTACCCCGGCGCGGTCACGCCCGAGACCTTCGGCCGCATCTGCGACCTGCTCATCACCCGCTACTTCAAGCACCCCGCCTACTGGCGCATCGACGGCAAGCCCTACTTCTCGTTTTACGACCTCGAGCGCCTCATGGCCAGCTTCGGCAGCGTCGAGACCACACGCGAGGCCCTCGACGCGTTCCGCGCCAAGGCCGTCGCCGCAGGCCTCCCCGGCCTGCACCTCAACCTCGTGGCGTGGGGCAACCCCATCCTGCCGAACGAGAGAATCGCGGGCGACTACAAACAGCTCGTCCCCGCGCTCGGCTTCGACTCCGCGACCTCCTACGTCTGGATCCACCACGTCCCGCTCGACGAGCAGGAGACCGACTACAACACCGTGCGCGACGCCTACTTCGCCTACGCCGACCGCGCGACGCGCGACTACGCCGTGCCGTACTTCCCCAACGTCAGCGTCGGCTGGGACCCCAGCCCGCGGTGCCACGTCAGCGACCCCTTCGGCAACTTCGGCTACCCCTTCACCAACACCATCGGCGACAACACCCCCGCCAACTTCGAGGCCGCGCTCCGCATGACCCGCGACCGCCTCCTCGCCGACCCCGACGGCCCGCGCATCCTCAACATCAACTGCTGGAACGAATGGACCGAAGGCAGCTACCTCGAGCCCGACACCCGCAACGGCTACCGCTACCTGCAGGCCGTCAAGGACGTGTTTCGGCCGTGAGGCCCGCCGCGGGAGGGCAGGCGCCTCCACTGGCCGGGCAAGAAAAAATCGCCGCAACCCATTCTTAACTGTTGACCATTTCTGTAAATCAGGTACACTATATGCCGTTCTTTATCGAAAAGGAGTTTTCAAGGAGCAAGGATTCATGGCGAAAATTAAGAGTGCTGTCAAACGTGTTAAGCAGGCGGAAGCTAGCCGGGTTCGCAACAAGGCTGGGAAGAGCCGCGTGCTGACCGCCCGCAAGAAGGTCTTGTCCGCAATCGGGACAGGCAACAAGGAGGAGGCGACGAAGGCCTATTCGGAATATTCGTCCGTCTTGGACAAGACGGCGAAGAAGGGCATCATCGCAAAGAACAACGCCAGCCGCAAAAAGTCACGCATGGCGGCGAGCATCGCGAAGATGGGTTGACCTGGCTTCGCGTGCCCCTTTCTTTCGACCGGTCACCATGCGTGAGCAAGGTGCCCGGTTTTGTTGTTTCACCTGTTCGGAGGCGGTCGTCATGCGGATGCTTCAGGTCACGGACCTCGGCGCAGACCAGGGTTACGCGGACGTGCTCGCGCTTCAGGAGCGCGCCCACGCCCGGCGTGTCGCGGGCGACGCGCCGGACTGCCTGCTCCTGCTGGAGCACCGCCCCGTCTATACCCTCGGCAATTCCGCCGACGCCTCTCACATCCTCTACTCTGACGAGACCTTGCGCGAGGCCGGCATCGAATGCGCCGCGACCTCGCGCGGCGGCGACGTGACCTACCACGGCCCGGGCCAGCTCGTCGGCTATCCCGTCATCCACCTCGGGGAGGCGGGCCTGCGCGTGGTCGAGTATGTCACGGCGCTGGAGGAGGCCCTCATCCGCGCGGCCGCGGCCTGCGGCATCACCGCCGGGCGCGACGCGCGCAACCGCGGCGTGTGGGTCGGCGGCTGCAAGCTCGCGGCCATCGGCATACGCGTCTCGCGGCAGGTCACGATGCACGGCTTCGCGCTGAACGTCAACACGCGCCTGGAGGACTACCAAGGCATCGTGCCGTGCGGCCTGCGCGACGCGGGCGTCACGTCCATGCGCCAGCTGCTCGGCCGCCCTGTTGATATGCAAGATGTGAAACGGCACGTCGTCCGCGCGTTCAAGGAAACCCTCAACTACGGAGCGCCATGAAAGACACCCTCAAGATGATTGCCGAGGCGCTCGTCCTCATCCTGCTGCTGCCGCAGATTTTCGTGTTCCTCTATTTCTTCTGGAGCGTGGTGAAGATCGGCGCGGGCGGGTTCGGCATGATGAAGGAGATCGCATTCCTCGGGCTGACCATCTCACGCATGGCCGGGCCGTTCCTCTACCTGCTCTTCCTGCTCGTCCGCCGCATGAACCGCAAGCGCGGCCGCGCCCTGGCGACATTCGCCGTCTGCTGGGCGGCCGGGTACGGCGGTGTTGTCGCGTGGAACCTCGTCATCTTCCCCGAGAGCTTCTCGTACTTCTGGAGCATCCTCCCGGTGACGCTCTGCAGCGGCGGCGCGGCGACGGCGGTCGCGTTGCGCGGCAAGCAGATTTTCCTCCCCGCGAATCGCGGCGACCTCTTCCTCGCCGGGGATTGACAGGAGGCAGCCGACAAGCGACGTTATCTATCAGCACACGCCTTGCCGCGACTCCATTGCCGGGAGCGCAGGGCTTGTCAGCAACCTCGCCACCGTCGCCAGCACGCTGCCTACATCCTACAGGATCTGGAGCCACGCGCACCCGCACGTCTGCTTGCGGCAGGTGTCTTTGCACTGCCGGACAATCAGCGCATGGTATTCGTTGTAGAGGCGGGTGTCGTTCGGCAGGTTCCGCATGAAGATCGCCTGAAGCGCGTCGTACGGGAGCGTTGCCGCGCGGGGGATGCGGAGGTGGCGCTCAGCGACGCGCCGCGTGTAGGCGTCGATCACGAATATCGGGTGGTTGAACGCATACAGCAGGATCGAGTCCGCAGTCTCGCGCCCCACGCCCCTGACGCGCAGCAGCCGCGCACGGCGGGCGTGCAGCTCCGCTGCCGCGCAGGGCGTGGAAAACGCCGCCGCGTGCCCGATGTGGAACCGCGCGGCCTCTTGGAGATAGAGGCTTTTCTGCATGAAGAAGCCCGCCGGGCGGATGGCCTCCCGCAACGCGCCGAGCGGCAGCGCGAGCAGCCGCTGCGGCGTGTCCACGCCGAGGGACGCCAGATTCCCCAGCGCCTTCTCGACGTTGCGCCACGCGCAGTTTTGCGTCAGCACCGCGCCCGCGACGATCTCCCATGCCGCGCCGCTCTTGCTGGGCCACCAGCGCTGCTCGCCGTAACGCGCGAACAGCGCCTCGTATAAACGCTCAACTAACGGAAACATCGGGCATCATGTTAGCACGAATGCTGTTGCTGGGCAAGGGGGGACGCGAAGGAATCTGCAATGGACCCGACCTGGAACCCGGCTCACGGGAAAGGCTTTTCGTCGATGCGCAGCGCAGCGGCACGGTCCCCGGTCTTTTGGTGCATTGCAGGGCGACGCAAGGCTAAGCTGCGATGACGGGAAAAATTGATGTTGCAATGCCGCCGCTGGGTCGGTACACTGGACGCAATGAAAACCGCATTGTTTGATTTAGACGGCACGCTGATTGACTCCCGCGCGGACCTTGCGTGCGCCGTGAACCTCGTGCGCCAGGACTTCGGCTTGCCTCCGCTGGCGCTGGACGCCGTCGTGGCGGCCATCGGCGAAGGCGTGCGCAACCTGCTCGCCCGCACCGTCCCCGAACGCGCCGACCAGATGGAGCTGCTCCTCGAGCGCCAGCGCGCGCACTACACCGCGCACTTCCTCGACCAGACCGCCCTGTACCCCGGCATGGCGGCTGCCCTGCGCACCCTCAAAGCACGCGGCTGGCGGCTCGGCGTCGTCACGAACAAGCCCGCCGCCTTCACGCGGCCGATCCTCGAGGGCCTCGGCGTCCTCGACGTGTTCGACGCCATTGTCGGCGGCGGCGACTGCCCCGAGCTCAAGCCGCACCCCGCGCCGTTGCATTTGGCCGCCGCGCGCATGGGCGCAACGCTCGACGCGCACGACTGGATGGTCGGCGACCACTTCACGGATATTGAAGCCGCCGCCAACGCGGGCATCCGGAGCTGCTTCTGCCGCTTCGGCTTCGGCGGGCAACGCGCGTCCGCGTTCACCGTTGCGGTTGACACCCCGGACGAGCTATTAGAAAAAATTAGGGATTAGGGTTCAGGCGAGCGCCCTCGAGGGCCGCTGATGCAATCTCAACTCCGCCTACTCCGGTATCTTGCAGAGGGTGCAGTGGCGGCAGTCGAACGCGATGGGGTCAGGCGCGGGCTTGCCGTTCTTCCGCGCCATCACCTCCTGCAGGTGATTGATGCCCGCGAGCAGGAGCCCCAGCACGACGAAGCCGCCCGCGGGCAGCACGAACAGGACCATGCTGTTGCCGTGGATCTCTGTGAACGCGAGCTTGCCCCAGAGCGTCACCGAGCCACCCCCGGCGAACTCGCGTATCGCCCCGATCAGCGCGAGCGCGAGCGTGAACCCGATGCCCGTCCCGAGGCCGTCCGCCGCGCTGCGCAGGACGCCGCTCTTCGACGCGAAGGCCTCCGCGCGG
>WRJS01000011.1 GCA_009778475.1 Kiritimatiellota bacterium | reverse complement strand
CGAAGGCCCTGACGAGAACGACGTGTTCGGCAAGTGGACGCGCGAGCGCAAGCAGAAGGCGGAGGCGGACAACGCAGAGGTGCGCCGCAAGAAAGCGGAGGAGGCACAGCAGCAATAAAACCAATCCTGAAAATCCTGTCCATCCTGTCAAAATGAAAGGGGAAAAGGAGAGAGACACAATGAGAAAGATGATACTGACGGCGATGCTTGGATTACTTCAAATATCCGCTTTCGCGGAGACAAATGCCTTGATAGAGGTGAAGCTTTTCAAGGACTGGGTTATAAAAGGGGAGGAGTTTGGGGGCAACTTCAACCTTGCCATTAAAAACACGGGGACAGACCCGATTCTCCTTGCTCAGAAGCCTCTCTATTTTTCAGTTTGGCAACTTGCTATGCGCCCGTTGCCTCACAAACCCGATTATAGCGAGGACGAGTTACACGGTAAAGGCGACCGAGCGACTATATCCAAAAACGGCGATTATTTTTTTGAGCTTCCGACAGGGGAAACGCATGTGTATGAAGGATGGAAATTTTTTCTATCAGGACAAACGTTGTCTTTTTCAGAGGAAGTGCGTTTCACGGTCTCGGTATATCTGGGTAAGGGCTTCTGGCTGGATTCCGAACCTGTGATGCTCAAAGGAATTATCCCCGATTCAGAAGAGAAAGTGGGGGTAATCACCGACATCAATGGTTCGCATGATTTGGTGGCCGTCACCTGCAAGAACGAACGTTGGTTGTATTCAAAATCAGCTGACTATTGGTCAATCTGCCCAATCAGCCTCACAAACAAAATCCGCGTCGAGCCGCACGACGGGAAACGGCTCTACAAAATCTGGGACGGTGAAAAGTCTATGATTTATCGGGACGGGCAAATGATTCTTCTCGAAGGCCCTGATGAGAACGACGTGTTCGGCAAGTGGACGCGCGAGCGCAAGCAGAAGGCGGAGGCGGATAACGCCGAGGTGCGCAGGAAAAAAGCGGAGGAGGAAAAGTAACGGCAAAACCAGTCCTGAAAATCCTGTTAATCCTGTCAAAAAATGCAAGGAATATCTTATGAAGAAAATGACGAAACTGTCTCTTGTGTTATGCTTGCTTCAACTGCCCGCTCTTGCGGATACTGACGCGCAACTCGAACAGGTGTTCCGCCTTGTGGATCAGGTTGCCCTTGCGGAAACAGCTAAAAATGCGATGAATTGGATGGTCGCAATCGCGGCAGTCTATAAGCTCGATGACCAGGCCGCCCTTGCGGAGGTTGCGAAAAAACACTGGAACGCAGATGTGCGGCGCATGGCCGTGTCTCAACTGGACGACCAGCCTAGCCTTGTGGAAATCGCAAAAAACGATGCCGATATGTTGGTATGCCAAGAAGCGATATTAAAACTGGAGGATCACGGAACCCTTCTGGAAATTGCGCGAAACGGGGAAAATGGGTGGTGTTCTTTGGCGGCTGCAGAAAAGCTGAATGACATAACTCTTATTACAGATATCGCAAAAAACAATACGAACGGATGGGTGCGCCTCGCGGCGGCAGAAAAACTGAAAGATGACGTGCTTCTCGTGGAGATTGCAAAAAATGACGCGGATGAACAGGTTCGCCAAACTGCTGTGTCAAGATTAAACGACCAGGCTGCTCTTACGGAAATTGTAGAAACCGATAAGAGCGAAGAGGTGCGTCGAGTGGCAGTGTTTAGGCTTACTGACCAAGCTGTTCTTACGAAAATTGTGAAAACTGATAAGAGCGAAGAGGTGCGCCGAGAGGCAGTGTTTAGGCTTACTGACCAAGCTGTTCTTACCGGGATTGCGAAAAATGACGTGAGCGGGGAGGTGCGTAAAGGGGCAGTGTTTAGGCTTACTGACCAAGCTGTTCTTACCGAGGTTGCGAAAAATGACGTGAGCGAAGAGGTGCGCGCTTGGGCTGTGGGTAAGTTTACTGACCAGTTACTGCTTTTTGATTTCGCAAAAAATGATCCAGCCGATAACGTGCGTATAACAGCAACATACAGACTAAATGACCAAGAGTTTCTTTCGGATGTTGCAAAACGCGATGGGAGCGAGACCGTGCGTCGTGCGGCAGTACGCAAGCTCACAGACCAAACACATCTTGCAGAAATTGCAAAAAACGATAATAGTGAAAGAGTCTGTTGGGCGGCGACATTAGGGATAACCAATCAGGCAGTCCTTACGGAAATTGTGAAGCAACATAAGTACGGGAAGGTGCGCGAGACCGCTTTGTACAAGCTAAACGACCAAATGCTCTTTGCGGAAATTGCACAAAATGACAAGGACGCGGAAGTGCGTCGTGTGGCAGTCAGCAAACTCAGTGACCAAGCTATCCTTGCGGAAATTGCGAAAACTGACGGGAATGCAAATGTACGTCGAGGAGCAGAAGAAAGGATAAATGCGCTGAATGGGAAAACAAGACCTGCCGGCTTGAACCAGAAAGCTCCTCCGGCTCCGCCGCCGATTGTAGTTCCTGTAGCGCAGGAGGGGCAATTATGAAAAAACGAAGCATTGTTTTTGCGGTAATAATTGGTTTTTCAGCCGCCGTTCAATCGCAAGAGAACGTCCCGATCAAGATGACTTTTCCCAAGCCAGCCTTTACGGGGACACCGGTAAGCGTCAAGCCGTATGTGCATCTTGACCCTTACCCGCCGCACATCCCGCGCCCGCCGATTTTTGTTCCCGTGGGGTGTGACACGCTGCTGTCGCAGGGCTGCAAGGTGACCTCCAGCGACCCTGACCCCATCATCGGCGAGCTGTCTTATGTCACCGACGGGGTAAAAGAATATGACATGGCGAATTATGTTGAACTCTCTCCCAAGCTCCAATGGATTCAGATTGACTTGGGTGAAGAAAAAGAAATCCATGCCGTCTGCATCTGGCATTCGGGCGGGGGCGAGGTGCAGCGTGTTTACCGTGACGTGATTTGCCAAATCTCGAGCGACCCCAAATTCGCTGACGGCGTCGCCACGGTCTTTAACAATGACCACGACAACTCCGCCGGGCTTGGCAAGGACAAGGAATATATCGAGACACACTTTGGGCGTCCCTTCGCGGTGGACGCCGTGAAGGGGCGCTATGTCCGCTGCTATAGCCGTGGCAACACCTCAAACGAAATGAACCATTACTTGGAGGTCGAGGTTTTCGGGAGACAAAACGAGCGCGAGCAGAAGGCGGAGGCGGACAACGCAGAGGTGCGCCGCAAGAAAGCGGAGGAGGCGCAGTGAACAAATCAACGTTAATTCTGGCAGTCTGCGCTGTCAACGTGTTGACGGCGTTTGCGAAACCGAAGGTTGACGGCATCTGGTATGCCGATTGGAGTAGGTGGCGCGACAAGGGGTTTTCTATGTCCGGCGCGAGATGGATTAAAGTGGACATGGAGACCGTGCCGCCAAGGGTTGATGTGATGTGGGTGTATGGCGGCGTTGAACCGGCAAAGGACGTCCGGATAAACCCGTATGATAACACAGTCTTGCTGTTCAAAATCCCTGTGGATTATTGGTTTATGACGACCTCCGGCATACGCCGCAAATACCTCGGTGATTATCATGCGAGCTTACAAGTCAATGACGGCAACCCGGATGAGGCCTTGCTTACCTGCTGGGCGTTCGGTCCGAATGGAGAGCATTCGGATAACTCTGGTTCCCTCAAAGATGTTTTTTGTAAACGCGCCATGCCTATACCGCCGGCACCGGATGTTAATGCGCTGGCATTCGGCAACCCCATCCCGTTGTTTGACGGCGAGACGTTGAGCGGGTGGCGGCTTGTTGAGAGGAAAAACACGTTTGACTTAGCGGGGTTCCCTGCGTCATTCATCATTTCCGAAGCCGTTGTGATTTCAGGATGGGGCGCAAAAGATGGCGTTCTCGTCAACGCGCCGAAACTTAAGGATCTAAAAACAGAGGATGGAGACGAGTGGGATATTTTCGATTTGCCGAAGTTCGGGAACCTGCGCACGGAGAGAGCGTTTGAGGATTTCCGCCTGACGCTGGAGGTGCGCCTGCCCCAAGGCGGGAACAGCGGCATTTTCCTGCGCGGGCGTTATGAGGTGGAGGTGGCGGACTCGTTCGGCGCGGCGCCGTCAAAAGACACAATCGGCGCGATTTACGGCCGCATCGCCCCGACGGTGAACGCCGCCAGACCCGCAGGGGAATGGCAGTCGTTTGACATCACTTTTGCCGATCGCCATGTGACCGTCCTCCTGAACTGCCAGAAGGTCATAGACAACCAGCCTGTCGAGGGCTGCACAGGCGGCGCGATAGATTCTGACGACGCCAAGCCCGGCCCGATTTGTTTACAAGGGGACCGCACTGCCGTGGAGTACAGGAACATCATGCTCTATCCGCGTGTCCGGCAGATGGGTGCGAGAGAGAAAACCACAACGGTCGGCGATTATGTTTACACCTATTCAGTGAAAGACGAGGGAGCCAGCATATATCCCGGCCCATCTTTGGGATATGCAGTTTCGCATATCACGACAGGACTCCCTCCTGCGGGCGAACTTACTGTTCCCGCGGCCTTGGGCGGTTACCCTGTCACGTCTATCGGGGATGCCGCGTTTATGGATTGTGGCCGATTGACGCATGTGGTGATTCCCCGAGGGGTCGCATCCATAGGCAAAGATGCTTTTTTGCGTTGCGGCCGTTTAACTGGCGTGTCCATCCCCGCAAGCGTCACCTCTATCGGGGAAAACGCATTTCTGGACTGCACAAATTTGACTGACGTGACTATTCTGAAAGGCGTCAGGTCTGTCGGTAAAGGCGCATTCCAGAACTGCACTAGTTTAACGAACCTGATAATCCCCGCCAGTGTCACCTTCATCGGGGACGGTGCGTTTCAGGGATGCCGTGGGTTGGCGGGCGTGGCCATCCCGTCCAGCGTCAAGACTATTGGTGATAACGCATTTGCGGGGAGCGGGCTGGCGCATATTACGATACATAAGGATGTGTCCATGGGAAGCGGCGTATTTGCTGGAAGCGGGTTGGCGAGTGTGGCAATATCAGAAGGCGTCACGTCCATCGGGAATAATATGTTTACTGGGTGCCGTGGTTTGACGGCCGTGGCAATCCCGTCAAGCGTCACGTCTGTCGGTAATGGCGCGTTTGCGGAAAGCGGTTTAACAAGCGTGGCATTTCCGCCAAACACCACGTCCATCGGGGATTGGGCTTTTCATAAGTGTAATGATTTAACGAGCGTGACGCTCCCGCCACGCCTCTCATCTATCGGGGACGGCTTGTTTTCTGCTTGCCGCAGCTTGACGAGCGTGACGATTCCTGAAGGCGTCACGTCCATCGGGGTACATGCGTTTTGGGGTTGCAGCAGTTTGACGAACGTGACAATTGCACCAACCATTACGTCCATCGGGCGTTCCGCTTTCCAGCATTGCACAAATTTGACGAGCGTGATAATCCCCAAGAGTGTCGTATCCATTGAGGCAGGTGCATTTTATGATTGCAAGAGCTTGACGAACGTGACGATTCCAAGGGACACGGTCATAGAGCCTAACTCGTTCCCCGAGATATGCACAATTCACCGGGAATAGCGAGCCATGATGCTAACAGACAGCCGTGGCAACACCTCAAACGAAATGAACCATTACTTGGAGGTCGAGGTTTTCGGGGGACAAACCGAGCGCAAGCAGAGGGCGGAGGCGGACAACGCAGAAGTGCGGCGCAAGAAAGCGGAGGAGGCGCAGTGAACAAATCAACGTTAATTCTGGCAGTCTGCGCTGTCAATGTGTTGACGGCGTTTGCGAAACCGAAGGTTGACGGTATCTGGTGTTCGGGAGTTCCATCCCGTTGTTTGACGGCGAGACGTTGAGCGGGTGGCGGCTTGTTGAGAGGCAAAACACGTTTGGCTTAACGGGGTTCCCTGCGTTATTCATTTTTTCCGAACCTGCTTGTCGAAGGCTGCACAGGCGACGCGATAGGTTCTGACGATGCCAAGCCCGGCCCGATCTGTTTACGAGGGGACCGCACTGCCGTGGAGTACAGGAACATCATGCTCTACCCGCGTGTCCGGCAGATGGGCGCGAGAGAAAAAACCACAACGGTCGGTGATTATGTTTACGCCTATTCAGTGAAAGACGGGGGAGCCAGCATACATCCCGGTCCATCTTTGGGATATGCAGTTTCGCATATCACGACAAGGCTCACCCCAGCCGGCGGATTTAGTGTTCCCGCGGCCTTAGGCGGTTATCCTGTCACGTCTGTCGGCAATGGCGCATTTGCGGAAAGCGGTTTAACACGCGTGGCTTTTCCACCAAACGTAACGTCCATCGGGGATTCCAGGGTGGCGTTCGAATAGGGTTGTTGCGGAAATCGAATGTCACCTGTCGCTTGCGGTGCGTTTGTCTTCGTCAACGGTCTCGTCGCGCTGGTAGATGGGGAGCTGGCGGTAGGGGACGGTGAAGGCGAGGATGCACATGGCGGTCTGGTAGGCGGAGCTGCCTTCCTCGCCCTTGTCCCATGAGCCGTCGCCTTTCTGCAACGGGATGAAGGTCTCGTACATCCATGTCGAGAATGTTTTCCAACTGTCGCCGCCCAGCTGGAACAGCCCCTGCGCCGAGTAGTACAGCCCGTAGAAGCACCGCGCGTTATGGGGCAGCTCGCGGAAGTTTTTCATCAGGTAGCCGGCGGCGCGGAGCGTGGCGGGGTCGTTGTGCTGGCCGCAGAGCTCGAGGCAGAGCATCCCCGCGCCTGTCAGCGTCGGGGCGTTCCCGTTCGGGTCCTGATAGCCGAAGCTCCCGGTGTCCTTGTTGTGGTGGCGTTTCACATACGCGACCGCGTCGCTGATGGCCTTGGGCGGCACGGCCCCGCCGTTGAGGCGGCAGGAGCGCAGGGCCATCAGCGCCCACCCGCTGCATGACATGTCACTGTCCGAGGAGTGCGGGGTGTAGCGCCAGCCGCCTTGGTAGTTCTCGCTCTTCTTGACGGCCTGCGCGTCGAGGATGATCTTGACGGCCTTGGCGAGCGCGGCGTCGATTTTCGCTTGGCGCGTGGCGTCAACCATCCCGGAGACTTCGGAGAGGAAGAGCGTGGCGATGCTGTGCGCGTACATCTGGCCGTTTTCCTTTGCGCCGAAGTACCCGCTGTTGTCCGCGCAGGAGAGGACGTGGTCGAGTGCGCGGTTGATGTTCTCGCCGTACTGCCCTTCGCCCGGGAGATAGCCTTTCGCGAGGAACGCCATGCCGGCCAGCGCCGCGATGGCGGCGCTTTCGCCGTGGCCGCCCGTGTAGGCGCCGTTCGCACGCTGGCGCGAGGCGAGGTACTCCAGCCCGCGCTCGATGGAGCGGTCCACACGCGCGTCCAGTTCGGCGTTGCCGTCCGTTTGCGCGGGTGCGGTGACGCAGGTCAGCGTGGCGATGAGCAGAAGTTTTGTTAATAGGCATCTACCCCTTCCTCCCCGCAAGGCCGAAGGCCTTAAACATATTAGCGTAGGGCAACGCCCTACGGAACAGGCAATAAAAGTTTTCAAGGCTGAAGGCCTTGTACATGAAAACCGCGCGCGGAAATGTGCAAGGCCTACAGCCTTGAAAAACATGGCATATCCCAACGTAGGGCGTTGCCCTACGCTAATATGTGTCAGGGCTTTGCCCTGTAGATACGGAAAGATGTCTAAGGCATTCACGGCATACGTCCTCATTGGCTCTGCTTGGAGAGTTCGCGGAAGTACATCCGCACGAGCTCGCGGTATTCGGGGGAGACTCTGCGCAGGGCGTCTTCGAGGGCCTGTGCGCTGATCTCGCCGCGCAGGCGGAACCATTCGCTGTCGGGCAGCTGCTGTTCGCGCAGCATGGGCGGCATCTGCATGGGCAGCTCCAGGCGCGGGCGCGGCGGGGGCTTGGGCGTGGGCTGCGCGGCGGACATCGCGTGGCTGGGCAGGTGCTGGAGCGGGACGTTCATGCGCTGGGCCTGCTGCTGCACCATCTGGCGCATCTTGTCTGCGGCGGCCTGCGCGTCCTGCTCCGCATTCGCCATGTGCTCGGCGGCGGAGGGCTGTTGCTGTTCGGCGGCCTTCTGCGCCTGTGCCGCATCGCGCTGGGCATCGCGCATGTGGTCGGCGGCATCCATCATCGGCGGCGGCGTGTCGGGCGGTTGGCCGCCGTCGGGCGGTTGCTCGGGCTGCGCGAGCATCTGGTCGAGGCGGCGCTCGGCCTGCATGAGCGCGGCGGCGGCCTTCTCGATCCCGCGCTGGGCATCCTCTTGCCGCCAGAGGCTTTCGTGCGGCTGGCGCGGCTGGTTCTGCAACGTCTGCGCCGCGTCGTTCGCGAGGCGCTGCGCGTGGTCCAATTCGTTCTTGGCCTCCTGCAACGGCTGCTGGAGGAGGGACCGCGCGAGGTCGCCCATCTGCTGCATCTGGTTACGCATCGCCTCGACCTGCTGGTCCAAGGCCTTCGCCTGCTGGGCGATGTCCTGCTGCTGCTGGGTGCGCTGGGGGTTGTCCGAGGAGGGCGTGAAGGGGCGCTGGTCGCGCTCGGCCTGCTGTTTCTCGGCGGTCTCCTGCCGCTGGGCCTGGGTGAGCCGCGCCTGTTCGGCGGCGAGTTTCTGGGCTTGCTCGGACATGGCTTTCAGCGCGTCACGCTGTTCGTTCATCTGCGCGGTGTCCATGTTGTTGAGCGGGTTCTGCTGGGCGATCTGCTGGCGCTGATTTTCAATGACGCGATTCATTTCCTGTTGCGCTTGCTCGATGGCGCGGCTGGCGTTGTCAATCTGGTTTTGAGCTTCCTGCTGGCGGCGCACGGCCTCGTCGTGCTTCTGGCGCTGCTGGTCGGCGTTCTTGTTTTCCTGCTGCGCTTGGCGCAAGTCGCGCGATGCTTCGCTGGCGCGTTGCTGGGCCTCGCGGAGGTTGTTGTTGGCCTGCTCCAGCGGGGCGATGTGCGGGTGTTGCGTCGCTAAGCGGTGCGTGTCCTGCCGGATGTCGTCCACCGCTTGCTGCGCGTCCGCCAGTTTCTGCGCGAGGTCTTGTTGTTGCGCGGCCTGCTCGGGCGTGGCGGTCTGCTTCTGCGCGGTCTGCTCGCGGAGCTGCTGCTGCTCGTTTGACAGTGCCTTCACTTCTTCCGCCAGTTGGGCGAGCCTGTCCCGGCGCGTCTCCATCGCCTCCAGCCGCATCTCCGGGTTGTCCGCGACCTTCTCGTTGAAGCGTTTGCGCACCTCTTCCTGCTGCTGGCGCCAGGCGTTCATCTCGTCGGGCTTGGCGGCCTGCTGCGCGGTGTTGGCCAGTTCCTGCTCGCGCATGGAGAGCTCGTCGAGCGCGGCGAGCCTGTCCAGTTGCTTGTTGAAGTCCCGCGTCTCTTTAAGCATATCCTCCATGGACTGGACGGAGTCCTTCAGGCGTTTTTCGAGGTCGCGGACGTTGAGGGGCTGTTGCTCCAGCGTGGCAAGCTGGGCCTGTTCGGCGGCTTTGCGCGCGGCCTCCAGCTGTTCTTGGCGCAACTGCTCCAGGCGTTCCGCGAGCTCTTTGAGCGCGGAGTCCTGATGCTCGTCCGCGAGATCCTGCATCCGTTGCTCGGCCATGGCGATCTCTTGGCGGATGTTGTCGAGCTTCTGCTGGGTCTTCTGGCTGGGCTGCTCTTTGCGGTCGAACGCGCTGCGGATTTCCTCTGCGCTGCGCTCGGTCTGGCGCAGCTGCTCTTTGAGCTGGCGCAGCGCTTCTTCCAGTTTCTTGATGGCCTCTTGGTACTGCTGAATCTCCAGCGCGCGCGCGCCGTCGTCAAGCTCGATGGTCAGGATTTTGCTCCGTGCGGATTGCGGGCCGCCGAGGTCGGGCGGGAGGTTGTCTTCGACCGCAAGCTGGATGCGGAGTTTGGAGACGTTCGTGAGGTCGAGCGTCCTGAGGTTGAAGCTCTCGAATCCGGCCCATGTCTCGTCGTCCGTTTTCTCGAAGGCCAGCAGCTCGGTGTGCGGCGCGAAGGGTTCGTCGTTGCGCGAGATGAGCAGCGCGGCTTTCGTCACGCCGTAGTCGTCGGTCATCTCGTAGTCGATGGCCACCTGGGCGCGGCGCGAGAGGCGGACGGTGGCCTTCTCGGGGCGGGTGATGGCGATGGTGGGAGGGCGGTCGGGGATGGCGCGGACGGTGTAGGAGACGGGGAAGTTGGTGAACCCGTAACCGTCGCGCAGGAGGATGTCCAGTCGCGTGTCCATGCCCTTGGTCAGGGTGAAGTCGCAGGCGGCGGCCTTCGCGGCGTTCGAGGCGATGGGCCACTCCTGCGGCGGGAGCGCGAACGTGCCGAAGACATCCGCGCGGTCCAGTTGCGCGGCGATTTCTATATGCGTCCCCACGGGCGCGACGATGCCGCCGGGGGGGATGTTCGTCTCGGTCACGGGCGGCTTGCCCGTGTAGGCGGGATAGGCGTAGCGCACGGAGGCGATGTCTGCGGACGGGCGCGGCACGGCGGTCACGGTGTAACGCCGCGTCAGCGCGTGGCCGCAGGCCACGCGGTAGCGGAACGAGCCCTCGACGCCGGGGAAGAACTGGACGTACTGGCGCTTGGCGCCGTCGTCCGACGGGACCTGCCGCATGCGCTCGGTGATTTCATGCCCCCACCGCTCCCCCTTCGCAAGCTGCCGCCGCAGGTAGGGCTGGCCGGAAAACGCGTTCTCGACCGCCAGGCTCACCTCGAGCGGCTCGCCGAGCAGGACGATCGCGCTGCCCGGCGCGACGGAGAGGTTCTTGGCGAACACGTTGTCGATTTCCGCGAACGGCGCCAGCGCGCGGAGCGCGAGCAGGGCGGTGTGGCTCGGGAACATCGCGAACAACGCGCCGAGGATCAGCATCGCGGCCGCGGCCGCGGTCAGCTTGGGCTTGACGGTGCGCCCGGTGAACTCGCGCTTCGGCGCGACGGCGCGCGCGTCCGCCTCGGCCGCCTCGGTGATGAGCGCCACGAGCTGTTCCGAGCCGCGCCCGTAGGTCTCGGGCATCGCCATCAGCTCGACGACGGTGGAGAGGCGCTCCTCGAGCTCCGGGTGGCGCTGCTCAATCAGCGCCGCGATGCGCGAGGGCGAGAAGCGCTGCGCCATCGGGCGCACCAGCACGCGCGCGGCGACCCACAGCACGGCCGCGAGCGCCGCGAGCGAGAGCCCCCAGCGGATGGCGGGGTTGTAGATGACCACGGCGGCGTCCACCGCCATGACGAGGAGCAGCGCGATGAGCGCGGTCGCCGCAACGGCAAGGATGCCGCGCATGAACAGGATGCGGCGGATGCGGCGCGTGGCCTGACGCAAGGTCACGGCCAGGGCCGGCGGTAACTGCTTGATGTGGACATCAAGGTGGCGCGGTGTGTTTTGCATGATTTAATCCCCCATGGTCAGATAAGAGTAGCACGGAAATTCCTCACTTGACGGGCTCGAAGGCGGGGAGGGTGGGCTTGGCGGCGGCGGGGGGGACGGGGATGACCCACGTGCCGGTGAGGTTGCCGACGCCGTCGGCGATGCGGAAGGCGAAGCCGCCGCCTTGCTCGGGGGGCAGGGCGAGGCTGGCGGGGCGGATGCCGGTGTCGGCGGAGAAGCCGTCGGCCCCCCACACGAGGCCCTTGACGCCGTTGACGTCGTAGGCGCGGATGGGGACGAGGTCGGCGGGTTTCCACGCGGAGAGGATGGCGAAGGCGCGGAACTGTATCTTGGTGGCGCGGGCGCGCAGGGGGACGTTGAGGGTGAGGGTGGTGATGTCGGCGGCGGCCTGGCCGTCGCCCTGGGCGCGCATGAACTCCTGCACGTTGATCATGAGGTTGTTCCATTCGCCGGGCTTGCAGGCGGGGTCGCCGACGGCGTAGATGGCGTTGGAGGTGGAGTTGGGGTTGAAGGTGAACCCCCCCGCGGGCCCTCCGCGCTGCGGTCCCCCCTGGCGGCGCGCGGCGGCGCCCGCGGGGGCGGTGTTGAAGACGATGCTGAGGGGCTGCTGGGTCCCGGCGTCTTCGGGGACGCGGTAGGAGAGGAACATCCAGGGGTGCTTGCTGGGGCTCCAGGCGGGGGCGAAGGCGTGCTGGATGGTGCAGGGGTTGGCGTCCACGGTGATGTTGATGACGGGGCCCTCGGGGGTCTCGATGGTGGCGGTGGTGCCGTTGCGCAGGGTGGGGAAGTAGCGCTTCATCATGGGGACGTTGGGGCCGAAGCACAGGACGGTGTTGGTGGGGTCGCTGACGGGGAGGACGGTGGGAGGGCGCGTGTCGTCGGCCTTGATGACGGGGATGTCGATGGTGAAGGGGGCGGCGGCGTTGCCGGCGGCGTCGGTCACGCCGTCGATGGTGAGGGGGATGGTCTGGCCGTCCGGGACGGCGGGGAGGTGGTTGCGCAGGAGCCACATCCAGTCGATCTCGTAGGCGGCGAGGTTGTTGCCGAGGGAGAGGGTGCCGTTGTCGGTGGCGAGGGGGAGCGCGGCGCCGTTGCAGGAGAGGCGCAGGGTGTTGATGTTGGGGAGGACGTGCGGGGAGGAGATGTTGAGGCTGAGGGCGCTGCCGTTGTACCTGTCGGGGGTGGGTGTGACGGCGGCGGTGATGGCGGGGGGGGTCTTGATGGCGACGAAGGGGACGTCCGCCGGGTGCGACCAGATGCCGCGCGCGTTCTTGGCGCGGACGAGCAGGTGGTAGAAGCCGTCGGGCAGGGCGGTGATGTCGGGTGTGGCGGGCTCGCCGTTGGGCGCGGGGGCCCATGCGCCGTCGAGCAGCTGCTGGCGCTCCTCCTCGGGGCGGTTGTCGAAGGCGGCCTCGCCGGGGATGATCGCGTAGGCGACTTCGGCGATGCCGGAGGGGTCGGCGTAGTTGGCGGTGAAGGCGAGGGGGCGCGCGGGGCCGGCGGCCGGGCCGCAGGCGAGGTCGTCGAACAGGATGGCGCTGTGGCGGCCGGTCCCGTCCGGGGTGGCGACGGAGGCGAAGCGGACGAAGGAGGGCCAGATGGAGGCGCGCTGCGCGAGCGGCAGGGCGCCCATGCCGTCGGTGGGGATGCAGGTGAAGACGCGCCAGGTGTCGTCGGCGGGGGCGAGGGCGGCGTTGTGGCGGGTGAACTTGCCGCCGTAGGCCTCGGTGAAGGAGAAGCGGTTCTGCCAGCCGAAGTTCATGCTCACGTTGGCCATGGGGCCGGCCTTGTAGCGGAACTGGAGGACGGGGGTGAGCATGGGGTCGAACTTGGTGACGAGCTGGCCGGCGAGGCGGCGGCCGGTGGCGCCGTCGTTGGAGAGTTTCAGCACGCCGCCGCGCAGGGGGTCGGAGTAGTCGATGGTGGCGAGGGCGGTGACCTGGTGGGGGGTGGGGTCGCAGGGGCGCTCCTCGAAGGTCTTGATGCCGCCGCCGCTCTCGGGCATGTCGAGGGAGAGCAGCACGGGGGGCAGGCCGCTTTCGCTGCCGGAGCGGTTCATGGGGACGGCCTGGCGGAAGATGCGGCCGTCGGCGAGGGTGAGGGAGAGGGTCATGCGCTCGGGCTGGAGGATGTCGTAGGGGACGAGCACGCGCAGGCTGTTGCCCTCGGCGACGAAGGGGGCGGGGAAGGCGTCCACGGTGGCGGACTGCGGGGGCAGCACGGGCGAGGGCCAGGGGTGCGCGGGGGTGACGATGATGGAGCCGGGGATGGCGGGGTCGGCGGCGGCGCGCAGGCCGAAGCTGGCGAGCTCGGGGACCGCCCACTGGATGACGGGGCGCGAGGGGTCGAGCTCGGCGGGGACCTCGAGCATCTGCAGCTCGCCGGGGCGGAGTTTGCTGATGGTCTCGGTGAGGGCGGCGAGCTCGTGGCGCTTCTCGTGGGGCGCGGTGAGGGCGGGGACGCCGCGGTGGATCTCGCGGAAGGCGCGGACGGCGTACCATGCGCCGGGGGGGTTCCCGGCGAGGCCCTGCTGCATGTCGCTGGGCTGGAGGTTGCCGAAGCCCTCGACCTGCACGAGCTGGCCGCCGTGGTAGATCTCCGAGGGCATCCAGATTTCGACGGGCGTCCAGACGATGGCGTCGCCGGTGGCGTCGGGCGCGGAGGCGGGGAGGTCGCTGAGGCTGCCGATGATCTTGCGCGGGCCGCGGGCCTCGTCGGTGCCGTTGAGGATGTAGGTCCAGCCCTGGATCTGGGCGAGGCCGCCCTTGCCGTCGTCCTTGACGGTGCTGAACTCGAAGTTGACGCGGGCCTGCGGGTGGCGGGCGATCTCGAACTGCCAGCCCAGGAACTTGGAGGGCGCGACGGGCGGCAGGGTGCAGCGCGTGAGGAAGGAGCCCGCGCCGAGGGCGGAGGTGACGCGCATCTCGGGCTTGGCGGTGTTCTCGCGCGTGAAGCGGACGACGGGGTGGCTGACCTCGTCGCCGGCCTCCCAGTGGGCGGAGGAGAAGGGCTGGAGGAGGCGGCCGTTGACGCGCACGCCGGAGTCGGCGGGCGGGGCCTCTTTCGGGGCGGGGGTCGGGTTGACGGGGATGGGGTTGAAGGCGAAGACGCGCGGGCGGAGCTCTTCGGCGGCGACGCGGATGCGCGCGACCATCATGGAGTTGCGGTACGTCCACATCCCGAGCGAGCCGTCCTGCAGGGGCTCGGGGTCTTCCACGTCAAAGACGGTCTCGTTGTCGTAGAGGTACTGGATGCGGTTGCCGACGCGGCGGAACTGGATGCCGTACCAGGAGCCGTGGACGTCGCGCCCCGGGGGCGTGTGGGGGTCGTAGCCCTTGCGCACGCTGCCCTCGCGCACGCGCGGCACCATGTATTTGGTGGAGGAGTCGATGACCTCGCCGCCGCGCAGGAGGCGGGAGTAGAGCTGCGACTCGTCGGGGTCCCAGCCGGTGGCGATGGCGGTGTAGCCGTCGGAGGCGGCGTTCCCCTTGCTCATGATGGAGAGGTTGAGGTCGCCGGGGCGGGCGTACCAGCCCATGCGCATGCCGGCGTAGAACTCGACGCTGAAGTCGCCGCTGAAGGTGTATTTGGACCAGAGGGCGGCCAGGCCGTCGCCGTTCTCGCCGTTCATGTGGGACCATGTCGGCTCGCAGTAGAAGCGGTTGATGACCTCCCACACGCCGCCGTTGATGGTCCAGTTGAAGAGGGACTCGGTGAAGAGGGTGTCGAAGACGTTCTCGCGCTTGACGAGGGTCTGCTTGAGGTCCTCGGGCTTCATCCCGGCGATGCGCATCCTGCGGCCGCGGGGGAGCTCCTGGAGGTGGGCCTTCTCCATCAGCATCTCGTCGCCGCCGACCCACAGCACGTGGTCGGTGATGCCGATGGTGAAGAGGTTGTGCTGCACCTTGTCGATGGTGACTTTCGGGATGTTCTCGGCCAGCACGGAGAACGCCGGCTCCTCGCCCGACTCGGGCGTATAGACGTTGATATACCCCGCCCACGTGCCGACGCGGTACAGGCCGTTGCTCCCGCCCTCGGGGATGAAGAGGTGCAGCATCATGCCGCTGACGACGGGGAGGCGTATCTTCGTGGGGCCGAGCAGGTCGCCCTTGAACCACGTCATGCCGTCGGGGAAGGTGATCCACGCGCCCTCGGGCGAGGCCCAGTTCTTCATGAACGGGTCGTTGACGTAGAGCGGGTTTTTCTCGAAGCGGTCGGCGAGCGACGCGTCGCGCGAGGTCACCTGCGGCGCGGAGAAGAAGAGCGCGGACGTGTTTTCCGCGAACACGCCGAGGCGGCCGGAGGGCTGCTTCAGGGGGCGGCGGAAACAGACGGTCTTGCCGTCCGCGAGGCAGCGCAGGTCGTTCGGCTTCAGCGGGTCGATCGCGAGCGTGACGCGGTTGCTCGTGACGGCGGTCTCGAAGCGGTCGAGCTCCACGGGCGGGTTGCCCCCGACCATCGCCTCCAGCAGGTAGGTGCGCCCGCCGCCCGCCTGCGTGCAGGTGAAGCGGTAGTGCGGCTGGTCCGGCGAGGTGGCGTTGCCGAGCGTCAGGCCGCAGGTGAAATCGTCGGACGTGGCGACGAACATCGTCTCCTGCCGCAGCGGCATCGCGCCCTCCGCGCCGAAGCGCCACTCGTTGGTCTGCGCCGCGTCGCACGGCGGGAAATACATCCACATCGAGGCGTCCTTGTGCGGGAACGCGCGCACCCCCTCGGACTGCTCGTGCGTGACCATCTGCACGTCCTCCACGGACTCGAAAAGCCGGTCGCCGTGGGTCGTCGCGAGGATGTCGTCGAAGCGCGTGCTCTCGCCGTCCGGCACGTTGCAGAAGAAGCCGAAGCGGCCGCCCGGCGGCAGGTCCAGCCTCATGCGGATGACCTCCACGTTGTCCGCGCGGCAGATGATGCGGTCGTCGAACAGCTGCGCCTCCAGCAGCAGCCACTGGCCGAGGGGCAGCTCCGTCTGCACCGCCGCGAGCGGCACGGGCGCGGCGCCCTCCCCGGCGGGCTGGCGCCAGAGCTCGAGGATGATGCGCTCCGTGTCCAGCGCCGTGCGCGCGGTGAACGCGAAGTAGCCGCCGCGCTCGCCCGCGAGGAACACGATGCCGTTCGTGCCGGTGTTGTGCTGGACCGCCGCGCGGCAGAGGTAGTGCGAGTAGAAATCCTCGCCCGCCAGCACGACCGCGTTCGTGCCGCTGCCCTCGAACGAATAGAAGTTCGGGCTTTTCTCGGGGAGCGGCTGGCGCGCGAGCTGGTAGCCCGTCGAGGCGCCGCTCATCGAGCCCGTCACCGAATGCAGCTTCCAGACGCCGCTCATGATCTCCCACGTGGAGGGGAAGTCCGAGCCGGCCGGCACGAGGAAGTCGTCCGTGAACGTGAACGTCCCGCAGCGTTGCGTGTAGTCGTCTTTCTCCTCCTCTTCGGGCATTGCCTCCGGGAGGTGCGCGACCATGGCCGCCCCCGGCCACAGCTCCGGCGCGCGGAAGACGAGGTTGTCGCCCACGTAGATGCCCCAGAACTGCTCGCTGCGCTTGAACGCGAGCCAGTACGCCGCGTCCCCGGTGATGGGCTGGCACGGGAACGTCTGCAGCCGCTGGCGCAGCTCATGCGGGAACGCCTGTTCCGGCACGAGGTTGACGAACGTGCCGCCGCCGTTGCCGAACGACAGCTCAAGGTAGCGGTTCTCCGCCGGGTCAAGCAGACGGACGGAAACCTTTTGGCCCTCCCCCTGCGGCCGCATGTTCATGCAGGCCAGCATCGAGCGGTCCAAGGCATCAAGGCGCGTCACCCAATCGTCATCCGCCGTGGCGGAAAAAGCCGCAAACGCACCCGACGCAATAAGTGTAAAAAACTTCCCCCAGAATTTCATGTTGCCAGCTTAGCTTATTTCCGCGCGTATGTCATCATAAATGTTCGCGCGAGGCAATATTTTTTTTCTGCCGGGAAACGGGCCGCAGCCGCCCTACAGCTCCGGCACCGGCGGGAGTACGAACGGCGTCCACTTGAGATGGGGCAGGCCTTCGCCGAGCGCGGTGACGTTGCGGATGGCGGCATCGATGAACGCGATGCTGCGCAGGCCTTGCTCGATGTTCGCGAACGCGGGGTTCGCGTCCGCCACACCGGGGTTGCGGACGTGCGCCGCGAAGGAGCGGTACGTCTCGGCCAGCGCGGCGATGTAGGCGTCGTTGTCGCCGTAGGGCTGTTGCGCCTGCGGGCCGCGCTCGGCCGCCGGGAGGCCGCCCGTATAGACTTCCTCCGCAAGCGAGAGGTCGCGCAGCACGAGGCGGTCGGGCGCGGACTGCGACCAGCGCACCGAGCCTTTCTCGCCGTACACCTCAATCGTCACGCCCTCCTGATACCCCGCCGCGACCTGGCTGCAGATGAAGGTGCCGCGCCCGCCCTCCTCGAAGCGCACCAGCACGCTCGCGTCGTCGTCCAGGATACGCCCCGCCACGTTCGTCTTCAGGTCGGCGCAGATTTCGCTCACGTGCAGGCCGGTCAGCCATTCCGTGAGGTGGAAGCACTCCAGCCCCAAATCCATGAGGCACCCGACCGGGCCGCAGCGCCGCTGGTCGGTGCGCCAGAGGGCCTGCTTGTTGCCGGCCGTCTCCAGGCGCTGCGCCATCCAGCCGACGAGCGAGGTGGTGATGACCCTCCTGACGTTGCCGATGGTCCTGTCCGTCTGGATCAGCTTCTGCGCGCACAGCAGCATCGGGTAGCCGCCGAACGTGAATGCGACGCCATGCAGGAGGCTGCGCTCCTGAAGCTTCCGCGCGAGATTCAGGGCCTCGGGCAGGCTGCACGCGAACGGCTTCTCGCACAAGAGCGGGAACCCCGCGTCTGCCGCCGACATGCTGATCGGGTAATGCATCCCGTTCGGCGCGATGACGGACGCGAACTCCATCCGCTCGTACTCGGGCAAGACCACCTCGCGCCTGAACATATCCCGGTAGATGCCGTAGGAGCGGGATGTCGGGATGCCCAGCTGCCTACCTGCGGTGAACGCGCCGTGGCGCGTGGACGCGAGCGCCCCGCACACGACTTCGACCTCGCCGCTCTGCTCGATCGCCGCAAGATGAATGGGGCCCATAAACGACTCGGCCCCGCCCCCCACAAGGCCCACGCGCACTTTTCCCGCCATACTGTCTTTCCTCCCTCGTCATTTATTCCCGCACTACTCACACGCTGTCGTCGGAACAAATTTTAGACCTTCAGTATATCTGAACATGGGCGCGTCATGCAAGACAAAAAATAGAATTTTTTTTTATGGACGCGCCGCGTGCGCCGACGCCGAACTTTCCGCTTCCCCCGCGTCAATCGTCTTGACGGTTGGCGCAAGGATGTGCTACGTTTTCCAAATGGTCACGATTAGGACAGTCTGGATAACGCGCCGCGCAGGGGAGAAACCTGTGTTCAGCGCCTATCCCCCGCCCCCACGGGATGCGGCGGAGGAGGGGCGTGTCGTTTATCTGACCAACGACGTGGCCGCGTTCGAGGATCTTGCGCCGGAGAAGTGCACGGACATCGCGGACGTCATGGCCGTGCGCGCGTTCGCCTTCCCCGACACGCCGCTGGAACACGCCGCGCAGATGTTCACGGACGCCGCGCCGTCCGCGGAGGCGCTGTATGGCGCGTGGCAGCAGTTCGAGAAACGCCTCGCCGCGTTCCCGCTCTGGGCGCTGGAGACCATCGAGCTGCTCTTGCGCGACTTGGGCGAGAAAGCCCTCGCGCACCTCTTCGGCGCCCTCGCGGATCGCGTCCGCCAGTCCGGGCGCAACTGCGGCAACTGGGTGGATGCGTTCGCGGCGGAGAACCTGCGCGTCGAGCGCAAGCACACGCCGACGCACGCGGACTGCTCCCCGCTCGCGCCGGAGCGCGTGGCCGCGCACCTGCTGCCCAACGGGATTTTCGCGCGGCTGATGCCGGGCTACGAGCCGCGCCTCGGGCAGGTCGCCATGCTCCGCGCCGTGGCCCGCGCGTTCAACGAGGGCAAGCACCTGCTGGTCGAGGCCGGCACGGGCGTGGGCAAGAGTCTCGCCTACCTCATCCCCGCCGCCGCGTGGGCGCGGCTGAACGACATCCCCGTCATCGTCAGCACCAACACGCGCAACCTCCAGTCGCAGCTTATCGAGAAAGACCTCCCGCTCGTGCGCGAGGCCATCCGCGCCGAGTTCGGCGAGGACGACAGCCAGCGCCTCCGCGTCGCGGTGCTGAAAGGCCGCTCCAACTACCTCTGCCTGCGCCAGCTCGCCGTCCTGCTGGAGTACAGCCAATTCGAGCTCGACCGCCCCGAGCTTCGCCTCTTCACCGAGGCCGTGGCGTGGGCGGTCCGCACACCCGACGGCGACCTCGACGCCTTCGCGGGCGCGGGGCGCGCCAGCGCCGCGTTCCTCGCCAAGCTCGCCTCCGTGGGCGAAGAGTGCCAAGGCCGCGCGTGCCGCTACTTCCGCCGCTGCTTCCTGCAGAAGGCCCGCGCCCGCGCGCTCGCCGCGCACGTCGTCATCGCCAACCACGCGCTCGTCTTCTCCGACCTGCAGGTGGACGGCGGGATGCTGCCGCCCTACGCGCAGATTGTCTTTGACGAGGCGCACAACCTTGAGGAGACCGCCACGCGCCACCTCTCTGTTGAGTTCACGCCGCAGGGCCTGAGCCAAGCGCTCAACCGCCTCAGCCGCCCCCGCGCCAAGCGCGGCGGCGGCATCCTCGAGACTCTCCGCAACCACTTGGAGAAGGGCGCGGTCACCGCCGACAGCGACATCGCCGAGACCCTGCGCGAACGCCTCCGCGCCGCCCGCCGCGCCGTGGAGGACATCCGCACCGACGCGCGCGTGCTGTTCGAGCGCATGGGGCAGCTGCTCGCGGGCGGCAGGAACGCCGTGCGCTACCGCTGCGAAACCGCCGCGTTCTCCCCCGCCATGCTCGTCGGCGACGCGAAAGCCCCGCCCCTCAAACGCCTCGTGTTCCGCAGCAACGCCTTCATGCCCGCCGACGACCTCCTCGACGAAGCGGACGTGGCCGTCTGCCGCGAAGCCTTGCGCACATCGCTGCAGGCCGCCACGGAATGCCTTACGCAACTGGCCGACCTGCTGCGCCGCGCCGCCGCCGGCGAGCTCGCGCTCTACGGCGATCAGGCCGCCAGCATCGAGGGCGCGGTCGCGACGCTCAAAGGCTTCGCCGCCGCCATGCACTTCGTGCTGGACGCGCAAGACCCCGAATCCGTGTTCTGGTCCGAGCCCGCCGGGCGCTACTGGCCCGGTCAGGCCAGCCTCACCGCCGCGCCCCTGAACATCTCCCACGCGCTCGCCGAACGCCTCTACGCGAAAAAAACCTCCGTGGTGTTCTGCTCCGCGACCCTGCGCGTCGGCGGCTCGTTCAACTACATCGGGCGGCGCCTCGGCATTGACCTCATCGAGGCCGAACGCCTCATCACCTGCGTCGCCGAAAGCCCGTTCGACTACCGCAAGCAATGCGCCGCGCTCGCGCTCACCTGCCTCCCCGAGCCGACGGGCGCGGACGGCGGCTCCTACGTCGAACAACTCAGCGGCCTGATGCTCGACGTGTTCCTGAAAACGCGCGGGCGTGCGCTCGGCCTCTTCACCAGCTACGAGATGATGAACAGCGTCGGCCGCCTTTTGGAGGCACCCCTGGGCGAGGCCGGCATCCGCCTGCTCCTGCATGGCGCGAGCGGCACGCGCGACCAGATCACGCGCGTGTTCCGCTCCGCCGACTGCCCCAGCGTCCTGCTCGGCACGCACTCCTTCTGGGAAGGCGTGGACGTGGTGGGCGAGGCGCTCAGCTGCGTCGTGATGGCGCGGCTGCCGTTCACCGCCGTGGGCGACCCCATCTTCGAGGCCCGCTGTGAGCAGATCGAGCAATCCGGCGGCAGCTCCTTCCGCGAGCTCTCCGTGCCGCAGGCCGTAATCCGTTTCCGGCAAGGGTTCGGCCGCCTTATCCGCACCTGCACCGATCGCGGCATCGTCATCATCGCCGATCCCCGCCTCATCACCCGCGGCTACGGCGCGACCTTCTGCCGCAGCCTCCCCAGCCCCGTCCAGCCCACCCCCGACCGCGCCGCCCTGCTCGCCGCGGTTGACGCATTCTTCGGCGGATGAGCGCCGCATCATTCGCGTGTTGACTCCCCCCCTCAAAAAGAGTAATGTGTTGCCCCCTAAAGGTTCGTCAGGAGTGAACGGAACATGGACATGAAGGAACAGCCTGTGCGATGCACGATTTGCCCGAAGCTCTGCCGCGTCCCGCCGGGGTTCAGCGGCGAGTGCCGCATCCGCATGAACGTCGGCGGCGCGTTGCAGGCGGCCACCTACGGGCGGCCGTGCGCGGTGCATGTTGACCCGATGGAGAAGAAGCCGCTCTTCCATTTCTTCCCGGGCCAGCAGATCCTGTCCGTCGGCACGGCAGGGTGCAACCTGCACTGCAAGAACTGCCAGAACGCCGACATCTCACAGGCGAACCCCGAGGACGTGCAGGCCTTCGACCTCCCGCCGCCCGCGCTCCCCGCGCTCGCCGCGCGTCATGGGTGTCGCCACGTCGCCTACACCTACACCGAACCGCTCGTGAGTTACGAATACACGCTCGACTGCGCACAGGCGGCCCGCGCCGCCGGTCTGCGTAACGTCCTTGTCACGGCGGGCTACATCAACCCCGCGCCCCTGCGCAAGCTCCTCGCCGTCATCGACGCGGCGAACGTGGACATCAAGGCGTTCAGCGACCCCTTCTACCGCGACGTGTGCGGCGCGACCCTCGAGCCCGTCCTGCGCACCGTGGAGATGATGAGGGCCGCCGGCACGCACGTCGAAATCACCAACCTCGTCGTGCCGACGCTCAACGACTCGGACGACCTCTTCCGAAAATTGTGCGCGTGGGTCGCCGCAACGATCGGCGCGGAGACGCCGCTCCACTTCTCGCGCTTCTTCCCGCAGTTCAGGATGACGCACCTGCCGCCCACGCCCATCGGGACGCTGACACGCGCACGGGACATCGCGCGTAAAGAAGGCCTCAAGCACGTCTATGTCGGCAACGCAGAGGTCGCCGACGGCGAGACCACCACCTGCGCCAGCTGCGGCGCGGCGCTCATCACGCGCCAGCGCTACGTCGTGAAAGCAAACCGCCTCACGCAAGGCGGCGCCTGCCCCGACTGCGGCAAACGCGCACAAGGGGTATGGGCATGACGCGCCGCGCCTTCCTGCCCTCGCTCATCGCATGGCTCTGCGCCCTGAGCGGCGGCGCACGCCCACCCGCGTTCCGTCCCGCCCTCCCCTTGCGCGACGGCCTCGTGAGGCAGATGGCGCACTGGGCTGGATAGCGTGGGTGTCCGCGCCCTCGCAAAATCCGCTTTTCTTTCTCCGCGAAATCCACTATGCTTTGTGTTTTTGAATACGGTGACGTGTAACGTGTAGGCGTAAACCCTAAAGCGAGGAGAGGAAGATGATGATGACACAGGATTGGTTCATGTGCGGATTGTGCGGTGCGTTGTCGGTGTTGTTCATGGCGGGGTGCGAGACCCCGCAGGGGCAGCTCCAGAAACGCATCCAGCACGAGTCTGCGTTTTTCGAGACGTTGCCCGAGGAGGCGCAGGAGCGCATCCTGAACGGGCAGCTTAACATCGGCGACCCCTCGACCGCCGCGTGGATTGTCTATGGCCAGCCGACGCATACCTACGACCGCACCACGGAGGCATCGACCAACATGGTGTGGTCGTACTGCACCGTGGACGCGCAGCCCGTTGACCAGTTCCAGTCCGTGCATTACCCTGTCCTCGGGCGGCGCGGGACGACGTACTGGACGACGGACTATCAGTTGCAGCGCTCGTACCTCTACGACCGCAACGAGTACCTGCGGATCGAGTTCAGCGGGGACAAGGTTCTGGCGATCGACATCATCAAGCAGAAGAAATGAACTACCCCGACATTGCACTGCTCAACCAGCGTTTCGGCGCGGCCGGGCGCATCGCGTTCCGCGCGGGCGAGGCGGGCCTTCCGATTGTCGCGCTCGCGGGCAAGTACGGCGCGTGCGAAGTGTCGCTCTACGGCGGTCACGTCCTCTCGTACCGCCCCGTCGGGCTGGGGCCCGTGCTGTTCTTGAGCAAGCGTTCCGCGTTCGCGCCGGGCCAGCCGATCCGCGGCGGCATCCCCGTGTGCTGGCCGTGGTTCGGTCCGGCGGCGGAGGGGGCGGGCCTCCCCCTGCACGGGTTCGCCCGCCTCATGCGCTGGGACGTGTCCGCAACCGAGTATTCGGGCGAGGCCACGGATATCCGCCTGTCGCTCGCAGACAATGATCAGACGCGGCGGATGTGGGGTTTCGCGTTCGGGCTGTCGTTGCGCATCCGCCTGGAGCAGCATCTCGCGCTGGAGCTCGTCACGGAGAACCGCGACACGCGGCCGTTCGATTTCTCGCAGGGCTTCCACCCGTATTTCCGCGTGAGCGACATCGGGGCGGTGTCCGTCCACGGTCTCGACGGCGCGGCTTACACCGACTACCCTTCCGCCGAGCCGAAACGCCAGCACGGCGCGTTGGCCATCACGGGCGAGACCAACCGCATCTACACGCCCGAGAAAAACGAGATCGCCATCCGCGACGCCAAGCTCCAACGCGCCACCCTCGTCACCTTCTCCGGCACGCGCAACGTGGTGGTCTGGAACCCGTGGGCGGAACGCATCAAGACGTTCGCGGACCTCGCGGAGGACGACCATACGCGGATGCTCTGCGTCGAGCCCGTCAACCGTGGCGACACCGCTATCACCCTCGAGCCCGGCGAACGCCACACGCTGAAGATGGACATCCAAGCCAAACTCCTGCAATGAAAGCCGACGGCAATCGATAGCAATCGACGGCAGCCGATATTGAAAATGCACCCGCACCTATGGCCCACATCGTCCAGATTTTGCCCGCGCTGAATGAGGGCGGCGTCGAGCGCGGAACCGTGGAGGTCAGCCGCGAGCTGGTGCGGCGCGGGTACCGTAGCACGGTCATCTCCAGCGGCGGCAAGCTCGTGGACACGCTCATCCGCGACGGCGCGGCGCACGTGCAGATGGACGTGAAGTCGAAGAGCCTCCTCTCCGCCCCCTCGCGCGTCTTACGCCTCGCCGCCATCCTCCGCAGCCTCCGCCCCGACCTCGTGCATTACCGCAGCCGCGTGCCGGGCTGGCTTTTCCACTTTGCGAACCGCGCCCGCATCCCCTGCGTCTCCACCGTGCACGGCTTCAACAGCGTCAGCCGCTACAGCCGCATTATGACGGAAGGCCTGCGGGTCATCTGCCCCAGCACCGCCGTAGTCGATTACATCCGCAAGCACTACAACACCCCCGAGGAAAAAATCCGCCTCATCCACCGCGGCATCGACCCCGAGCAATTCGACCCCGCCAAGCTCGACCGCGACTTCACCGACGGCTTCCGCCAACGGTACGCGCCCGACGGCGCTTTCATCGTGCTGGGCGTGGGACGCATCACGCCGCTCAAAGGCTACGACGTGCTGATCCGCGCCACCGCCCTCGCCCGCAAGGACGTGCCGAACATCCGCACCCTCATCGTCGGCAGCGCGGAGCCCAGCCGCGCCGCGCACCTCGAATCCCTCAAACACCTGGCCGCGCAACTCGGCCTGCAAGACACCGTGCTGTTCACCGGCGGGCAGCGCAACATCGCGGAAGTGTACGCCAGCGGCAACGTGCTGGTCTCCGCCAACGCCGCCAAGCCCGAGGCATTCGGCCGCTCCATGGCGGAGGCGCTGGCGATGAACTGCCCCGTCATCGCCACCCGCAGCGGCGGCGCGCTCGACATCATCCGCGACGGCACCGACGGCTTCCTCGTCCCGCCCGGCGACGTTGACGCGCTCGCACAGAAACTCGCGCTTGCCTCGCGCACGGACTTCACCAACCTGCGCGACGACGCCCTCGCGCGGTTCTCGCTCCAGCAGATGGTGGACAAGACCGAGGAGGTTTACCGCGAAATCCTCCGTTCCCCTTTTTAACCGCAGAGCGATGATGAATCTCACATTTTTTTAGACAGGTCGAACAGGATTCTATAGGATGATTTTTAACCACAATAGACACAATGGTTTTCACAATAGACACAAGAGTTTGAAAATAGTGTCCATTGTGCATTCCATAGTGTCTATTGTGGTTAAATATAAACAGAGATTTTTTAATCTCACACAAAGGCGCAAAGGACTCAAAGGATTTTCTACTTTCTGTTTTTTACATTTTACCTTTTACCTTTCTCCTTTCTCCTTTCTCCTTCTCTTCACCACCGCCGGGTGCGTCACGCTGAGCCGCACGGACGCGCCTGACCCGACGATGGTGTTCGACCAGCGCGAGTTCCGTATGCCGAGCGAGAAGCACCGCGAGATGTTTGCTTTTTCGACGGATCTTGAACCCTACCGGTATCATGACCTGTTCGAGAACTGGTATGCGCGCCTCGACTATCTCCGGTCTATTGGAGCCTCCGTGGCGGGCGACGACGAAACGCCCCTGTTCATGCTGGAGGGTGCGGACGCAGAAAAGGTGTGGGCAGATGTTTACGAGGTTCAGGGCGGCCACGTGCTGAAACTCACAAACCCTACCGAAGAGACGCTGACCGTCACGCTCCACCTGTCCGACTACCATGCGCGGACGGCGTTCCTCAACCCCGTGAACGGCAAGACCCTCGTGCTGCGCCAAGAGGAGGACGGCGCCTACCGCATCGCGCTCCCGCCGAAACAAGAGCAGATGCGGGTGCTCTGCTTCGGCGAGTTCGCGCGCACGCTCGTTTTCGACGGCTTCCACGCGCCGCCCGCGCCGCGCAAGGAGGTCGCCAAGCTGGACGGTGAATGGCGCGGCGAGCGCATCGACCCGAACGCGCTGGTGCATACCTCCACCGACAACTGGACGTGTTTCGATGCTCCCGATGGCAACAGCTCCACGCTTCGCATTGTGGAGACGATTGAGGATATTCCCGCCAAGTGCAAACTCGCGGCTATCGATCTCGAAGGGTATGCCGCCGCCACGGTAAACAAAAAACCGATTGCCATCTCCACAAACGAGTATCGCGCGAACCTTGTGCAGCTCCGCACGGCGGACATCACGGCGTTGCTCACAACGGGCGAAAACGAGATTGAGACTGTCATAACAAAAGACGGTCTTGCCGATTACCTCCTTATGGGCGATTTTGCGGTGAACCGCTCACGCGCTTCGCTTATAAAGGAAAACGCGACCTTCACGATCGGCGACCTCGTTGAGCAAGGATACCCGTACTATGCCGGGACGTTCGCGCTGGAGACCTCCGTCGATCTGCCGAACCTCACGCGCGGCTCGCGCTACCTGCTGACGTTCCCGACGTTCGACACGATCGTCCTGCACGTCATCGTCAACGGCGCCCTCTTCGAGCCGATTATCACCCAGCCTTGGGAGACCGACATCTCGGCGGCGTTGCGCCCCGGACGGAACACCATCCGCATCGAGCTGACGAACGGCTTTAGCAATCAGTACGACGACAAGCTGAAACCGTTCGGGCTTCTCGCCCCGCCTGTCATCGTTGAAGAGGAATGGGTGCCGTCTCGTTGAGCATCGCCGTGAAGGAAGGATAGGACTCTTCCCCGCCTCCCCTCTGTTGGCCTTGGTTAAAAACCCGCCGCTCTTAACTCACTTTGTTGTTTCAGGGCGGGCGCGTTTGGTCTATACTATATCCCACTGTGCATTATCAGGTGGACCGGAGGTGTTTATGGACGGGCAGGCGGATGACGGCGAGCTTTCGCGGATGGAATGGAAAATCGAGCAGGAGAAGTTGACGCTGGTGCGGGAGCGCATCGCGCTGGAGCAGGAGCGTCTGGAGGCGATGCGTGAGCGCGTGAAGGCGGAGGGCGAGCTGCGTATCGGGCAGGACGGGCGCATGACCATGCGGCTGTCGTCCGTGGCGCTCTCCTCGATCATCTGCCTGCTGGTGGGCGGGATACTGGGCGCGTTCTCGATGTCCGTGCGGCATGACCGGCGCACGGCGGCGCAGGAGCGGAGCAAGGCGGCGCGCGTGCAGGAGATCGTGCAGTCGCTGAACGCTGACGCGACGGTGGTGGAGGCGGAGGTCGCGGAAGCCGCGCCGCCGCCGGGCGGGGAGACGAATGAAACCCGCGTCGCGGCGGCACCTGTCCCCGCGCCGCGCCCGTTGCAGGTGAAGACAATCACCAAGGGGTCGGGATCGGGCATCTCCCTGATTGTTGTCCAGTAGGGATGACGGGGACAGTTTGGATTTTTCGACTGGAACCGACTGATGGCGACTGGAACCGAGTAATGTCGAACAAAACCGGTTTCCGTCGCCATCAGTCGGTTTCAATCGCCCTCAGTCGAAAAATCCAAACTGCCCCCTCAGCATCCCCAAGTCCCCCATTGGCAAGGCGGAAGCCTTGCGCTCCCGGTTCACCCCTCTAAATTTCCCCCTTGCGCCCTCCCGCCGGATGCGCTATCATTAGCAACCACCTTACAAAAAGAGAATCATACAATGAGAACGACCATTCGATTGATGACCGCCGCGATGGCGGCAGTGACGATGACGACCGCGGCCCGCGCCGCGACCTATTACGCAGACGCGAGCCGCCCTGACGACAGCGGGAAGGGCACCTCCGCCGCCACCGCCAAGCGCACCCTCCAGGCCGCGGTCAACCTCGCCAAGAAGGGCGACACCGTCATCGTGGCCGACGGCACCTACGCGCCCATCTCCACCGCCAACAAGGCCATCACCATCCAGAGCGTCAACGGCCCGAACGCGACCTTCATCGACGGCAACAACGCCGGGCGCTGCGCCACGCTGGGCGAGGAGGGCAAGCCGAACGCCACCGTCCTCACCGGCTTCACCCTGCAGAACGGGAATTCGGACGGCAACGGCGGCGGCGCGTGGGGCGGCACCCTCAACGACTGCGTCCTTTATGGTAACAAGGCCACCAACGGCGGCGGCGCATCCGGCTGCACGCTCAACTACTGTGAGATATACTGGAACTCGACAACCGGGGCGAACACCCACGGCGGCGGCGCCTACGCCTGCACCCTCACTGAGTGCATCCTCTCACAAAACACGGCGCAGTTGTGGGGCGGCGGGGCTTATGACTGCACGCTCACCAACTGCTACATCAATTACAACACGGCGTACTCCGGCGGCGGCGCGCAATCCAGCGCACTCCACAACTGCGTACTCTCCTACAACACGGCGGACATCGGCGGCGCGGACCGTTACGGGACCCTCTCCAACTGCCTCCTCTTCCGCAACAGCGCGCGGGTCGGCGGCGGCACGGTTTTCGGCAAACTCTACAACTGCACCGTCGCCAACAACTCGGCCTCCGGCGAGGCCGGCGGCGTGTACAACGCCACGGTGTACAACTCCATCGTCTGGGGCAACACCCTCTCCGACGGCACGTCCATCGACAACCACGCTTCCTCCACCTTCCGCCACTCCTGCTCCACCGGGCTCAGCGGCGACGGCAACATCGCCCTCGACCCCAAATTCTACGACCCCTCCTACGACTTCGGCCTCCGACCCGACTCCCCCTGCATCAACGCCGGGGACAACGCCTACGCCCCCGACGGCAAATACGACCTCGACGGCGGCTTCCGCATCGTCGGCACCGTGGACATGGGCGCGTACGAGCGCAACAACTTCCAGATTACCTTCGACGCCAACGGCGGCGCCTTCCCCGGCGGCGGCACCACCACCACCGCATGGGTGTGGTACGGCGACAACTACCACTTCCCCGCCGCCCCCGTCCGCGACGGCCACATCTTCCTCGGCTGGTGCCCCGGCCTGCTCGGCCGCCCCATCACCGCCTCCACCCGCGTGGACGCGACCACCGTGTTCAACGCCTGCTGGGCCTCGGCCGACGCCGCCACCGTCGCGCTCCCCTTCGCCGACGGCCCCGGCGACGTCTCCAGCGGCGCGGCCGTCGTCAACGGCAAGCCCGTCACCCTCACCGCCAAGCCCCACAAGGACGCCCTCTTCCTCGAATGGACCAGCAGCGACGGCGACGTGTTCTCCACCCCCACCATCAAGGTCGCCCCCGCGCAGACCACCGCCTACGTCGCCCGCTTCCGCTACAAGGCCGACTGCGAGCCCCCCGAGGTCACCGTCGGCAAGAAATCCAACTGGGCCATGGTCGGCGTCCCCCTCACCGTGGACATCTTCGTCAACGACGCCGCCCGCCCCGTCAAGTTCAGCGCGGCCAAACTCCCCCCCGGCCTGAAGATCAACCCCGCCACGGGGCAGGTCACCGGCATCCCCACCAAGGCCGGCACCTACGTCGGCGCCACCGTCACCGCCACCTCCCTCGCCGACCCCAAGAAGAAAACCTCCGTCACCTCCCCCCCCATGACTGTCCAGCCCCTCCCCGCGAGCGTCGTCGGCACCTTCAACGGATATGTACAGGACAGCGACGGCAATATGAACGGCGCTTTCACCGCGACGATTTCCGCATCCGGCAAAATCACCGCCAAAGCCACCACCGCCGACGGCACCTTCTCCTTCGCCGTCCCCTCGTTCTCCGAAAGCACATGGTCCGGCGGCGGCCAGTTCGTTGTCGAGGCGAAAACGGCCAAAGGGCAAACGCTCTGCCTGGAGATCGACGGCTTCTTCCCGTGGAGCCAGTGGCAATACACCTACGGCGGGTTAAACGGCACCCACAACATAATCGTGCAGCGCAACCCGTTTATCGACAAGAACGACGCGAACAAGGATGCCGCCGTTGCCTACTTCGCGCCCCACAGCAAGCAATACTGCACCCTTGTCCTCGCCAACGGTGGCATCATCCACAACAGCGGCGATGCCGGAAACAACCCCGAAGGCTACGGCTACCTCACCATCACCGCCAGCGACAAGGGCTCCGCCAAACTCGCCGGAAAACTCGCCGACGGCACCGCCGTCAGCGGCAGCGCGGTGTTGTTCACGGGCGCGTTCGGCGAGGCGTGGGCCTATGGATTCGTCCCGCTCTACGGCAAACAGGGTTTCCTGTCTTCCGAATTTTACCTGAACACAGACGGGACGCTCGGCGGCTGCGCGCTCTGGCACTACCCCGGCAAGACCCCCGCGGGCAAGGCCCCCGCCACCGAAGACCGCTTTTCGATATGGCTTGACGCGCGCGGCGGCCGCTACACCCCGCCCGCCAGCCTCGCCGCCTACTATGCCCAAGCGCTGGCATTCTTCATCGGCAACCCCTCCGCCCCCGGCAACTGGATGTCGGCCGTCGAAATCCTCGAAGGCACCAGAGGCGCCCTCCTCCTCCCCAAAGCCAAGGCCCCCTTCCTCGACAAAGGCACCGGCCTGTATGTCTTCACCCCCGGCAACCCCACCGTCGCCACCCTCACCGCCAACGCCAAGACCGGCCTCTTCAGCGGCACGTTCAACTGGTACGACGAGGTCCCCGACGGCAAAGGCGGCTCCAAGCCCAAGGCCACCACCGTCAAGCACCAGGGCGTGCTGACACAGCAAGGCGGCGCCTTCCCCGGTGCCGGCCACTACCTCCTCCCCTCCCCCTACGCCGACCCCGCCAACCCCAAGGCCAAGTACAACCTCAAACGCTCCTACCCCGTGATCATCGATCTGCGGGACACGATGTAATTAGGAATTAGAAATTAGGAATTAGGAATCGGGAATTAGGAATTGGGGATTAAGAATGGTGGAGTGCAGATTACGGGTTACGGATTGTGGGTGCGGTGTTCATTCCTAATTCCTAATTCCTAATTTCCAATTCCTCCGAAGGAGGCAAACGTGTCATTTTTTAAGGCGAACGATATGCGCGGGGTGTTCGGGAAGGATTTCGACCTGGACACGGTGTGGCGCGTGGGGCGGTGGCTGCCGTCCGTGCTGGGCGTGAAGCGTGTGCTGGTGGGGCGCGATGCGCGGCTGACGTCGGAGGCGGTGCGCGACGCGCTGTGCCGCGGGCTTGCGGAGTCGGGCTGCGCGGTGGACGACATGGGGCTGGCGACGACGCCGATGGTCTATTTCTTCACGGCGCAGATGGGCTATGAGGCGTCGGTGCAGATCACGGCGTCGCACAACCCGCCGGACTGCAACGGCATGAAGGTGTCCGTCGCGGGCGCGGTGCCGGTGGGGTATGACACGGGGCTGGGCGAACTTGAGGCGCGTGTGCGGTCGGGGGAGTTGCCAGATGACGGCGGCGGCTCGCGGGGACGCTCGCCCTCCAGTGAGGTGCGGCAGGTGGCGTACAGGGATGCGTTCGTGGCGTGGCTGCGCGAGCGCAAGGGGGATTTGTCGGGTCTGCGTTTCGCGGTGGACTGTTCGGACGGCATGGCGGGGCTGGTTATCCGCGACGTGCTGGGCGATGCGCCGCTCTACCTGAACGAGACGCCGGACGGGAATTTCCCGCACCATGCGCCGAACCCGCTGGAGGTGGAGAACTGTGAGCAACTGATGGCGGCGGTGAAGGCGGGGGGGCTGGACCTCGGGGTGATTTTCGACGGGGACGGGGACCGCGTGATGTTCGTGGATGAGACGGGCGCGTTCGTGCAGCCGGATTTCCTGATCCCGGTCATCGCGCGGCCGTTCCTGCGGCGCGAGCCGGGCGCGACGGTGATCTATGACATCCGCATGTCGCGCGGCGCGATTGAGACGCTGGAGGAGGACGGCGCGAAGACGGTGATGTGGAAGGTGGGCCATGCGTTCGCGAAGACGCTGATGCGCGAGTCGGGCGCGGTGTGCGGCGGCGAACTGGCGGGGCATTATTACTTCCGCGATTTCTTCTGCTGCGACTCGGGCGAACTTGCGGCGCTCATCGTGCTGGAGGCGGTGGCGGAGGCGAAGCGGCGCGGCGTGACGTTCAGCCAGATGATGCGGCCGATCATGCGTTACGCGAACTCGGGCGAGATGAATTTCGTGGTGCGGGAGAAGGACGCGGCGATGGACGCAGTGGTACGCACGGCGCGGGCGGCGTTCGGCGAGCCGTCGGCGGTGTATGATTTCGACGGGGTGCGCATGGAGTGGGCGGACGGGTGGCTGAACGTGCGCAAGTCGAACACGGAGCAGTACCTGCGCCTGATCGTGGAGGCGAGGGAAGAAGGGTTGCTGGCGGAGCGGACATCTCTGCTCACTGAAACGCTGAGAGCGTTTCAGTGAGCAGAGAGGAATGAGGAATTAGAAATGAGGAATTAGGAATGGGGAAAGGCGAGTTGTGAATGACGGGTTGCACATTAGGAATGACGGAACATGGGCAACAAATTCCTAATTCCTAATTTCTAATTCCTAATTGGAGCGAAGCGACAAAACTATGCTTGAAGTGAAGGACATCACGTTTTCGTATGGCTTGAAGGAGACGCTGAGCGGCATTTCGTTTGATGTCGCGACGGGCGAGATCCTGGCGGTCATCGGGGCGAACGGCGCGGGCAAGACCACGCTGTTGCGCCTGCTGGCGTGCCTGATGATGCAGGACTCGGGCAACATCCGCCTGGACGGCACGGACACGCTGGAGCGCCCCGTGCGGTACCGGCGGCGTGTCGGGTACCTCTCGGAGAAGTGCCCGCTCTACAGCGACATGACGGTGGAGGATTACCTGACGTACCGCTTGCGCCTGCGCGGGGAGCGGTCGCTGCGCGTGCGGCGGCGCGTGGATGAGGTCGTGATGCAGTGCGGCCTCATCGAGGCGCGGGGCACGGTGATGCGCGTGCTGTCGCACGGTTACCGCAAGCGCGTGGGGCTGGCGGACGCGCTGTCGGCGCACCCGGGGGTGTTGCTGCTGGATGACCCGTTGGCGGGGCTGGACCTGCCCCAGCGCAAGCAGGTGGCGGAGGTGCTGACCTCGGTGTCGGCGCGGACGGCGGTGGTGCTGGCGGGGCATGAGGTGGCGCAGATGCTGGGGTGGTGTACGCGCGTGCTGGTGCTGCGCAAGGGGCGCGTGGCGGGGATGCATCGCGTGGGCAGCCATGAGCGCGGCGCGTTGCTGGCGCGGATCGAGCAAGAGATTACGGGCGGCGAAGGGAAGGAGGGCGAGGCATGACCGCGATGTGGGTGACATGGCGGCGCGAGGTGCGGGCGTATGGCGGCTCGTTCGCGTGCTACCTGCCCGTCACGGCGTTTCTGGGTGTGTGCGGCTGGACGTTCGTGTTCCTGCTGGGGCGTTACGAGGGGACGGTGCTTCAGGTGCAGAGCATCTGGGGGCTGTCGGTCGCGCCGTGGCTGCCGGTGCTGTGCGCGATGCTCACGATGCGGCTGCTCGCGGAGGAGCGTGCGTCGGGGATGGTGGAGTTGCTGCTGTCCGCGCCGGTGCGCGAGCGCGAGTTCGTCATCGGGAAGTTTCTGGCGGCGCTGACGGTGGTGACGTTCGCGGTGTCGGCGGCGATGCTCGTGCCGGTGGTGGTGCTGCCGGTGCTCTCGGCGATGATGGCGGAGACGGTTCACGCGGCGGCGTTCGCGATGACGTGGCTGGTGCTGACGCTGCAAGCGGCGGTGTGGTGCGCGGCGGGGCTGATGGTGTCGGTGTGCTTCCGCAACCAGACGCTGGCGGCGGTGGGGACGCTGGTGTTGTGCGGCGGGATACCCGTGGCGGTCTATGCGGCGGTGCTGGCGTGGGTGCCCTCGGTGCGCGCGACGATGGCGTGGCTGCCGCTGCTGGTGCACGTGTACGATTTTTCGACGGGGCTGGTCTCGACGTCCGTGGTGCTGCTGTATGTGACGCTGACCGTGCTGTTTTTGTTTGTGTGCTCGAAGGTGCTTGCGGGGCTGAGGCTATGAGGATGGACGAGAAGAAAAATTTGCCGCGGGCGAACCGGCGGGCGTTGCGGTTCGCGTCGGCGGTTGCGCTTGCGGCGGTCATGCTGCAGGGGTGCGCCGCGAATCGCGGGCAGTTTCGCGCTAGTATGCCGCCAATGGAGGTTCTAACGCTTTTGGGGTTACCCGACTTCTCGGAGAGAGGCGGGTCTGAGCATAGATTCACTTATTCTCCGCAGAATGACATTCCCTATTCTCCTGTTTCCACATGCCTTGTAATAGATGACTACTATATTTCCACTTCAGCAGATAAAGGAATCCGTGATATCACCGTCAGATACACGGCAAAGGACAAACGCCTGGATGATGTGCGTTGGGGATGTCTGCCTGAAAAATTCATGCCCGACCCGCTGCCGGGGAAGTGGGGAAAAATCCGCGCAGGAATGAGCCGTGAAGAGGTCGAGGCGCTTCTGGGGACTTCCGACCGCGTATTTAAAAGAGACTTCGAGTATTCCTTTTATGATGACATCCCCTATTCCTCTTCCATGCCAGACCTTGTTGTTTATGAAATTCACGTTGTGTTTTCTGGCTTTATAGTTGAGAGCGTCTTGGTTTGGTACCTCACCCCGGAAGGGCGGGAGGAGAGGCGGGGCGCTTGAGCGGTTGAGCGATGAAAGAGAAAGCAGATAGCGTGGTGAAGTTGCCGAGGGCGAACCGGCGGGCGTTGCGGTTCACGTCGGCGTTGGCGGTCGCGCTGGGGGTTGCGCTGGCGGGGCTGGTGGTGATGCTGGCGTACCGTTTCGGGTTGTCGTGGGAAATCCCCGTGGGGGGGATGCAGGGGGTTTCGGAGCGGACGCGCGATGTGCTGGCGAACACGCAGGGCGCCATCAAAATCTCCTGCCTGATGGATCGGCGCGACCCGATGTACCGCCCGGTGGTGCGGCTGATGAAGGGTATCCGCACGGCGGCGCGCGGCGTGGCGGGCGCGGAGATTAAACTGGAGTTCGTGGACCCGCGCTGGGATTTGATGCGCGCGGGGCAGTTGGCGGCGTATGGCGTGGCGCCGCCCGCGCTGCTGTTCGAGCGCCAGCACAGGCGGATCGCCGTGACGGTGGATGAGATGATGACGGTGACGCCCGGCGGCGACGAGGGCGATGACCGCGGGCGCGGCGTCGGCGTGTTCCGGGGGGAGATGGTGTGCGCGTCGGCCATCGCGCGGCTGGCGTTGCCGACGGACCGCCCTGTCGTCTATTGGCTGCAAGGCCACGGGGAGGCGCGCCATGACGATTACGATGCGTTGCGCGGGTTCTCGGACATTGCGCGGGAGATGACGCGCGACGGTTACGACATCCGCCCGCTGGCGCTGGCGGGGCAGCGGCAGATGCCGGAGGATTGCCGCGTGCTGATGGTGGCGGGGGCGGTGCGGGTGTTGGCGGCGGAGGAGTGCGACCTGATCCGCGCGTTCCTGCAGCGCGGCGGGCGGATGCTGTATATGGCGGTGCCGCGCCACCCGAGCGGTCTGGAGCCGCTGCTGGAGCAGTGGGGGGTGCGGGTGACGCCGTTCGTGGCGGCGAGCCGCAAGACGCTGTCGGGGCAGGATGTCGTGGTGAGCGCGTTCGCGGACCATGCGAGCATGCACAACCTGCGCAACGCCTCCGTGGTATTCGGCAACGCGGCGTGCCTGGAGGCGGTGGCGGCGGCGGAGGGCGAGGGCGGTGTGGACCGCCCGCAGGTGACGCTCCTTGCGATGACCGATGAGGACGGCTGGGGCGAGCGCGGCCCCGACGCGCAGAAGGGGGAACTGACCGGTCCCGTGGCGCTGGCGGCCGCGGCGGAGCGCGGCGGGGGCGTCGCGCCGGACGTGGCGTATAACCCCACGCGCATCGGCGTGATCGGCGAGGCGGGCTTCGTGGCGAACGGCGCGTTGACCGTGCGCGCGAACGCGAACAGGGATTTCTTCATGAACGTGCTGGCGTGGCTGGCCGGGATTGACGTGGGCACGGCATCCTCGCTGGGTGGCGACGCGGTGCTGGTGACGGGGTTCACGCGGGACGAGTGGACGGCCCTTCTGGCATGGTCTGCCGGGGGGGTGCCGCTGCTGCTGCTGGTGCTGATGGCGGGGGCGGCGCGGATTTTCAGGTGGTGACGGTATGGGTAATCGGCGGGTCATATTCATCTTGCTGGGCGGGATTGCGGCGTGTCTGGCGCTGCTGTGGTGTGCCGACTTGCGCGACGTGCAGTTTGCGGAGCGGGCGCGGAACGCCTCGGTGCTCGTCGGTCATCCGCTGGCCGCGCTGGACCGCCTCGTCGTCGAGCGCGGCGACCTGTATGTGGAGGTGCGCCGCCAGCGCCACGGCTGGGAGATGCACGCGCCGTTCGCCGCGCAGGTGGACCAGGGGGCGGTGGCGCGGCTGCTGGACGCCATCGAGGGCGCGCGCGTCTCGGACACCATACGCTTTTCGGAGATGAAGCACCGCGACCTCGCGCTCAAGGATTTCGGGTTCGCGCCGCCCGCCGCGCGGCTGACGCTCCAAGGCGGGGGATGGGCGACGACGCTGCTGATCGGCGCACCGACGCCGACGGGGCGCGAGGTGTTCGTGCGCGATGTCAACTCGGAGGCGATTTGGAGCGTCCCTGCGGAGGTCGCGTCCCTGTTGCCCGCGGCGGTCGATGAGTGGCGGCTGCGGGATATCGCCACGAGCGATAGGGCGCGTCTGCGCGTGATGGAGATCAAGGCACCGGGGCGGCCGTTCATCCGCCTCTCGAAAGAGACGGGGACGTGGCGGCTGCTCCAGCCCGTGGACGGCCCTGCGGACGACCGCAAGGTCGATGCGCTGCTCGACGCGCTCTATGCCGCGAAGGCGGTGCGCTTCGCCTGGCCCTCGGTGCGCAACCTGACCGACCTGCTCGCCACCGAGTCCGCGCTGAAATCGCGCATGGAGGTCTATGGCCTCGGCGCGGACGTGGCGTTGCAGGTGACCGTCCAGGAGGCGGCGGGCGCGGAGCCGAGCAGGATCGTTTTCGGCAACCGCTCCGACGGCGAGGATGCCCTGCGCTATGTGCTGATGCCGGGCGGCAATACCGTCGCGGCCGTGTCCAACGCCGTGTTCGAGGCGTTCCAGTGCACCCCTTCCGACCTGCGCGATACGCGCCTCTTCTCGGAGTCGCCCGAGCGCGTGAAGCGGCTGAAGGTCGGGCAGGGGGCCGCGCTGTTCGTGCTCTCGCAGAACGACGCGCTGTGGCAGATGGAGTCCCCCGTCGCGATGCGGATGGACACCGGGCGCTTCACGGCCGCGCTGAAACAGTTCCTGAGCCTTACGGCAGAGACCCTCTCCGAGCAGACCGATGACAGGATGCTGCCGGAGGGCTTCGCCCTGCTTCCGTTCGAGACTCAGGTGGAGTTGCAGACGGATGCCAACGCACGTGCGATGGCGTTCATCGCCGAGGATGCCGCGCGGCAGTCCTACCGCGTGGAGATGGCGGACACCCCCGTGGCCTATCACGTCGCGGCCAGCAACGTGCCGCCGGCGTTTCTGGACGGGGCCGCCATGCTCGACCTGTGCGACAAGACCGTGCTCTCGCTGACCAACGACGCGATACGGCGCGTGACCGTGAAGCGCCCGGACGGCACGGCCGAGTCCGTTCAGCGCGAAGGCGGCGCGGCGCCGGACTGGCGTGCCGTGGGTGAGGCGCGGGAGGTTGACGCGGACGCGCTGGGGGCGTTCATCAAGACGATGAGCGCGCTGGCCGTCGAACGCTTCGAACTGCCGCTTGCGGTGCAGGCCGCGCTTGTCCCGTCGCGTTACAGCATCGTCACCGTGCCGCTCCCTGACTACGGGCTCAAGTCGCCGTGGCTCGAGATCACGCTCGGCGTGGACGCCGCCGACGCGATCCGCAAGACCCTCATCATCGGCGCCGAAGCCCACGACGGCGGCCGCCACGCCACGATCCGCGGCCAAGACATCGTCTTCGTCCTCCAGCCTGAAACGGTGGCGGTCTTGCACAGGCCACTGCTAAAAGAGTAAGCAGCTGGCATGACCGTGCTACAGGCGTTCCGCTTCCGCCGTTCCGTCGATTTCAACCGACGGGAAACACCACACAAAAACATCCCAATCTTCCTCCTTTCATCTGCCGCCGTGTTTTGCTATGCTATCCCTGTTTCAAGAGGCACACACTAGGTTTTTCGGTTATGCACATTTTTCTATACGGTCCTCCCGGCAGCGGGAAGTCAACGCTCGGGCGCATCCTCGCAGACCGCCTCGGGCGCGCCTTCGTTGACCTCGACAAACAAATCGCCGCCGCCGCCGGCCAGCCCATCCCCGCCATCTTCGCCGCCGAAGGCGAGGCTGGCTTCCGCGCTCGCGAGGCCGCTGCTCTGAGCGCTGCCGCCGCCGCGCCCGCGCCGTGCGTCATCAGCCTCGGCGGCGGTGCGCTCCTTGACACCGACAGCCGCGCCCGCGCCGAACGCGCCGGACAGATTGTCTTCCTCGACGCATCCGCGCAACTGCTCGAAGGGCGTTGCGCTCGCCGCCCGAACGCTCGCCCTCTGCTGAACGGTGGCGGCTGTACGCAACTGCTCGCCGAACGCGCCGCCCACTACGCATCCTTCCCCACACGCGCCATCGTGACCGACGCCCCCCCAGAGATCACCGCCGACAACGTGCAGGCGGTCCTCGGCCTCTACGCCGTCACGGGCATGGGCCCGCGCTACGACGTGCGCATCGGCCACGGCCTCCTGCCGCAATTCGGCGCATTCTTCGCAGACCTCGGGCTCGGCGCAAAAACGCTCATCGTCGGCGACGCCAACACCGTCCCCCTCCACGCCCCCCCCCTGGTCGAATCCCTCCGCCAGCATGGCATCCCCGCCGACTGCCTCGCCATCCCCGCTGGCGAAGCGACCAAGACCATCGCCACCGTCAGCGCCATCTGGGATGCCGCCGCAAAGGCCCGCCTCGACCGTAAAGACGCGCTCATCGCGCTCGGCGGCGGCGTGGTCGGCGACCTCACGGGTTTTGCGGCCGCGACGTGGATGCGCGGCATCCGCTGGGTCAACGTCCCAACCACCCTCCTGGCCATGGCGGATTCCAGCATCGGCGGCAAGACCGGCGCGGACCTCCCGGCCGGGAAAAACCTCATCGGCGCGTTCCACGCGCCTTCGCTCGTCCTCGCCGACACGTCCACCCTCGAGACGCTGCCGACCGCCGAAATGCGTTGCGGGCTCGCCGAGGTCATCAAGCACGCCATCATCGCAGACCCTGCGCTGCTCGACTTCCTGCCGCGCTTCGCCTGTTGCGCGGCAAACCCCGGCCAGCGCCCTTGCCCCGCCGCGCAAGACCCGCGCCAGCTCGCCGCGTTCGTCGCACGCGCCATGCGCGTCAAAATCAACATCATCACCGCCGACCCCTACGAACAGGGCGACCGCGCCAAGCTCAACCTCGGCCACACCATCGGCCACGCGCTGGAGAAGCTGGCGGGATTCGCCATGCCGCACGGTAACGCCGTCGCCATCGGCACCGTCGCGGAGGCGCGGCTCGCCGAGGCCGCAGGGTTGGCGGCACGCGGTTTCGCGGATGCCATCGCGGCGCCCTTCGCAAGCGTCGGCCTGCCCACCGCGCTCCCCCCCGGAACCTCCTTGGCGCAGCTCTGGGATGCCATGCGGATCGACAAGAAAAACGCAGACGGCGAAATCCGCTTCGCGCTCCCCGCCGCCCTCGGCGACGTGCGCATCAACCAAGTCATCAGCGAAACCCTTTTCCAAACCCTCAACAGGTAAACGCCATGGCCACGACAGAAGACACGCCGCAAGGCTTCGAGACCGCGCTCAAACGTCTGGAGCAAATCGTATCCGCGATGGAGTCCGGCGAGATGGACCTCGACAAGATGATCGCATCCTTCGAGGAAGGTCAGCAGCACCTCCAGTTCTGCACCGTCAAGCTCAACGAGGTCGAGAAAAAAATCGAGGCCATCGTCAACAGCAAAACCGGCGATGCCACAGAACCCTTCCGCCTGACGGATGAATAGCCCCCGGCTTTCGCCTCCTTAATCCGGCACCAATCGATTTCAGTCGGCTTCAGTCGCCATCAATCGATTTCAGTCGAAACTAAAAACTAGAAACTAGGAACTAGAAACTAGAAACTAAAAACTCAACCTTCCCCCATGCCCTCCCTCCACATACCCCGCCGCCACGACACGCTCGTGGGCATCGACTCCGACGGCTGCGTCTTCGACTCCATGCGCGTCAAGCAATGCCTCCATTTCCACCCGCTCATCATCCGCTTCTGGGGGCTGGAGCGCGTCGAGCCGCAGCTTCGCGCTTGCGCCGAGTTCGTGAACCTCACCTCCAAGACCCGCGGCAGCAACCGCTTCGCCGCGCTCATCCGCACCTTCGGCCTCCTGCGCGCGCATCCCGGTGCGCAAGGCGCGAACCTCACGTACCCCGACCTTAGCGCGCTCAAAGCCTACCTCGCCTCCGGCGTGCCGCTCGGCAACCCCACCCTCAGGCAGGCCCTCGCGCAAACGCCCGACGCCGAGCTCCAGCGCGTGTACGACTGGAGCCTCGCGGTGGACAACGAGATCGCCGCCAACATGAAGCCCGTGCCGCCCTTCGCCGCCGCCCTCAAGGCGCTCGCGCAGATTCAGGCGGACAGCGACGCGGTCGTGATCTCGCAAACCCCCGAGGCCGCGCTCACCCACGAATGGGACACCCACGGCATACGGTCATTCGTCGGCGCGATCGCGGGGTTGGAGTTCGGCACAAAGGCCCAGCAGATATGTGCCGCCGCTGCCGGGCGCTACCCCCCCGAACGCATCCTCATGATCGGCGATGCCGTCGGCGACCAGCAGGCCGCCGACGCGAACGGCGCATGTTTCTACCCCATCATGCCCGGTGCCGAAGAGACCTCCTGGGAACGCTTCTGCGATGAGGCCTACCCCCGCTTCCTGTGCGGCGACTACACTGGCGACTACGCCCAATCCCTCGCCGCCGCCTTCCATGCCGCCCTCCCCGACGAGATGCGTTTTGATGAGTACGCCCCCTGAACTGCTTTCCCCTGCTGGCGGGTTTGATGCCGCGCTGGCCGCGTTCCAGTACGGCGCGGATGCCGTGTACCTCGGCCTGCCGCGCTTCTCCGCCCGCGCCGACGCGGACAACCTCACGCCGGACCGCTTGCGCGTGCTGCTGGCGTATGCGCGGACGTTCTCGCCGGCCAAGAAAATCTACGTCACCTTCAACACGCTCGTCTGCGATGCTGAAATCGATGACGCCTTGGCTACGCTCGATCTCCTCGCCGACCTCGCGCCGGACGGTGTGATTGTCCAAGACCTTGGCATCGCACGCCTCATCCGCGAGCATTTCCCGTCGCTCCCCCTCCATGCCAGCACCCAGCTTGCCGCGCACAGCCTCGACGGCGTGCTGGCGCTGAAAAGCCTCGGCTTCACGCGCGTCGTGCTGGCCCGCGAGCTGACCTGCGACGAGATCCGCCGCATCGTCCGCCAGTGCGGCGTCGAGATTGAAGTCTTCATCCACGGCGCACTCTGCTACAGCTACAGCGGCCTGTGCCTCTTCTCCTCGCACGCCACCGGGCGCAGCGGCAACCGCGGCCGGTGCGCCTACTGCTGCCGCGAAGCCTTCGCCGCGCCCGGCGCCACGTCGCGCTACCCGTTCTCCATGAAGGACCTCGCGCTCGCGCCCATCCTCGACACCCTCACCGCCACAGGCGCCCACGCCCTGAAAATCGAGGGCCGCATGAAAAACCCCCTCTACGTCGCCTGCGTGACCGACTACTACCGCCGCAAGCTCGACCGCAGCCTCACCCCCGGTGACGAGGCCCGCCTCATCCAAGACCTCCAGACCATCTTCAGCCGCCCCTGGACCACCCTCTACGCGGATGGCGCCAGCACCCCCATCGACCCACTGTCGATCGGCCATCGCGGCGCGTACATCGGGCGCGTGGAAGCTGTGCTGCGCGACCGCGACGGCACGCGCTGGCTGCGCTTCACCACCCGCCGCGCACTGGAGAAACACGACGGCCTGCAAATCGAGCTGCCCGACGGCGGCAAGCCCTTCGGCTGCGCAGTCAACCTCCTGCGGGCCGCGGGCAGTGCGCACACCGTCATCGCGCTCCCTGCGGACGCCACGGCCGAAGTCGCGCTCCCCTTGGACGCCCCGGCGCCCATCCCGCGCGGCGCACCCGTCTTCTGCTCCGCCTCCCAGGCCGTCCGCCGCGCCTACCCCATACGCTCCCTGCGCGAGGCCGAGCTCTCCGCTGGGCGTCCCGCAGACTTCACCGTCACGCTCTCACCCGACGGCATCGCCGTGACCGCCGCCTCCTCCCCCGCCATCACCGCGGGAGGCGGTGTTCGAGCGGGACGGGCGATCGCCGTCACTGTCGCCGCCTCCCCCGCCATCACCGTGACCGCTTCCCTCCCCTACGCCCTCACCCCCTCGCGCCAGCCCGGTCAGACCGAAGCCGCCGTGCGCAAAGCCTTCGGGCGCCTCGGCGAATCCGGCTGGACCCTGAACACGCTGGCCGTCCGCGACCCCGACCACTGCTACGCGCCCCCCTCCAAGCTGAACGAGGCCCGCCGCGCCGCCCTCGCCGCCCTCACCCGCGCACACCAGCACCACCGCGCCCAGCACCTCCTCCGCATCCGCGCCGCATTCACACCACCAGATGCAGTAGCAGCAGCCGCATTCACGCCGCCAGATACAGTAGCAGCAGCGGCGTTCACGCCGCTGGTATTGAAAACCCGCCCCGACACCCCTCCCCCCGACACCGACACCCTCCGCGCATTCGACACTGTCGTCCTCGCGATCGGCCACACGCCTTACCCCGCGCTCGCCCCCCGCCTCGCGCAATGGGCCCAAGCCCGAACTTCCAACTCCGAACTCCGAGCATCCAACTCGGCACTCATACTCGCCCTCCCCCTCATCTCGCACGACGCCGAACGCGCCGAGCTCCGCCAGACCGTCACGCGCCTCCGCGCCGACGGCTGGGCCGCATGGGAATGCGCCGACCTCGCCGGCCACCACCTGCTCCGCGAGCTCGGCATCACGCCCGCGTCATCCGACTGGAGCCTCTACGCGCTCAACCGCGTCGCGGCCACAGAGCTCGCGCACTTCGGGATACGCTCATTCGTGCTCTCCCCCGAGCTCGACCTCGCGACCATCCGCACGCTCGCCAGCCATGCTAACCCCGTGCCAGAACTGATTGCCTACCAGCACACGCCGCTCTTCATCTCTGAGACCGCGCCGTGTATCCCCGAGACCGCGGCCGCAAGCCCCCTCGCCCTCGCCGACCGCCGCAACCGCGCCTTCATCACGCACCATCTCGACGGTCGCTGGGTAACCGTCAGCGCATCCCCTCTGTGCCTCGCCGGATACCTTGCGCAGACCCTCTGCACGCGCCTGCGCATCGACCTCTCATGGTCCCCTGACCCCGCGCACCGCGCCCTCCCCGCGACGCTTCGCGCCCTCCGCGCCGACACCCCTCTCCCGTCCTCCCACACCGCCAACCTCCTGCGCGGCTTCGGCGGAAAAGAGATGAAAGATGATGCGGGCATCGCTGCCCGCATCGCAGAAAGACACGAGCAAGAATGCCCGTGCCACCTTAAAAAAGAAGCAGGGGGAAAGCGCGAATAAGCCGGATTCTGTTCACCGCTAGCGCGGCTCCGATCATTCATCTAAGCGGCCTACCCGTGGCCCTATCCGGCACGAATGCCAGAGTGACGCGGGCAGCGTCATCGAACCTCCTATTTGGTCTTGCTCCAGAGTGGGTTTGCCATGCGGCCGCGCTTTCGCGACGACCCGGTGGTCTCTTACACCGCCTTTGCACCCTTACCCCGCTCGCTCGATTGGGGCGGTTTGTTTTCTGTGGCACTTTCCGTTGACATCGTTGTCGCGACGCCCCTCCGGCCTTAACGACCGGACCTCTTGCCCTATGGAGTCCGGACTTTCCTCCCCGGCCGAAGCCGGAGCGACCGGTCACGCAATCCCCTGCCGTAAATTGTTCAGCCCATGTACAGGATACGCCCGCACATCTGGCACGTCGTCAAATCCTGGCCCCTGCGCGCCTGCTGCACGACGGAAGGCGGCTGGCGCAGGTTGCAGCCTTTGCAGACACCGTCCTCTTGGAGCTGCACGACGACAGGCCATTTCCTGCCGCGCACGCGCAAGCCGTCGTAATACAGTAAGGCTCGCGGTTGCACCTGTTTCGCTGCATCTCCGCGAGCCGCCTCCACCGTTTCCAGTTCCGCCGTAACCTCCGCGAGCCGCGCGTCCAGTTCGGCGGAGTAAGCATCCACGACGGCTTGTTCCTCCATGAGCTTGGACTCCCGGTCGGCAACGGCCTGTTTGCGCGGGATGAGGTCGTCCATCGCAACGATGAGGCGGGCCTCGTAGTTGTCGATGTCCGCCTCGATTTTAGCGATCTCGGTGTTGTAGGCCTGAAACTCCTTGTTGGTCTTGAGCTGGGACTGGCTCTGCTTGAGGGTGGTGATCTTGTTCTGCCGGGCCTTGACCTCCAGCTCGGCCTCCACAATCCGTGCTTGGGCGACCTTCATCTCATGCTTTGCCTGCTCCAGTGCGGCGTGGGCGTCATTCAGACGGGCGGCTTCCAGCTCCTTGCGTTGTGGGATGTCTTTGACCTCCTGCAGCAACGTCCGAATGCGTCCATCAATCTCTTGTAAATCCAATAATGTTTTCACGACACTCACTGTGGCCTTCCTTCCGGATAAAGTGAAAGAGACAATATACCGAAACGCAGGTCAGATGTCAAACCCTGTGATGAAAAAAATGTCACCAAGGTTAACAGGGTTTTACAGGATTGGTTTTTCAGCCTGAAACCTGAAACCTGAAATCTAAAATCTAAAATCTAAAATTTAAAATCCAAAATCCAAAATCCTCTCTGTGTCTCCGCGCCTTTGCGCGAGATATTCAAAAAAACCGTTGCCTCTCCTCGCCCGGAAATGGTATAGTGACATCCATAAACGGTTTGGAGCTTTTGTCAAAAAGGAGGAACAGGCATGATGACGTTAGGTTTTGTGAGCGCGATATTGGCGGAGCGGAGTCTCGACGACGTGCTGGCGTTTGCCGCGACGGAGGGGTTTGACTGCGTGGAGCTGATGTGCTGGCCCGTGGGCAAGGCCGAGCGGAAATTCGCGGGTGTGACGCACGTGGACGTGACGCGCTTTACCCGTGCGCAGGCGGATGAGGTGCGCGGTCTGTGCGACCGCTACGGCATCGAGATTTCCGGCCTGGGCTATTACCCTAACCCGCTCGACCCGAACCCGGAGGTGGCGCAGGCCGCCGTCGCGCACATCAAAAGGGTCATCAAGGCCGCGCCCCTGCTCGGGGTCAGGCAGGTCAACACGTTCGTCGGCCGTGACTGGACCAAGAGCGTTGACGACAACTGGCCGCGCTTCCTCAAGACATGGCGGCCGCTCATCGCGCTCGCGGAGGACAACGGCGTGCGCGTCGGCATCGAGAACTGCCCCATGTTCTTCACCAAGGACGAGTGGCCGGGCGGCAAGAACCTCTTCACGTCGCCGACGATCTGGCGGCGCGCGTTCAGCGACATCGCGTCCGACAGCTTCGGCCTGAACTATGACCCCTCGCATTTCATCCTCCAGCAGATGGACCCGCTGCTGCCGCTCAGGGAGTTCGAGGGCAAGCTGTTCCACATCCACGCGAAGGACGTGAGGATCCGCCGCGACCGCCTGAACCAAGTCGGCATCTTCGCGAACCCGCTGGAGTGGCACCAGCCGCGCATCCCCGGGTACGGCGATCTGGACTGGTCGAAATTCATGGCCGCGCTGATGGACACGTCCTACCGCGGCCCCGTCTGCATCGAGGTCGAGGACGACACCTTCGGCAAGACGCTTGAGGGCCGCGAGTGGGCGCTCAGGACGGCGCGGAATGTGCTGATGCCGTTTTTCTGATGCCACGGCCTGCGGGGGTGCTCAGGGGACAAAAAGGGGACGTAGGAGACCTCGTGTCCTGTAAAATACAGATTCCACGATGGAGGGCGAGCGTCCCCGCGAGCCGTCAGACACATGGAGGGCGAGCGTCCCCGCGAGCCGTATGGGGTTCCACCTCAGTCGTCTTGTTTCGGGAGGGGCGGGAGCTCTCGCCCGCTCATTTGGTAGCGCTGACTGGATATGGGGAGGCTTCTGGAATAGGCTATCCATTTTGAGGCCCAATTCTTCGGGCGGTATTTCCCTTGATTGCGGGATGTTTTCTCTGTCTTTCGGGTTACGAGTCCTTTCCCTTCCATCGTCTCGATGGCCTCGCGAATCTGTTTTTTCGACTGCGATTTTTCTCGCCGGTTGCGTATCAGCATCAGGAGGCACTGAATGGGCAATAAAATAGCGCCCACAAACCTAAGCATAAAAAAAAGAAAGGCAGGGAGATGGCTCAAAACCCGAAACACGATCGGATTCATGATGGCCACTATTTCCAATCGGTGTGCCATTGCTATTATGTCTATCGAGAAAACCATTGTGGTTGAAAATCCTCGCGTAAATCCTGTCTAAACAAAATCCTCTGCTAATTGTGTCCTGCATCATAACCGCTGTTGGAGCGCGGTAAAAATTTCCGTTGCCGTTTTGTAGCCGATCCCGAAACGCTCCGCGCCGAGGCGGTGCATCTCGAGCAGCGTGTCCAAGTCGCGGACGCCGCCCGCCGCTTTGATTTTCGCGGTGTCCCCGACGGTTTGCTTGATGAGCCGGATCTGCTCCGCCGTCGTCCCGGGCGAAGCCCAGCCTGTGCCGGTCTTCACCCAAGACGCGCCCGCGCGGACGGCGATTCCGGATGCCGCCGCGATGAGGCCCGGCGAGAGGTACGCGCATTCAAGAATCACTTTGAGCGGCACGTCCCCGATGGCCTGCTTGACGGCGGCGATGTCCGCCTCGACCTCCCCGAAACGAGCGGAAAGCAGTTTGCCGATGTTCTGCACCATGTCGATCTCGCCGCAGCCGAGCGCGGCCAGTTCCTTCGCTTGCGCGACTTTCATCGCGGTCGTCTCCCCGCCGCCCGGGAACCCGACGACACCGCCGGCGACAACCGACGTGCCGCGCAGCATCTCAATCAGTTCCGGCGTGAATGCGGGAAGCGCGAAGGCGGCGGCGCACGAATGCGCCATCGCGCACTCTGCGGCGGCGCGGACATCGCGCTCGGCGGAGTCCGCCCGCACCGCGCTCACGTCGATCATCGAAGCCAGTTGCTGCGAGGTCATTTCACGATTCCAAACGCCGCCTTGAACGCATCCGCGATTTCCGGGTGCAGCGATTCATTGATGCCGTCCGCGTCGAACGGGAGCCCCATCGCGGCGAGGTCGTGCTTGAGTTGCACGGTTTCCTCGGCAGGGGAGACGCGCGGCGGCACGGCGCGCCCCAGCGGCGTGAGCCAGGCATTCAAGGTGTGGCCGCCGTCCACGAGCAGGTCAAGCCCCGTGACGTAGTTCGACGCGTCCGACGCAAGGAACACGACCGGCCCGTGCAGGTCCTCGGGCCGCTGGACGTACCCGAGCGGCGTGAGTTCGCGGATCCGCGCGCGGACCTCCAGCGGCGTCGAGGCGTGCATCGGCGAGAGGATATAACTCGGGCTGATGCAGTTCACGTTGATGTTGTAGCCCCCCCACTCGGCAGCCAGCATCCGCGTCATCTCGACGACGCCCCCCTTGGATGCGTTGTACGAGGCGTTGCAGTTGCAGATCCGCGCCGACATGGAGGCCGTGTTGATGATTTTCCCCTGCACCGGCGACTGCTTCAAAAACTGCCGCGCCTCGGCTTGCGCGCACAGGTACATCCCTGTCAGGTTGACCGCGATCACCTTGTTCCACGCGTCGAGCGAATAGTCAACGTCGCCGCCCAGGATGCCGATCCCGGCATTGTTCACGCCGATGTCGAGGCGACCGAAATGCCGCACGACGGCATCCACCATGCCCTCGACCTCCTGCTTGTCCGTCACGTCGCAACGGACAAACAGCGCGTCCCGCCCGAACGACTTGATCTCCTCCGCAGTCTTCGGCCCCGTCTTGTCATCAAGGTCAACGACGGCGACGTCCGCCCCCGCCTTCGCGAGCGCCACGGCATAACCGCGCCCGATCCCGACCGCCGCGCCTGTGACTAGCGCCTTCTTCCCGCTCAAATCAAACATACCCGTCATAGGTCAATCCTCCCTTTTTTATCAACCGTACAATAAGGCATCCGCCGCGCGTTGTCAAGCGCAGAGCGGCAAAATAAAGCACGGTCGCATTTTTCCCCTTGCAACGAAAATACGGGAAGGGAAACAATCTCTTGTTCAAAAGTGGTAATGAAGTCGGAAAGAAAAATCGATATGCGGGACGGCACCACCGCCGTCAAGGAAGTGCGCGAGCGACCGAAAGGGAACGCGCAATAAATTAACCACCCCGTCTGCCGTCGTCCCGTTGTCCGGCCGTCAGGTCTGGCCGCCATTCAAGCCACGCCCTTCCGAGAGGGGTTCATTTTACAGAACGCTAGGCGAACCTGTCTCCGACGCGGAGGGAGCGGCCGTTGATGAAGGACTTGCCGTCCATGCGGCGGCGGCCTTCGGGCTGCACGACCGTGAGGCAGAGGGCGTTCTCGCCCGTGGCCACCAGCGGCCCGAGGGGCGAGAGCGCGCAGATCATCCCGGGGACGGTCTCGATGTCCTCGGGCGCGGGCATCACCTTCGCCTCGATAACCTTGATGCGCTCGGCCGCGCTCGGCTTCGCGGTGCAGCCGGGCAGGAACGCGAAGGCCCCGGGCCACGGGTCGAAGGCGCGGACGCAGCGCTCGATGAGCCAGGCGGGCTTCGCCCAGCCGATGCGCCCGTCGTTCTTCTGCATCTTCTTCGCGTAGGAGGCGTTCTCGTGATCCTGCGGCGCGCGCTTGAGCTCGCCCGCGATCATGAGGCGCAGGGCCTTGGCCATGGTGACCGCGCCGAGGATGGCGAGGCGCTCCATGAGGGTGACGGCGGTGTCGTCGGAGCAGATGGGCTCTTGCGCGGTCAGGAGCATGTCGCCGTTGTCCATGCCCTCGTCCATCTGGATGATGGTGACGCCGGAGAGTTCGTCGCCCTCCGCGATGGCGTGCTGGATGGGCGACGCGCCGCGGTGCTTGGGCAGCAGCGAGAAATGCCCGTTGACGCACCCGTGCGGCGGGAGCGACAGCACCTTCCTGCCCAGGAACTGCCCGAACGCGACCACGACGATCACGTCCGGCTTCCACGCCGCCAGCTGCGCGAGGGTCTCGGGCGCGTTGACGCTCTCCGGCGAGATGATGGGGCCGATCTTGTTCTCCACCGCGTACACCTTGCACGGGCACGGCGTGAAGTGCTGTTTGCGGCCGCAGGGACGGTCCGGCTGCGTCACCACGCCGACGATATTCAGCATCGGTAATTTACGCAGCGCTTTCAGCGTGACCGCTGACGCCTCTGATGAACCCATGAACACAACACGCATAACACACAAACCCCGCGCCGCCCTGCCCACACGCGCGGCGGCACCCACTCCCGTTAAAAAACGTTTTCAGTATAGCACACTCGGGGGCAGGATGACGATTGCAAAAAAATAAAATCTCGGGCTTGACCTTCTTCGGCGGGTTTGATATATTTCTATCTCTTTTTTGCGGATGGTAGGGTACCGAAGTGGCCAACCGGGGCAGACTGTAAATCTGCTGGCAACTGCCTTCCTTGGTTCGAATCCAAGCCCTACCACCATTTTCCCCGCAAGAGAGGAATCGGACGAGAGGGGGTGAATTAGCGTGATCCAAATGCGATTGAAGAAAGGCGAGTCCGTCGAGCGGGCGCTCAAGCGCTTGAAGAAAGTGATGGACAAGGAAGGCCTGCTGAAGCAGCTGCGTAATAACCGTTATTACGAGAAGCCGTGCGAGAAGGCCCGCCACAAATCGGCACGCGCCCGCATCCGCAGCCGCTCCCGACGCGCCATGCGCGAGATGGGGTCCTAAGCGAAAAAAAAAGGCCGCTGGAAGTCCAGCGGTCTTTTTTTTCGCTTTGAGGGGAAGCCGCCCAAAAAAAATCGCTCGCTTTCCGCACGGGCTATAGGCTATACTCTCGGGCTTATGTCATCACCGTTGCTACAGGTCGAAAACCTTTCGGTCGCGTTCACGCGCGACGGGCGCGTGACCGTGCCTGTCCGCTCGGTGTCGTTCGACATCCGCGCCGGCGAGCGCGTCGCGCTGGTGGGGGAGAGCGGGTGCGGCAAGAGCCTGACCGCGCTCTCGCTGGCGCGCCTGCCGCCGACGGATTCCGCGCGCGTCTCCGGGCGCGTCCTGTTCGACGGCGCTGACTTGCTGGCGCTCCCCGCGAGCGCGATACGGCGCGTCCGGGGGAGCGGCATGGCGTATGTGTTCCAAGACCCCACCGCGAGCCTCAACCCCGTCATGCGCGTCGGCGACCAGATCGCCGAATGCCTGCGGCACCTGCCGAGACGCGCGCGCGCGGAACGGGCGGAGACGCTGTTCGCCCGCGTCGGCCTGCCGGACCCCGCGCGCGCGGTCCGCGCCTTCCCGTGCGAGATGAGCGGCGGCCAGCAACAGCGCGTGATGCTGGCGATGGCACTCGCGTCGCACCCCAAGCTGCTGGTCGCGGACGAGCCGACGACCGCGCTCGACGTGACGACGCAGCGGCAGGTGCTGGACCTCATCGACGAGCTGGCGGCGGCGTACCAGATGGCGGTGCTGCTCATCACGCACAACCTGGGGCTTGTCGCGGGGCGCATGAGCCGCATGAACGTGATGTACGCGGGGCGCGTTATCGAGTCCGGGAGCGTGGAGGATGTCCTGGCGCGCCCGCGCCACCCCTATACGCGCGGGCTGCTCGCGGCGGTCCCGATGCTCGACTCCCCGCAGGGGGCCGTCCTGCGCGACATCCCCGGGACCGTGCCGTCGCCGGACAATCTCCCGGACGGCTGCGCCTTTGCCCCGCGCTGCCCGGACGCGCGCGGCCTCTGCCGCCAATCCGCCCCGCCCCTGCGGCGCGAGGGGGGACGCTGCTGGGAATGCCTGTTATAGCAAATCTGATTAACATGGTTGTATATTTAGCAGCATCCCGCAGGGATGTCCCTCTCAACAGAAAAACGCGCCTCCTATTTCCGTATCCCGTCGAGGAAGGTAAGTACAAGGCAAGAACCATGAGGGGGCATTCACGCAAAAGTATGAAGGGCACAAAGAAATGTAATAGGTAATAAGTAATATGCGATAAGTAATAGGTGATAGGTAATCCTGTTAATCCTGTCTAAAATAAACCTCCGTTTTCGTTAACCACAATAGACACAATAGAATGCACAATGGACACTATTGTTGTGCCTATTGTGAAAACCATTGTGTCCATCGTGGTTAAAAGTCATCC